>CADAXO010000064.1:0-5682 GCA_902791885.1 Oscillospiraceae bacterium | reverse complement strand
TGGGTATCATGAGTTCCGAGAACACAATGCTGTTCCTGTCCGGGCTTTCATCCGGAAGATACGGCACATATAACTGCTATGCACTTGCACCCGAGGGTACATCGGCATCCGAGATGAATGCGATAGTTGATCGGATCGAAGAAGCTACCGCAGATTCGGGCTGTGAAGTTGAGGCTTCCGCGGGAAGTGCCATGGGCGACTCGTCCATGCTTACGGGTTCTTCCGGCATAACCGTAGTTGTTTCAGGTAATGACTTTGATGAGCTCGAAAGGATCAGCGCCGACGTCCGCGGCATCATGGAGGGCCAGGAAGGTCTCATCGACGTAAGTGATGCATTTTCCGAAGGTGAGCCGACTTTGCAGGTTGTTATCGACCGCGATAAGGCGATGGAATACGGGCTTACAGTTGCTCAGATCTATGCAGGCATCGCAGCCCGCACCGCATCAAGCGTCAACGCCGTAACGATAACAGTCGACGGCAATGAGATGACTGTAAGCATCCTCGATGAAGTTGATGAGCTTACAAGAGAGAACCTGCTCGATGTTGAATTCGAGACAGTTGATCTTGCAAGTGCGGCATCCGGAATGTCCGGTATGTCAAGCATGTCGGGAATGTCCGGTATGTCCGGCATGTCGGGTCTTGCAAGTATGTCCGGCATGTCCATGTCCGATCTTGAAGCTATGTATGAGGAGTATATGGGTGGCGGTGCAGCTGCGGCTGATACTTCGACCTCGACTGATTCTGTTGTCTCGATCGGCGGCGATGAGGAAGACGACGGTCCCGAGATCCACAAGCTTTCTGAGTTCGCGACTGTTGTCGAGACAGTTTCGTCTTCATCGATCACCAGAGAGAACCTTTCAAGATATGTAAACGTATCGTCCCACATGGCTGAGGGTTATAACGCCACACTGGTTGCAAGAGAGCTCGAGCCTAAGATCGAAGAGTACGGAAGAACATTGCCCGACGGGTATTCTGTCGAGATCTCCGGTGAGTCTGAAGAGGTTAATGAACTCATCGTTCAGATGTTAGAGATGGCAGCGCTCGGACTTCTGTTTATCTACCTTGTAATGGTTGCGCAGTTCCAGAGTTTGTTATCACCGTTCATCATCCTGTTCACGATCCCTCTGGCGTTTACCGGCGGTATGATCGGTCTTCTTATCGCAGGAGAACAGTTATCGATGCTGTCGATGCTGGGATTCGTAATCCTGATGGGTACGGTCGTTAATAACGGTATCGTGTTCGTCGATTATGTTAACCAGCTGCGAATCGGCGGTCTGGACAGACATGAGGCTCTGGTCGCTACAGGTATCACCAGAATGAGACCTATCCTCATGACAGCTCTTACGACCATCCTTGCTATGTCCATGATGATATTCGGAAGCGGAATGGCTTCACAGCTCGGTAAAGGTATGGCGATCGTTATATCCGGCGGTCTTACATATGCCACTCTCATGACGCTCTATATCGTGCCTATCATGTACGATATCTTCTTCAAGAAGCCGCCTGTCAATGTTGACGTCGGAAGCGACATGGATGAAGAGATCGACGATGCCGCAGAGTATCTCGAGAAGATGGGCCTGGATAAGGCGTAATCGCTGAACTTCTAATATAACAGTTTATAGTTAATAACCCCGGTTGAATGCCGGGGTTTTTGCTTGTTGCAATTTCTACACAAATAGTGTAAATTTACACTATAAGGAGGTGGAGACGATGGAAATGCTTCTTGGTTGGTCGCCGATAATCGCTTTATATCTCGGTCTGATAATCCTCGGAATAGTCAAAAGGAAGAACAGATGCCTTCTCGGGATATCGATCGCGTGGACCGCAATGCCCGCTGCGATATTTATGCTTTATTCCATTCAAAGCTATCTCGCATTCGCGGGCATCGAGGAGACACCCGAGATAATGTCAGCACTCTCCGGCATCGGCTACTTCCTGGTTATCGCTGTGGGCATCGTCCTGTTCATTATCTCCATAACTAAGAAAAGAAGGGATTACGCTTTCCTTACCGGCACGATCGCGTGGGCGGTCCTTCCGTGGATGGTCGTAGGTTATATATTTCTTTACGCATGGATATTCGGCGGCGATCCGTTTCCGTAATAGTTATATTTGTTTAACGGTTTGTTCACCTGTCATCAGCCCCCTGACTATTACAATATTAATTAGTGAGATCTAACGGATTTGGGGGTCTGTCTATATGAACACCAGCGACCGGCTTATCAGAAAGACATTCATAGGTGTTTGGATAATCAGCGGAATGGGCGTTCTTCTGAGTATCGCCTGCGTTCTGATCGATGCAGTCTTCACCGGACAGTTCTTAGGTCCTGATGCCGTAACCGCGGCGGGTCTCGTTCAGCCGGTCACAATGATAGTTAATATATTGGGAGCCCTTATGGGACCGGGACTCGGCGTAGTATGCACCCGCTATATGGGCATGGCCCGTAAGGATATGGTCAATAAAGTATTCAGCATCGGAATGATCGGAATGCTCGCGTTGACAGGTACGGGATGTCTGACTCTCTACTTTGCATCCGGCGGAATCGCCAATGCCTTAGGCGCCAGGACTAATAATCCCGAGATCATCGAGATGGTCTATGAATATCTTAAAGGTTTCTCACTTGCTGTAATGCCGATGTGTTTCACGATCGGTCTGTCGGGTCTCATGATCATCGACAACGACAAGGGCAGAGGCGTGGCTTCGATGTTCGCGACGCTTTTAAGTGATGTGCTTTTCGATGCGCTTAACGTTACCGTGTTCCACGGCGGAATGTTCGGAATGGCGATTGCTACCGCGATGAGCCAGGCTGTAGGTTTCCTCGTTGTATGCACGCACTTTATCAGGAAGGACAGGATCCTGAAGTTCTCGTTCAAGGAGCCTGACGCGAAGCATCTTAAGGACATCGTTTTGTGCGGGATTCCGAGCTGTGTTTCCATGGGCAGCAGTGCTATAAGAGTAATGATCTTCAATGCTTTCCTGCTTACGATCGGCTCCAGCATGACGGTAGCGGGCTTCTCGGCGGCGAACTCGCTTTTCTCGATAGTGCAGGCGATCTCCCTGGGCTTCTACCTGACCTCGACCACAGTCTCGAGTTTCCTTTACGGCGAGGAGGACAGAAACGGAATCGTGAAGACATTAAGGACCGCGACTGTGCTGTCGACGCTGATACTTTTGGGTATATCAGGTATTCTCGCGTTGGGTTCGAACCTGGCGGCAAGAGGCTTCCTCGATTCCGAGTCGCCCGAGGCTTTGGAGTACGCCTCGACGTTTATCAGAGTCATGGCAGCAAGTTCGTTCCTTAACATCAGTGCCTTCCCTCAAAGCGGTGTGTACCAGGGCACGAGGAGGAACGTTATCAACTACATTTTCGTTGCGCTTCGTGAAGGCATTCTGCCGATAGCGTGTGCGCTCGGCTTGGGTCTCGCGTTCGGCGTAACAGGCTTCGAGATCGGCCTTATCGCGGCGGGTGCGCTGACTTTCTTAAGCTGCTACATCATCCCTGCTATCGTGAACCGCAAGTTCTCGCTTAAGACCTCAGACCTCGTCCTTCTGCCCGAAGACTTCGGCGCGCGCAAGGAAGACCTTTTTGAGGCTTCGATGAACACCATGGAGGAGGTGGTCGCAGTCTCTGCTGAAGTTACGGAGTTCGTTAAGTCGCGCGGCAGGGACATGAAGGTCGCTTACAACACCGGGCTCTTCATCGAGGAGATGGCGGGCAACAGCATCGCTCACGGCAACAAGCGCTCGAAAAGCGTAAATGTCGAGATCAGAGTCATCTGTCACCCGGACAAGATGACCATCCGAATAAGAGACGACGGCGCGATGTTCGACCCTCTCGAATGGCTGGAGAAAAACAATCCCGATAACCCGTCCGAAGGTCTCGGGATCAGGATAATCGCGGGTCTTGCAAAGGATGTCAGATATATTCCTTCGCTGGGATTGAATAATCTTCTCATCCAACTGTAGTCCGAAATAGGTTATAATAAAAAGAGTGAGTTCTTCATTAAACAATCATATACGAAAGGGCATATGAAGTATGGGTTTAGCAGAGAAGACATTCCGTCAGGGCGAAGTAATCATCAAAGAAGGCGATATCGGTAAGAGTTTCTTCCGTATCATTGACGGCAAGGCCGGTGTATATGCTGAGTACGGCAAGAGTGATCCGATGAGACTCGCAGTCCTTGAAGCAGGTGAATACTTCGGCGAGATGGCGATCATCGAGGAATATCCCAGAAGTGCCACGATCGTAGCTATCGGAAATGTAACGGTTGTCGAGATCCCCGGTGATGAATTAAGCAGTTACTTTACAGAGAACCCCGATCAGATCATGTCCCTCATGAAGCACCTCGCGAAGAGGATCAGCTCCATGACCAACGACTATTATGATGCCAAGAAGCTCCTTGATGAAGTCCGCGCGACTGAAGAAGGCAAGAAGAAGTCCTTGTTCTCCAAGATCAAGAAGCATATCGATATCTATCAGAACAATAAGAACAAGATGAACGAGCCGAATGAAGATGCTTTGAAGAAGGCATTCGAGAATTTCAAGGATGATAACTCCGGCAAGACCGAGACTTTCACAAAGGGCAAGATCTTCTATAAGGAAGGCGAAGTCAGCAAGGGCCTTTATATCCTTAAGGGCGGCGAGGTCAGCATCTACAATCACTTCCGTCTTAAGGATGAGGTTAAGTCCGCTGAGCTCAAGGCCGTTGCAATCTTCGGTGAGATGGGCATGTTGGGTTCCGACCCCAGAGGCGATACCGCAGTTTCCGAATCTGACGAGACAGTCGTTGAGATCGTATATCAGGAAGACCTCGAGTCCATGTTCAAGTCCAACCCCGCGAAGATCGACATGATCCTCCGCCATCTGTCTTACCGCTTAAGAAAGATAACTCTCGATTTCCTCTCAACATGTAAGGAGATCACCGAGAATTACAACGGGAATTGACATTCTGATTACCGGGCAGCATTGCGGAAAGGGTCAGCCATGAGTACAAGAAAAGAACGCCGTGAAGAGAGAAAAGCCCTCGCATTGGATGATGTTTACCAGTATGGGGAAGACATCGTAAGTACAGACCTTTACCGTCAGGCTAAGGAGCAGACCCACCATAGAAAGACAACCGTCGGCGATCATTCCGAGAGAGTCGCAGTCACGGCGCTGAATATCTGCAGAAAGATCGGCCGCGTATCCATATATTCCGACGAGAAGCAGGTCGTAATGGCGGCACTCGCTCATGACCTCGGCATCGTCGGCCGCCATGAGAAGTTTAAGAACGAGCTCACAACAGTACTGCACCACCCCGCGGACTCCGCCAGGATCGCGAGAGAGATGCTCCCCGGCATGGGCAACAAGTTCTACGACAGTATCTCCAGGCACATGTTCCCGATAACATTCCTTCCGCCCACATCCATCGAGGGCGTGATCGTCTCACTCGCAGACAAAGTAGTTTCAGTCAAAGAGCTGGTCAAAGGCTACGCGTAATTGCGGCGGCACTGCGCTGCGGTGGCTATCTCTGAGAATATCTGAAGTACATCACGAACCAACCGGGAAAGAGTTACAGTTGACTACAGTACCATTTCACGTGAAGACGGCATATGGTACTGTAAAATTCAAGAAATCATAGTACCATATGGCGGCTTTTGAAGTTTTAGTCCTGTAAAACCACTTGTTTACAGTACCAAAATGA
>CADAXO010000063.1:10500-16454 GCA_902791885.1 Oscillospiraceae bacterium | reverse complement strand
TTCTACATCAATTTTCATTCTGATCACCATAATTTGTTATCTGATTATGATGATCGTGATCGGTGCTGTATTCAGTAAGAAGAATAAGAGCACTGATGACTTCTATCTCGGCGGAAGAAAACTCGGACCGCTTGTAACTGCGATGAGCGCAGAGGCATCGGACATGAGTTCATGGCTTCTGTTGGGACTTCCGGGTCTTGCTCTTATCACGGGCCTTGCAGAAGCCACATGGACAGCCATAGGTCTTGCGATCGGTACGTATCTTAACTGGCTTTTTGTTGCTAAGAGACTTCGTGTCTGCTGTTACTATCCCTGACTTCTTCTCGAAAAGATTCGGTGACGATAACAAGATCCTTACTTTGATCTCTGCGATCTTCATCGTAGTTTTCTTCGTTCCTTATACAGCTTCAGGCTTCGTAGGCTGCGGTAAGCTGTTCTCATCGATCTTCAATATTGACTACTTAACCGCAATGGTTATCTGTGCTTTGGTTATAGCTCTTTACTGTATCCTCGGCGGATTCCTTGCCGCTTCAACAACTGACTTTATCCAGAGTATTATCATGACGATAGCTCTTGTAGTCGTACTCGGATTCTCCTTTAAGGTGTGCGGTGCCGACACAATCTTCGGTAACGCAAAGAGCGTCGAAGGTTTCCTTGATATCTTTAAGGGCTGTAACGTAACTGACGGTTCTGTCGGTTCATACGGTGCACTTCCCATCGCATCTACACTTGCATGGGGCTTAGGTTACTTCGGAATGCCTCATATCATTCTTCGATTTATGGCTATCGAGGATGAGAACAAGCTTCATATCTCAAGAAGAGTCGGTTCGATCTGGGTTGTTATCTCAATGAGCGTAGCAATTCTTATCGGTGTATGCGGCTATTCTCTTATGAAGAGCGGTGTTGTTCCTGAGTATGCTGCTACATCCGATGCCGAGCGTATCATTATCGATATTGCTCAGAAGATCTCTACTTACGGAGTGCTTCCCGCTATCGTAGGCGGTGTAATCCTTGCAGGTATCCTCGCATCCGCAATGTCCACTTCCGATTCACAGCTTCTTGCTGCTACATCTTCCGTTACACAGAATATTGTTCAGGAATTCTTCGGAGTTAAGATCAGTCAGAAGACATCTATCTGGCTTGCACGTGTAATGGTTCTTGTAATTTCGGCTGTCGCAGTATTCCTTGCACTGAATCCTGATTCTTCCGTATTCAGGATCGTATCCTTCGCTTGGGCGGGCTTCGGTGCCACATTCGGACCTGCAATACTTTTCGCTTTGTTCTGGAAGAGAGCAAACAAGTGGGGTATCTTAAGCGGAATGATCGGCGGAGGTGCTTTGATCTTCATCTGGAAGTTCATCGTCAGAGTTCAGTTCGCTGACACATGGCTCAATATTTATGAGCTGCTTCCCGCTTTCATCCTGAACGTAATCCTTGTAATCGTGGTTTCTCTTATTACAAAGGAACCTGACAAGAATATACAGGATCAGTTCGACGCAGTAGCTAAGTCGATCAAATAAGGAAGCCGCCGTTAATACCGATTATCTGGCCGGTAACAAATGATGACCTGTCGGAAGACAGATCGAATATAAGATTGGCAACATCGGAAGGTTTTCCGATTCTTTGAAGGGGAGTCTCATTCTTGAGGCTCTCCTTATCTTCGTCCGAATATTCATTCATCATGTCGGTGTCGATGACTCCGGGGGATACGGCGTTGACGCGGATACCCGAAGGTCCGAGTTCTTTAGCAAGGGATTTAACATAAGCGTCGACTGCGCCTTTCGATGCGGCGTAGAGCGACTCGCATGAGGCGCCGGTCTGTCCCCACATGGAGGAGACTGCCGTGATTACGCCTTTCTTGGCAGAGACCATGGAAGGGATTATCTCCTTGCACACGGCGAAAAGCCCGCCGAAATTGGTGTTCATTACATGCTGATAGTCGTCGTAAGAAAAGTCTGTAGTAAGACCGGTGAGACTAATTCCTGCGCAGTATACGAGGATATCTACGGGACCGAACTTATCTGTTGCAGCTTTAACGCCGTTTTTGATGTCTTCTTCGACTTCAACATCGGCTTTAATAGGAAACCCCAAGCTTCCGGGCGCATGCTTATAGAAATAGCTTACATCAAAGCCTTCATTAACAAAGCGCTCAACTGTGGAAGCGCCGATGCCTCTTGATCCTCCGGCTACAAGCACGTGTGCCATAAATTCACCTCACCGTTAAGATGCCAAAAGAATAAAATAGTTGAAGCGATTATGCAAACATATTAAAATTACATCGCTTAAGAAATGAGGTATAACAAATGGCCGAAGATAAAGAGAAGCTCTCTGATGAGATAACTGATAACGAGGAATACGAACGTGCCCTGGAAGTGCTTAACAAGTCCAAGGGTGAGCGTGTTAAGAAGATAGTTGCCGAGAAGAAGGCGAAGAAGCAGAAGGAGAAGGAAGCTTCTGAGAAGGCTTCAGGAAATAACAAGAATAATTCCGGTAAGACGACTTTTATCGACAAGTGCAAGAAGGATCCGATAATACCGGCCTGTATTCTTTGTATTGTTATCGCTATTGTACTCGCAGTTGTAAAATTTGTAGTTCCGATGTTCTCTGTTAAGACACTCGGTATTACAATAGATGACTACAGAACTCAGTATCAGACTACAGGTCTTTATAACTCTGTCCTGATGCCTTATAACTTCGCTATTCCGGAAGTTACATACCAGGAGTCTTCCAATGTCTCTCTGACAGCTGCCGGTGAAGCTCAGAATAAGCAGAACGACAAGTATATCTATTTCTATGCTGCGATCCCCAATACGGCTACTAATTTCAGTACGGCTATTCAGGGAAGCGCTCTTAAGTCCAACGGTGAGATAGTTGCCTTAAGAGTAATGGCAAGTCTTGATGCTGAAAATTACAGTGATCCCAACTACATCAACTTCATCTATATATTCTTTGGTAGTTATCTGCAGACGTTTATGCCTGATGTATCTGACCATGACGTTCAGCTTCTTATAAGCCATGCGGTTGAGAATATGGGAACCAATGAGTTTACGGTAAGACAGGACGTCGCATACAGGGTATCGATAATAACCGGCGACGTTAACTATCTGGCATTCGATATCATGCCAACGGCCAATCTTGATTTTTTGTTTGGCAGGGGAGACACGATTCGAACGCGCAACCGGCGGTTTTGGAGACCGCTGCTCTACCGTTGAGCCACTCCCCTGTACGCAACGGATAGTAGTTTACAGTTAGGTTTGCAACATGTCAAGCGTAATGTTATCATGCTTTTTATATTAATAATAAGAGGTACGGATTATGAAGCTTACGGTAATCGGAGCAGGCAATATGGGAAGAGCCCTGATTAGGGGCTTTGTCAGCGGTGGAGTGCTTAAGTCAGAGGAAGTTTTTGTCTATGACATAATTAATGAAGCAGCCGTGAAGACTGCTGAAGAATTCGGCGTAAATAAGTCTGAAGATCCCAATAATGACGTTAAGGACAGTGATTATGTGTTGATGGCTGTAAAGCCCCAGCACTTTGATGATACTTTGAAGGGGATTAAGGATTCTCTCGGAGAGAATACGATAGTTTTGTCCATAGCGGCTGCAGTTACAACTTCAAGGATTGATAGTATCTTAAGAGGCAGAAAGTTCGTAAGAATCATGCCTAATACACCCGCACAGGTAGGAAGCGGAGTTTCAGCTATCTGTCCTGTCGGATTGAATGAGGAAGAGACAGCTTTTGTACAGAAGCTTTTCGAGACATGCGGTATCGTTGTTTTATGTGATGAGAAGACTCTCGATGCTATCGGATGTGTTTCCGGTACAGGTCCTGCTTACGTAATGCTCTTTATCGAAGCCATGAGTGATGCTGCTGTAGCACTCGGTATCAAGAGAGCTGATGCTCTTAAGATTGCAGCTGCAACTGTTGCAGGTTCAGGTAAGCTTTGTCTCGATACCGGTGTTCATCCCGCAGTCCTTAAGGATCAGGTTACAAGTCCTGCAGGAACTACTATCGAAGGTGTCATGGCTCTCGAAGAGAACGGCTTCAGAAATGCAGTGATCAAGTCAGTTACTGCTGCTGCCGAGAAGACACGTAAGATGCAGGGAAACTGATGGCGGAACTTACCAAAGTAACGATATACACAGACGGCGCATGTTCAGGTAATCCCGGTCCCGGCGGCTGGGGTGCCATCCTGTCAGCTTCCGGCGTCAGCCGCGAGATAAGCGGGGGAGAAGCGCATACCACCAATAACAGAATGGAACTTATGGCCGTGATCAAGAGTCTTGCACTTCTTACGAGACCTTGCGACGTCAAGCTTTATTCCGACAGTGCTTATGTCGTTAACGCTTTCAATCAGCACTGGATCGAGGGCTGGCAGAAGAGAGGCTGGGTCAACAGTGCCAAGGATCCTGTAGCGAATAAAGACCTTTGGGAGGAGCTTCTTAAGCTTACCAATTTCCACAAAGTCGAGTTTATCAAGGTCAAGGGACATGCTGATAACGAGTTCAATAACAGGTGTGATGAGCTTGCAGTCGAGCAGTCCAGAAAGTATGCGAAGGATAGCTGATGGAAGAGCGATATCGTAACTTAATTGAAACAACAAAAGACTCTGAAGTCATATTCCACGGGAGAGTTTTTGATACAATTGTAAAGACGGTCAGTCTGCCTGACGGAAGGACTGCCAAAAGAGAGATCGTTCTCCATCACGGAGGTGCATGTGTGCTTCCGATAGATGATGATCTCAATTGCTATATGGTCAGACAGTTCAGAAGCCCTTTTGAAGAATTGCTTCTCGAAGTACCTGCGGGCAAGCTTGAACCCGGTGAAGAGCCGCTTTCATGTGCAACGAGGGAACTTCTCGAGGAGACGGGATTCGAGGCTTCTGAGATCACATCGTTCGGCGGGATGATCGCGTCCCCGGGATACGACAGTGAAGTTATCTGGCTTTTTATGGCAAGGGGATTGAAGCAGAAAGGTCAGAAACTCGACGAAGGTGAGTTCCTTAATGTCGAGAAGATACCTCTTTTGGAACTTCTCAAGCTGGCGGAAGACGGTAAGATCAGTGACAGTAAGACGCAGCTTTGCATATATAAAGCTGCAAGGAGACTTGGTATTTGAATAACTTTGAGAGTAAAAGAGAAGTAACGGGAATAGTTCTTTTTTTCTGCGCAATAGCGCTTATTCTCTTGTATTATCTTCCCGGTGATGTAACAGGAGTCCTCGGAAATCTTCTGAAGACAGTCGGCGGCGGCTTTATCGGATCCTCCGCATTCATGATCCCTGTTTTCCTTCTTTACGCTTCAATCGATTTCTTTATCGAGAAAAGAAAAGGCGTTTCACCGATCCGTATAAGATCGGTGATCATTTTCCTTATCTGTCTGTCGGCGTTGCTTTCCGTTATCACGATGGATTTTATCTACTTCAAATCGCTTTGTATGTCTGATGCAGACCAGAAGTATAAGGCATCCGAAGCTATCGCAATGCTTTGGAAGTCCGGTTCTGATGCAACTTTGATCACTCCCGTTAACGGCAATAAAGTAATCCCCGGAGGAATACTGGGTGGGCTTCTTGCTGTTTCCCTCAATACAGTATGCGGCAAGATCGCATCTATTGTTGTCCTTATCGGACTTATTGCTTCTCAGATTATCCTTGTTTTCCATATATCGCTTAAGAAAACGGTCAAGAAGACAGCTAAGGCTGTCGGTAATGCCGTAAGAAACAATAACGCCAGAAGAGCGGCCCAGCGTCACGTTCAAAGACGTGCTCCTCAGGCACAGCGTCCTGCGGGCAACGGTCAGGCTTACGGAACGAATCCTTTCGTACAGGCGCCGGTTTCAGGTGTTTCTCCCGTATTCGACAAGAATTCATATAACGTTCAGGACCCTTTCAACCGTACGCTTCCCGTAGACAGCAAGTCCGGCTTTACTGATATGTCGGATCCCGCTTTCGGTGC
>CADAXO010000063.1:0-10488 GCA_902791885.1 Oscillospiraceae bacterium | reverse complement strand
CCAATCCTCACGGAAGCCGTATGAGAGCTCCCGGCAAGAAGATAGACGAGCCTGATTTCCTGCAGAATACTAAGAAACAGGATTTCTACGATTTGTCTGATGCCACATATCCCGATAATTCCAACTTCAGCGATGATTACAGTCAAAGACCTGCAGCAGGCGGCTATTATGTTCCCGAAGATGATATGCCTTACGAGATCGACGACAGTTCTGCCTTTTATTATGAGGAGGAGAAGCCTGCCGTAAGAGCTCCGCATGTCCCGGGTGTTCCTATAGGTATGCCTAAGGAGCAGATCGCTGATGATTCTCCTATTAAGATTAATGAGACCACTGACGATACCGAGGGCTATACCGCTATGGAAGGCCGTATCGTCGATACTTCCGAGGCTAAGAAAGCTGTTCCGGAGGCTGCTGTCGAAGTTACTTCCTCTTCGGCTCAGAAGGAGGGGAAGAGGATCAAGGCCAACGGCTTCAAGAACTACAGGCCTGTTCCCATTAACACGCTTGCCAAGGATAAGAGCAACAAGAATACTACGGAAAGCAACGAGAAGCTGCGCGAAAAGGCAACTGCTCTCGAGAATACACTTAAGACATTCGGCATAACGGATGCTAAGGTAAATAACATTACTCACGGACCTGCCATAACACGATTTGAAGTTACGATAGGACAGGGAGTTAAGGTATCCAAGGTTAAGTCCCTCGAAGATGATATCGCCCTTGCGATGGCTGCAACTGCTGTCAGAATCGAGGCTCCTATCCCCGGAAAGAGTGCTATCGGTATCGAGATCCCTAATGAGAAGACATCGGCTGTTTATCTCGGAAATGTACTTGATACACCTGAATTCAGAAAGTCTTCACCTTTGACTGTAGGTCTCGGTAAGGATATTCCGGGCAAGCCCGTATATTGTGATATCGCGAAGATGCCTCATATGCTCATCGCAGGTGCTACAGGTTCCGGTAAGTCGGTATGTATCAACTCAATTCTCGTGAGTATCCTTTGCAAGGCTTCTCCGAGAGACGTTAAGATGATACTCATCGATCCTAAGGTCGTTGAGCTTTCCGTATATAACGGGTGGGCCGTAGCAGAGATGGAAAGAAGATATAAGCTTTTCGCTGAGAAGGAAGTAAGAGATATCAAGGGATACAATATGTGCCTTGACGACGATGAAGAGCCGCTTCCGCTTATACTCATTATCATCGATGAGCTTGCTGATCTGATGGCTGTCGCCAAGAACGAAGTCGAGACGCAGATCGGACGACTTGCTGCCATGGCAAGAGCGTGCGGAATGCATATGATCATTGCTACCCAGAGACCGTCTGTTGATGTAATTACGGGTGTTATCAAGAGTAACGTTCCTTCAAGAATTGCGTTCTCCGTTGCATCCGGTGTCGACAGCCGAACCATTCTTGATACCATCGGTGCCGAGAAGCTTCTCGGTAGAGGTGACATGCTCTACAGCCCTCTTGGTGCTCCTAAGCCCATAAGAGGCCAGGGGGCATTCGTATCTGACGGCGAAGTACAGGCTTCGGTTGAATTCCTGAAGCAAAGATACGGAGCTCTTTACGACAGCAATATCGATGAGACCATAAAGAAGATCGCAAATGGTGAAGGAACCGGAAAGACCGAAGGAGTTCCCGGTAATTCGGATGACAGCGGTGAAGACGAGCTCCTTTCTGCTGCCGTTGATACCATTCTCCAGGCAAAGAATGCAAGTGTATCAATACTTCAGAGACGCTTGGGTGTAGGTTATGCAAGAGCGGGAAGACTTATCGATGTTATGGAGCAGAAAGGATATGTCGGCCCCTTCGAAGGAAGTAAGCCGAGACGAGTTCTTATTACCGAGACAGACTGGCTCGAGATCAAAGCGAGGAACGGTGAAGTATGAAATCTGTAAGTGCAAGAGAATTGATCGATTATCTTCGTAATAAAGGCTTAAAGTGCACATTTGCCGAGAGCCTTACCGGAGGCATGATCGCCAGCGGAATCGTTGACGTTCCCGGAGCTTCAGATGTTTTTGAAGGCAGTATAGTATCGTATTCCGATGATTATAAGATGTCGGTGTTGGGTGTTCCTGCCGACGTAATAAAGACAAAGACAGCAGTTTCTTCAGAATGTGCAGTGGCAATGGCTGAAGGTGCTTTACGTTTATCTCATGCAGATATTGCAGTTTCGGTAACAGGTTATGCCGGTCCCGGAGACGGGGAAGACGGTACGCCCTGCGGAACCGTATATATCGGTTTTGCTGATAAGAACGGTTCAGGCTCTATGCACGAGCGTTTTATCGGCACCAGAGATAACATCCGCATGTGTACAAGAGATTACGCTTATGATCTTTTGTATAACAGAGCTTCAAGGTTATGACCGACAGCAGACACAAGAACAAGAGGCTGACAGGTAACAGCATTATCCTTTCCACCATACTCGTTATGGTGGGTCTTGTTTTTTCTAAAGGTTCCGGTTTCTTAAGAGACATCTTTGTTGGAATCAGATTCAGCGATCCTGTCTACAGAGACAGCTTTACGCTTGCTTTTACCATTCCTGATCTTGTGTATAACCTTCTTATCGGCGGCTCCATTCAGTCTGCGATAACACCTTCACTGTCGGCTGCGGTCGCTTCGGGAAAAGAGAAGGAAGGAGTACGGACGGTAAGCATCTTTATCTCGTTCTTTGCTCTGCTTCTTATAACTGTATGTACACTCGGTACGATCTTTTCTGATCAGCTTTATGCTATCTACAGCAGCGATACCGAGAATGCAATGACGTTAAGCCTTGCCTCTTCAGCTTCCAAGTGGCTGTTCCCTCAGATTATATTCATGATGCTCGCCGCATTGTGTATAGGTATCCTTAATGCATATAAAAGATTCGGTTCCACTGCATTCGGACCTACGATCTATAACATGTGCGTTCTTATGGCGATCATCGTATTTGCCGGCAACAGCAGATCCAAGCTTATGTGGACTACGTTCGGCATCATGTGTGCCGCCGTGGTTTACTTCCTGTATCAGGCCCTTATAGGACGCGATAAACTCAAGCAGTTTAAGTTTATCTGGGCTCCCGGCGACAAGGATTTCCATAAACTCGTAAGAAGAGCTATGCCTATCCTGATATCGGCTTCTGTAGTACAGATCAACATGCTGATACTTAATTATTACGCCATGAAGCTTCCTGATGACGGTTACATCTATGCACTTCGAAATGCTTCCACGACATGGCAGCTTCCTTACGGTATATTCGCTGTCGCCATAGGTAACGTTATGCTTCCTTCTCTTGCTGAGTACTACGGCAAAGGTGACTACAAGGGTGCATCCGAGCTTTTGTCTTCGAGACTTAAGAGCGCTTTGTTTCTTACGATTCCGTCTGCGGGTATTATGGCTGCTTTGAATACAGACGTTATTAAGGCAATATTCCAGTGGAGTTCGGCTTACAGGGATATCGATGCTGTAAGAGCAGGCCAGCTTTTGTTCGGTTACTCCATCGCGATCATTACGCATTCGGTTGTGTTTATTATGAACCAGGCGTTCTATGCCATAGGTAAGACTAATGTGCCTTTGTTCGCAGGCTGTATAGGACTATTATCAAATCCTATATGCTGTTCGGTTCTTATGCCGGTATTGGGCGCTTACGGCCTTACGGCGGCTTATTCAATTACAAGTATCCTTCAGATGACGGTGCTTTGTGTTGTTTACTGTCTCAATAAGGATCTCCGTCCCAGGAAGATGCTCGGATTCATTCTTAAGAGCGTCGTTACCCTGATCTTGATGATGTTAAGTCTTATCCTGTTGGTCAATTATTATGAGCATCCGGCGGGTAAGATCTATGAGTTGATCTATCTTGCGGTCGAAGCTGCGGCAGGTTTTGCTTTGTACTTCGCATTGTCCGTAATCCTAAGAGTTAAAGAGGCTACAGACCTGTTACATAAGGCAATCGGTATGGTGCGAAAGTCCCATTAATGGAACTTTGTCGAAAATTGTCGAAAATTTTGTTCATTTGTCGGTTCCAAAGCGTTGACTTTGTAGTATTTTATTCGTAGAATGTTTTCGAAAAGCAGTGAACAAATGTTTAGTTTCTATTTGGAGGAAGTTTAATAATGGCTAAGAATAAAGCATCCAAACAGCAGGTACAGTCAATATCGTCAGATGATCAGGAGGCGCGTAAGAAGGCTCTTGAAGCTGCTATGTCCCAGATCGAGAAGCAGTTCGGCAAGGGCTCTGTTATGAGACTCGGTGACCAGCAGCAGACTGACATTGAGACAATTCCTACAGGCGCATTGAGCCTTGATATAGCTTTGGGAGTCGGCGGACTTCCGAGGGGAAGAATCATTGAGATCTACGGACCTGAGTCTTCCGGTAAGACAACAGTTGCCCTTCACTGTGTTGCAGAAGCACAGAAGATGGGAGGAACCTGCGCATTCATCGATGCAGAGCATGCACTTGACCCTAACTATGCTTCTATCATCGGTGTTGATGTAGACAATCTTCTGCTCTCGCAGCCTGATACAGGTGAGCAGGCTCTCGATATCACAGAGACGCTCGTAAGATCCGGCTGTATCGACGTAATCGTTATCGACTCGGTTGCAGCACTTGTTCCGAGAGCTGAGATCGAGGGTGAGATGGGTGATTCCCATGTAGGTCTTCAGGCAAGACTCATGAGCCAGGGCTTAAGAAAGCTCACAGGTATCATCGCCAAGTCCGGTACTGTATGTATCTTCATCAACCAGCTTCGTGAGAAGATCGGTGTTATGTTCGGTAACCCCGAGACAACAACCGGCGGCCGTGCGTTGAAGTTCTATTCTTCCGTAAGACTTGATGTCAGGAAGACTGAGACATTGAAGAACGGTACAGATGTTGTAGGTAACCACGTACGCGTTAAGATCGTTAAGAACAAGGTTGCTCCTCCGTTCAAGGAAGCAGAGTTCGATATCCTTTACGGTCAGGGAATCTCAAGAGAGGGCAGTATCATCGATCTTGCCGTTGAGAACAATATTATCGATAAGAGCGGTGCATGGTTCGCATACAAGGGCCAGAAGATCGGTCAGGGTAAGGAGAATGCCAGACAGTATCTTATTGATAACCCTGAGATCTGTCAGGAAATCGAAGATCTTGTCAGAGACTCTTATAAGCCTGCTGATACAACAGCTTTCGTTGATGAAGATATCGATGATGCAGATGACGCAGATCTTATCGAGAGTGATGACGATATCCTCGGAATCGATATGTAATGGCTAAGAAGGCTGTTTACGATCCTGATTCTTTATCTGATGCCCAGACATGCGGTATCAGGCATATCGGAATAGGTACATGCTCTTCAGGTAAGATGCGTGAGTATCTTAAGAAGCAGGGTTTCTCTGACAGTGTTATAAGAGATGCTGTCGAAGAACTCATAAGAAGAGAATATATAGATGACGGGCGGGCAGGACGTAAGGTCCTGCTCGTACGTTCCGGTAAGAAACAGGAAAGCAGATTGTACCTTAGGAACCGTCTGTATGCAGCCGGTGTAAGAGATACTGTAACCGATGAACTGCTCTCAGAGGTGGAACAAGACAGCGTTTTGTGTTTTAATCTTTACTTGAGCGTTAAGCCCGAGGTTGAGAACAGTGATGAAGCTTATGAAGCTTCAGAAGAATTGATGAAACTCGCAGCTAAGAGGGGATTCAATTCCGAAGTTGCCCGATCAGCTTACGGTAAGTGGCTCGAGAGGGTTATTAATGATAAACAGGAATGACATAAGCGTATCTATAGTTGCACTCGGATGCTCAAAGAATCTTGTCGATGCTGAATGCATGTCGACCAAGCTTCGTGAAGCAGGTTATAAGATCTCCGATACAAGTGAAGACAGTGAAGTAATAGTTATCAATACTTGCGGTTTCATTGAAGCTGCCAAGAAGGAGGGTATAGATGCCATCCTTCGTGCGGGAGATCTTAAGTGCGGTTTTAACGGACCCCGTAAGGTTAAGCATATTATCGTTACAGGCTGTCTTTCACAGCGCTATCCCGACGATATACTTACGCAGATGCCTGAAGTTGATATTGTTCTCGGTACTTCTGATTACGGCAGTATCGTTGAAGCTGTAGATTCTTTATATGAAGTCAAGACCGATATTAAGAAGAAATACGATTGTAATCCCGGCGGTATGACTCATCTTATGGCTGACCGTGATGTTTCAACAACAGGTTACGCATGGCTTAAGATCGGCGAAGGCTGTATCCACAGGTGTTCTTTCTGTGCGATCCCTCTTATCAGAGGTAAATTCGTATCAAGGCCTATGGATGAGATCTTAGAAGAGGCTAGACATCTTGCTTCCAAGGGCTTTAAGGAGATCGTTCTTACAGCTCAGGACACAACTAACTACGGAATTGAGATCAATAAAAAGAGATTGCTTCCGGAGCTTCTTACCAAGCTTTCTGAGATTGACGGTATTGAAGCTATAAGAGTCCTTTACGGTTATATGGACGGAATTGATATGGATCTTCTTACTGTTATGAAGAATAATCCCAAGATAGTTCATTATCTTGATATTCCGATCCAGCACGGCTGCGATAAGATCTTAAAGGCTATGAGAAGGCACGATACTGTCGATATCATAACCGATAAGCTGAATATGATAAGAGAGCAGATACCGGATGTAATTATCAGAACTACGGTTCTGGTAGGATTCCCGGGAGAGACCGAAGAAGACTTCGAGGAGCTTTTGGAGAATCTTAGAAGATGGAAGTTTGACAGATTAGGCTGTTTTGCTTATTCACCTGAAGAAGATACACCTGCTTTCGATATGCCTGATCAGGTTGATGAGGATATCAAGAAGGAGAGAGTCAGGAGAGTCTATGAGGTTCAGCAGCCCATTTCTCAGGCGTCTTCTGATGCCCGTGTCGGTTCCGAAGTAACGGTTACTATTGATTCTGTGGCTGATGATGGTATATTCTACGTCGGAAGAAGTTACGGGGAAGCTCCTGATGATGACCCGGTCATTTATGTGGCTGCATCATCTGAAGAACTTCAGCTCGGCGGCCGTTATAAGGTCAAGATAGTCGAGAGCCGTGACTCTTTCGATATGACAGGAGTAAGCTTATGAATCTGCCGAACAAACTATCTTTGCTTCGTATAATACTGATACCGGTTACCATGTTGTTCATGCTCCCGATATCGATTTACGGATTCGAGCCTCAGGGTTGGAACAATTTTGTACAGAGCTACGGCATGATCATTGCAGGTTTTGTATTTATTATTGCATCGTTAACCGATATGCTTGACGGTAAGATTGCAAGGAAATATAACCTGATCACGGATCTTGGCAAGTTCCTTGATTCACTTGCGGATAAGATGCTGGTAATCGCTGTTCTTATTGCTTTTGTAGGCTTGGGAAGAGTATCTCCCTGGCTTCTTGCCATCATCGTATTAAGAGAGTTCATGGTAACGGGAATCAGGCTTATTGCATCCAAGAACGGCGTTGTTATGGCTGCCAAGATGATCGGTAAGATCAAGACGACTACCCAGATGATCGCCATAATCTATCTTATGTTCGAGCCTGCTATCATGAAGATTACCGGAGATGACTATATTGCTTCTTTAAAGACGCCTTGTGCCGTTTCCGTTATAGGAGATATTCTTTTCTATATAAGCGTCATCATGACGATCATATCCGGTATGGATTATCTTCTTAAGAATCTGAATTACTTTAAAGCCGACGGCGGTTCCGGGTCCGTTGCTTAAGAATAAGTAATGAATATAGTATTGACTTTTTTAAAGTCTTACATTAAAAGTATTTGTAGATTGTGACTGACAATCATTATTTGGAGGTAAAACAAATGACTAATGAAGAACTTTTTGAGAAGCTTAAGGGCATGATCGTTGATCAGCTCGGTGTTGATGCAGATTCCATCACAATGGAGTCCAGTTTCGTAGATGATCTTAACGCTGACTCCCTCGATATGGTTGAGCTCGTTATGGCTATGGAGCAGGAGTTCGACATCTCTGTACCTGATGAGGTAGCTGAGAAGGTTGGAACTGTAGGTGACGCTGTTGAGTTTATCAAGTCTTCTATCGGCTGATAAAGGTTAACTTAGATTCCTAAGGCTGAATGTGCCGATAAAGTACATTCAGCCTTTTTATTTGACAATTACGCAGGGTAAATATGGATTACAGTGAATTAGAAGCCAAATTAGGCTATACGTTTAAGGATAAGGATCTTCTCACACTGTCACTCACACATACTACTTATGTGTTTGAACAGCACGGTCAGCACTATCAGTCCAATCAGAGATTGGAGTATATAGGCGACGCGGTTGCGGATTTGGTAATAGGACGAAAGCTTTACGAATTAAAGCCTGAGGCGGACGAAGGCTATCTTTCTAAGATCAGATCGATAATCGTTTGTGAGGAGTCTTTCGCACATGTTGCAAGAAAGCTCGGTTTGGGTAACCTGCTTCTTATGGGAAAAGGCGAGGAGCAGACCGGAGGAAGAGACAAGGATTCGACTCTTGCCGATGCCTTCGAGGCCGTTATCGCTGCAGTATACTTCGATTCCGATCTTGATACTGTTCAGAAGGTTATTCTCACCAATCTTGAGGAGACTATCGATCTAGCAGTTGCAGGAAAGATATTCCTTGATTATAAGAGCAGATTACTCGAGATAGCCCAGACAAAGAATCACCAGCATAAGATCACTTTCACTATCACTGATGAAAGAGGACCCCAGCACGAGCGTGAGTTTGATGTTGAAGTTTATGCTGACGATACATTCCTTGCCAAGGCTACAGGCAGATCCAAGAAGGATGCCGAGCAGAAGGGCGCTAAGGCGGCGATCGAGGCTTACGAGAAAATTTTTGTGGTATAATTCCTCAGATGTATTTAAAAAAGCTTGAACTTCAGGGATTCAAATCGTTTCCCGAATATACTCTTATCGAATTTGACCGCGGAATGACTGCAGTTGTAGGCCCGAACGGAAGCGGTAAGTCCAATGTTACGGACGCCGTGAGATGGGTCTTGGGTGAGCAGAGCGTAAAATCCTTAAGAGGCGGTAAGATGGAGGATGTCATCTTTAACGGCACCTCTGTTAAGAAAGCTATGAATTATGCCGAGGTCACTATGACGCTCGACAATTCCGATAAATACGTTAATACCGAATACAGCGAGATCGAGATCACCAGAAGACTTTACAGGTCCGGTGAGTCCGAGTACCAGATCAACAAGGTTAACTGCAGACTTAAGGATATAGTTAATCTCTTTTTCGATACGGGTCTTGGTAAGGACGGATACTCCATTGTAGGACAGGGCCGTGTAGACGATATCCTGTCGCCGAAGTCCGAAGACAGACGCCGTGTTATAGAGGAAGCCGCTGGAATCACCAAGTACAAGGCCCGTAAGGAGGAAGCAGAAAGAAAGCTTGCTTCCACTGAGCAGAACCTTTTAAGAATCGACGACAGGCTTAACGAGCTTACCGAGCGCGTGGGTCCTCTTAAGGAGCAGGCGGAGAAAGCCGCTGAGTACCACAGGTCTTACGAGCAGCTTAAGAACGCCGATATCAGCCTTCTTGTAAGGCGAATTAATGATGCCAACGAGGCCATGGGCGATTATGCCAATGTCTTGGGTCAGGTCCAGGATGAGATCAAGTCCCAGGAAGAAAGATATATTGAGCTTCGTGATGCCAACAGAGATCTTACCGAGAAGACCAAAGAACTCGAGATAAAGATCGAAGATAAAAGACAGGAGCTATCAGACCTTACGGAGGAGATGCACGATCTTTCATCCGATATCAAGGTAGATGAGCAGAAGGCTGCCTCAATTAAGAATAAGATCGAGGAGACTGCCCGTGCCGAGAATGATATCAGCGAAGATATAGTCCGCCTCGAGAATGAGTATAAGGGCCGTATCGCAAAAGCTGACGAACTCCTTGATAAAGCTAACGAAGAGAAGAAAAAGACCGAGAAGCTTGAGGAAGAGAAGGAGGCTTTGCTTGATACATTCCGTGATCAGGAGAAGGCTTTATCAGATCTTCGTAAGATAATCGAGCAGAAGAATGCCGAGATCAATGCTTCCCAGGGCAAGATCAATACTGCCAACGGTCAGATCACAACGCTGGTAGACCGTATCAGAGAGTTAACGGAGAACCGCGAGTCTTCAAGAAAGATGAAGGCTGAGCTTGATGCTAAGATAACCGACGCTGAAAAGCTCTGGCATGATATGATGGAGAAGGAAGGCGAAGTTACTTCCGATATCCAGGTAAGAAACGATAAGCTCGATGAATTGAAGAAGGAAGAGGCACAGCTTCTTTCTGAACATGAGACTTTGACGAGAACGTTCCTCCAGGATAAGTCTAAGCTAAAGACTTTGAAAGACCTTGAGAGCCGTAAGGAAGGTTATCAGGAGTCTGTAAGAAGACTTCTTGACCACGCTGACAGGAATCCCCAGGTTAAGAAGAAAATGACCGGTGTCATCGGTGATCTCATATCTACCGATAAGAAGTACAATACCGCCATTGAGATCGCTCTCGG
>CADAXO010000062.1 GCA_902791885.1 Oscillospiraceae bacterium | reverse complement strand
CCTTTGCTTCAGCCTCAGCCTTAGCCTGGAGCTTAGCCTTCTCCTCTGCAAGTTCTTCTGCCTTCTTAGCCTCGGCAGCAGCCATCTCTGCAGCAGCTCTTGCCTCTTCTTCAGCCTGACGTGCAGCAGCCATAGCCTCTTCAGCTCTCTTGGCAGCAGCCTCAGCCTTCTCACGGGCTCTTGCAGCAGCGATCTTTGCTTCTTCTTCAGCCTTCTCGGCAGCGATCCTGTCGTCTTCTTCCTTCTTCTTTCTGTTGGCGAGTTCGTAAGCTTCTTCAGCCTTCTTGGATGCGAGCTTAGCTTCCTCTGCCTTCTGAGCTGTGGACTTGGCAAGCTCCTCAGCATGTGTAGCGGAATTCTTAGCTTCCTGCTCGAACTCCTCAGCTGCCTTTCTTGCCTTCTCCTCTGCTCTTACTACAGCAAGTCTTGCGTCTGACTCAGTCTTCTTCTGGGAAGCGAGCTTCATTGCATCCTGTGCCTTAGCAATAGCTTCCTGCGCGATCTTCTCAGCCTTCTCAGCCTCAGCCTGAGCTGACTCTGCTGCAGCAAGTGCTGTGTTGTACTCTGTCTCTGCGGACTTAGCTGCCTTTGCAGCTGCCTCTTCGGACTTCATTGCAGCCTCGCGGACTTCAGCGGACTTCTGAACTGCAAGTCTTGCCTCTTCAGCCTTGGATGCTGCACTCTCAGCTTCCTTAACTGCACGGTCCTCGCGCTCCTTAGCCTGATCAAACTCGATCTTAGCCTTCTCGGAAGCTATTGTAGCGGGAGACTTGTTGGCAGTGCTGAAAGTCTTAACTGCAGTATCTGCGTTGCCTGCAACGCTCTTGTTCTGGTTAACGGCATTACCTGCACGCTGAGCAGGACGCTGCTGCTCTTCCTTCTGAGCGGCTGCAACTGCCTGTGCGTGGTTGATAGATGCTGACGGCGGACGGCGGATAGGTGCCTTAAGACCGACAGGCTTCTTCTCCTGCTCGTCTTTCTTATCTTCAGGCTTATCGGGCTTGCCCACACCGTTCTTACGGGACTCTTCCATGGCCTTACGGGCCTCGATCTGAGCTCTTGCCGCAGCCGCACGCTCACGAGCATACGAAGCCGCAGGAGAGTCTATCGGAGAAGTATTACGTCCTTTACCGGAAGTTGTGCTGCCGGGTCTGCTGCCCGACACTTCGCCTGTAACAGCGACAGCAGGCGTATTATCGTCGCCCTTTCCCTTGAAAACATCTAAGATTCCACCCATAGCGTCCACCCCTAAACATTACAAAAATAAAATCTTACTGATACATAAATTATACTTTGTAAACAAATTATTTCAAGTATGTTTATTTTTTATATACATACTGACAAGAAAATCAGAGGTCGTAATACATCTGATATTCCATCGGAGTAGGCATCGCCACATGCTTCTTCAAGTCCTCACGCTTGTTCCTGATCCACAGATCGATGAGCTCAGGCGGGAATACACCGCCTTCCGTGAGGAACGCGTGATCCTTTTCGAGGGCCTTGAGCGCGGAGCCCAAAGACTTCGGGAGGCCCTTTATCTTCTTCTTGTCCTCCTCAGACAGATCGAAAAGATTGAAGTCATACGGTCCGTAGCCTTCAGCTTCCGGGTCGATCTTGTTCTTAATGCCGTCTAAGCCCGCCATGAGGATAGCCGCATAGCAGTAGTAAGGATTGCATGTAGCGTCCGGGTTACGGAGCTCGAATCTCTTCTTCTCGGGAGTCTTCGCATAAGCCGGGATACGGATAACGGCAGATCTGTTGGCTGTAGCATAACCGATCGTTACCGGAGCCTCGAAGCCCGGAAGCAGTCTCTTATAGGAATTAGTAGACGGATTGGAGAATGCGCATATCGCGGGGACATGACGCAGCACGCCGCCTATAAAGTGCAGGGCCGTCTCGGAAAGTCCTGAATAGCCGTTCTCATCGTAGAATACGGGCTTGCCGTCCTTAAACATGAGCATATGGACGTGCATGCCGGAACCTGCTTCGCCGTAGATGGGCTTAGGCATGAAGGTCGCGGTCTTGCCTTCCATTACTGCCTCGTTCTTGATGATGTACTTGGTAAGCATTGTCTTGTCGGCCATATTTGTCATGGAGTCGAACTCGACCTCGATCTCCATCTGACCCGGGCCTCCGACCTCGTGGTGATGGTAACGGACCTGGATGCCCTGCTTCTCCATCTCCATCGTTACGCGGGATCTGTAGTCGTAACCGATATCATGGGGAGGCGCGATGTGGTAGCCGCCCTGATGAGGTGTCTGATATCCGTTGCCGCCGTATGCGTTATTACCTGTATTCCAGAAAGCTTCCTCACCATCGATAGTGAAGCCCGAAGCCTGAGGCTTGTTCTCGAATGACGCCTCATCGAAAAGATAGAACTCGAACTCAGGTCCAAGAAGGAATGTGTCGGCGATACCCGTCTCCTTCATATACTCCTCGGCACGCTTGCTGACATTTCTGGGTTCCTGGTTAAAAGGAGTGTTCTCATCCTTGCCGATGACCCTTACGTCACCGATCATTGCGAGTGTGGTGATCTCACAGAAAGGATCGATCTCAGCGCTGCTTAAGTCAGGAATGAATACCATGTCACTCTTCTCGACCGGTGCGAAACCGTAGTTGCTGCCGTCGAAGCCTATGCCAGCGGTCATTGTGTCTTCTGTGAATCTTTCAACCGGGATCGTGAGGTGGTGCCACCTGCCGTTGATGTCGATCATTCTGAAATCGATCATCTTAATGTCATTCTCTTCGATAAATTTCTTGACGTCTTTAACTGTCTTAAACATAATAGCCCCCTATTGCGTTTTATGTTTTTTGATATATGCGGCATATCGCCTTAATCATAATATCATTTTTTATTGACAGTTTTTGTTATGAGAATGTTAAGAATATCTATGGCCTCCGAAGCCGTGCGGGCTCGGTCTTTATCCTTAGGCTTGTAGTGCAGGTAGGGCTTTCCCTGTGCGCAGAACATGATGCGGCCCTGGTATTCGGGCACACCCAGGAGGATACTCACCGTCTCGAAATCAGCTTTTCGGTCAGAAGCAAAGTAAAGAAGCACACCCGTATCTCTGATGCAGACCCTCTCGAAGCCCGCCTCGCCTGCGAGTGCCTTGATGAGGGCGACGTTTGTAAGGAAGAGGAACTGCTTCGGCGGCATGCCGTAACGGTCCGTGACCTCATCGATAAGGTCGTCGGCATCCTTCTGATTGCTGATGGAACCGATGCGTCTGTAGCACGCCATCCTCGAAGCCTCGTCCTCGATATAGGACGGCGGAATATAAGAATCGAAGTCGATCTCGACATTGACCTGCAAAGGAAGCTTGAAGTCTGTATCACCTGTCTCGTTAAGATGCTTGATCTCCTCATCGAGCATCCTGCAGTAAAGTTCGTAACCTATGACATCCATCTGGCCGTGCTGTTCGGCACCGAGAAGATTGCCCGCACCTCTTACCTCAAGGTCTCTTAACGCGATCTTGACGCCGGAACCGAGCTCGGTGAACTCGCGGATGGCCATGAGTCTTTTACGCGCGTCGGAGTTCATCTCCCTGTCGGGTTTGTAAGTTATATATGCATACGCCTGACGGTCGGATCTTCCGACACGGCCCTTGATCTGATAAAGCTGGGACAGTCCGAATCTCTCGGCGTCTTCAACGATCATGGTATTAACATTCGGCATATCGACACCCGACTCGATGATCGTCGTGCAGACCAGTATGTCCGCTTCACCTTTGATGAAGGATTCGACGATCTTCTCCATCTGGTTCTCGCTCATCTTGCCGTGAGCATATGCGACTCTTACTTCGGGCATCAGCTTCTTGATGGCCGCCGCCTTGGAATCTATGTCTGCAGTACGGTTATAAAGCCAGAAGATCTGACCTCCTCTTGAGATCTCGCGAAGACACGCCTGAACGCAGATCTCCTCATCGTATTCCATTACATAGGTCTGGACCGGACGCCTGTTAAGCGGTGCCTCCGAGAGCATCGAGATATCCCTGATTCCCGACATCGACATATGAAGCGTTCTCGGGATCGGGGTGGCAGTCAATGTGAGAACATCGATATTCGCTCTCATCGCCTTGATCTTCTCTTTATGGTTAACGCCGAATCTTTGCTCCTCGTCGACGACCAGAAGACCCAGTCTGTTCGGAACGACATCGTCCGACAGTATGCGGTGGGTTCCGATCACAACGTCGGCCTTGCCGTCTTTGATGTCCTGAAGGTTCTGCTTCATGGCAGCCGCGGAGACGAATCTTGAGAGAAGGACGACCTTAATCGGGAACCCTCCGAGTCTCTCCCTGAAGTTGTCGTAATGCTGCTGGGCAAGAAGCGTCGTCGGAGCGAGCATGAAAGCCTGCTTGCCGTTCATGACGCACTTGAAGATAGCCCGAAAAGCTACCTCGGTCTTACCGAAGCCTACGTCTCCGCACAGAAGTCTGTCCATCGGCACGGGTGACTCCATATCTTTCTTGATATCATTTATCGCAGCGATCTGGTCAGCGGTCTCCTCATACGGAAAGTACTCTTCGAACTCCTTCTGATATGAATCGTCGGGACCGCATACGAAGCCCTTATTCGCACGTCTTACCGCATAGAGCTTAACGAGGTCGAACGCGAGCTTCTTGACTGAGGACCTTGCGCGCTCTACGTTCTTCTTCCACTCCTGTGAATCAAGTGACGACAGCTTCGGATCTTTGCCTCCGGGTCCCACATACTTGGACAGCTTGTCGATCTTGTCGACAGGAAGATAAATGACCGCATTCTTCGCATAGTTGATCTTAAGATAATCCTGCGAAGACTTGCCCATCTTGAGGTTGACGATGCCTTCATAAAGACCGATACCGTGAACATCGTGAACTACATAATCTCCGGGAGCAACGTCGCCGAAGAAAGTTATACGTGCGCCGCCGCTCTTCTTCTGGATATGTTTCTTTTCGCTGCCGAAGACTTCCTGCTCACCTATTAAGATCAGGCCTGCCGCGGGGTATTCGAAGCCAGCCGGAAGCGCCGCGGAAATGATGTCTATATCTACGCCGCCCGAGAGCATCCTGTTGCGGAAAGAATCCACACGCGATGCACCCGTGATCATGAACGTGATCTTCGAAGAAGTCGCGCCGCCTCCGTTCTTGATGTAGTTGATCAAAGCCTCATCACGGCCTACCCAGTTCTCTTCCGAAAGTCCCGGACAGTTGACCGTGACGCCTCCCGGGAGCCCGCTTAACGAAGACTTGAGACATGCGAGCGTGACCGTCCCGCCGAAAGCATCGAGTGCCTTCATCGCATCGGGTGCCTTGAATAACGAATCGTATGAACAGGACGGTGCCTGACCGTATTCGTAAGCGCTCTTGATGCGCGCCGCGAAGTCAGCGGTATATCCGTCCATGCGGCTTCTGCCCTCCGAGAACTCATCTACGAAGAGCATCATCCTGGTCTTGTTAAGATAATCGAGGACGCTTCTGGGGTCAGTGTTGATAACTCCGATCCAGCGTGCGAGGGCCGATATCCTCATGCCCTGTCTGATCGCATCGGCATCCGCGTGGCAGTTTCTCTCGAGAAGCTCACCCGTGGTCCTGTTTGAAGACGCGTTCATCCTGTTAATATCAGAAGCTGCCGCATGCATCATGTCGTCGGCATACCTGCCTCTTTTGTCCTCTTCGAAAGTGTAGATATAGGCAGGGCAGATCACGGCCTTCTTAAGGCCCTCGATCGACCTTTGATCGTCGGGATTAAATGTCTTCAGCTGATCGATCTCATCGTCAAAAAAACTGATTCTCAAAGGCCTGTCCATATCGGGCGGGAACACGTCGATGACGTCTCCTCTTGCCGAGAACTCACCCTGGTCCGACACCATTCCGACGCGCTCGTAACCTCTCTGCGACAGGTCCGCGACAAGCTTCACCGGGTCGTAATTCTTACCGAGTGAAAGCTTGATAAACTTCTTCTGGAATTCATCCGCGCGGGGCATCTTGTTAAGAAGCGCAGGCGCACAGATCAAAGCTGCATCGAAGTCTCCTGTAACTATCTTGGAGACAACTCCGGCACGCTCACTTTCATTCTCGTGCGAGGACGCCACGGCGGAAACGAGCGACAGCTCCGCAGGCTTTAACACGGGTATGTCTTTTCCCGCGAAAGGAGCGATACTTCCGCTTACGGCTTTGGCTCTCGTCTCATCGGAAACTATAACTACCGGCTTCTTGTCGAACCTTCTTGCGAGCGCCGCGATAAGGTATCCTTTCTGCTGCTCACAAAGCCCCGTAATATTTACGGGACCTCCACTGCGTGCGGCCTCCTCAAAGGAAGCCATCAGGACCTTATCCTGCTCTATCTTCTCAAGAAGTTCGTTAATCTCTTTTGCCATTGACGATATCCTCACAGGCTTTACACCCTTCCTCGAAAGAGTCGTACATCGTCTGTCTCAAGTCCTTGGGGATGTCGGAGAGAACATATGAGATAAGATCTGTGTTCTCCGGCACGGGACCTGTTCCGATCCTGACGCGGGGAAACTCCTGCGTATTAAGATGTGCGATAACCGACTTCATGCCGTTATGCGTACCGGCACTTCCCTTGGTTCTCACACGTATGCTGCCCACTCCGATATCGATGTCGTCGTACACGATGATTATGTGGGCGGGGTCGATCTTGTAGTAGTTCGCGAAAGGTCCTATCGCTTCTCCCGAGAGGTTCATGAAGGTCTGGGGCTTCATCAGGAACACATCGTGCCCCCCTATTTTCCCCTTGCCGAAAAGCGCATGAAACTGCGTCCTCTCCATGCGGATATTATTTCTTTCCGCAAGCATCTCGAGAGTTAAGAATCCGCAGTTATGCCATGTGTAAGCGTACTTGTTCCCGGGGTTGCCGAGACCTGCGATAAGCCATGTATCGGACATCAGTTCGTCAGAGCTCCGATCTTCTGCTGTCGAGCTTTATGTAGTTTGCTCCGCGCAGACGGTTCTTCCTTGTAACCCAGTCTTCCTTGTTCTCCTGCTTGGATCTCGCAATACCGAGACCAAGTGCGGGAACATCCTTATTGATGGTGGAACCTGCAGCGATATAACAGTCATGTCCGAGGACTACAGATGCAAGGATATTGGAATTACCGCCGATAAATACGTTATCCTCGATAGTACATCCGACCTTATCGACACCGTCGAAGTTACAGGTAACGGTTCCGCATCCGAAGTTAACGTTCTTACCGACCTTAGAATCACCGATATATGTAAGGTGTCTTGCTCTTGTATATTCGTCGATCTCAGAACTCTTGATCTCGACATATGCACCGATCGTTACATGATCCTTGATCAAAGATCCGGGTCTTATATGTGAGAACGGTCCGATTCTGCAGTCGGCACCGATGATGGACTCTGATGCGATCGACGAATCGATAGTCGTTCCGTCTCCGACCTGAACACCGTCAAGTCTCGTATTCTCACCGATGATACAGTCAACACCGATCGTTGTGTTGCCCATAAGTCTCGTGCCCGGAAGGATGATGGTATCCTGTCCGATCTCAACCGCCGAATGGATCCATGTCGTATCCTCATCGACGATCTCTACACCGTTCATCATGTGCTTTCTCAATATCCTCTTATTCATGATCTTACTGGCCTGCATGAGCTGATATCTGTCATTTACTCCGAGCGTATCCTCGAAGTCGCATACTACTGAACCGACCGTTCCGCCGTCGCCGATAAGAATACCGATCGTATCTGTAAGGTAATATTCTTTCTGCGCATTCTGCGCGGAAAGCCTTCCCAGAGCGGAAAGAAGGAGTGATGTCTTGAACAAATACATTGAAGAGTTGATCTCGTGTATCTTAAGCTCTTCCTCATTGCAGTCTCTGTGCTCGACGATCCTCAATACGTTGCCTGCTTCGTCTCTTACGACTCTGCCGTAACCTGTAGGATCTTCTGCCCTTGCAGTGATAACAACAGCGGCATAATCACCGTTCTCCATCTTGTCGACAGCCTTGGCGATCGTAGTGGAACTTACCATCGGAGAGTCGCCCGGAAGAACGATGACATAACCGCCTCTTCCCTCCAAGAAAGGCTCAGCCTGCATGACTGCGTGACCGGTACCTAAGCGCTTCTCCTGGAACACATAAGCGACGCCTTCACCTAACACATCTCTTATCTGTTCCTGCTTGTCGCCTACGATGTAAACCTGCTCCTCGCAGCCTGCTTCGCAAAGCGCATCGTACACCCACTTGATGATCGGTTTACCCGCTACCTGATGTACCACTTTGGAGTAAGAGGACTTCATTCTCTTACCATCGCCTGCCGCCATTACAACTGCACATATATCCATAAATCTTCTGTCTTCTTTCACTATGTTTTGTCCACTAATTATAACATTCATTAAAATAGCTTGTAGTGTATAATTGGTTAGAATTCGAATGAAGTAGACAGGAGCACCACAGATGATCGCGATCTTACTTGCTGCAGGATATGCAACAAGACTATACCCTTTGACCAAGGATAACCCCAAGTCACTTTTACCCTTAGGCAGCAGACTCATAATCGATTACATCATGGACTCCGTGGATCTTCTTCCCGACATTACGAAGGTCGTACTTGTCACCAATTCCAAGTTCTTCCAAAAGTTCTCCGACTGGGCATCTTCACAGGACCGTGAAGGCAAGGCTCCGATCGTTGTGCTGGACGACGGAACAACTGATGACACTAACAAAAGAGGCGCCATCGGCGACATCATTTTCACCATCGATGAGTTAGGTATCGACGAGGACATCTGCATCCTCGCAGGCGACAATATCTTCACTTACAGCATTGAGAACATGTACAGATTTTTCAAGGAGAAGAATGCTCCCACACTGATCGCGATCAAGGTCCCCGATGTTGAGCAAAGAAAGAAACTTGCAGTCGCGGTTATCGATGATGACGGACGCATCACCGACATGGAAGAGAAGCCGTCTGAACCTAAGAGCGACCTCGCGATTTATGCCACATATTTTTACGGCAAAGACATCATCCCCATGATAAGAGAATACCTTTCCGAAGGCGGCTCACCCGATGCCCCCGGAAACTTCCCTTCATGGCTTTACAAGAAGGTTCCCGTCTACGCTTTCGAGGGTGACGGAGCCTGCATCGACATAGGCACACTTGAAAACTACGAGAAGACCTGCAGGGACTATGAAGACAGATAACAGATATCTTAAACTGATTGCTTCGGTCCTCGCCTGCTCTTCATTCTTCCTGGGAACAGCATCCTGTGCCAAGCCTTCTGACGCCGCAAGTGAGACTGTTATCGAGACATCGGCACCTTATGGTACAACGGCTTCGTTGATGCAAGATCGGTACGCGCACAGATCGTGGATAATCCCGAAGACATCGCCGTACTCGTAAACAAATATTACGCACTCCCCTTAGACTATGTACCGCCGGATCTAGTCGATGCACCGCACTCGATGAACCAGCAGATCAGAGCGGAGGCATGTGAGGCATGGGAAGCGATGTATGCCGCATGTGTTGAAGCAACGGGCCAGGGTCTTTTCCTTGTTTCCGGCTACAGAGACGCGAATATTCAGCAGTATCTTTTCGACAGGTCCACGAACCTTCGTGGCATCTCTTTCTCTGTAAGAAAGAACGCGATTCCCGGACGCTCCGAGCACCAGCTCGGGCTAGCGCTCGACATCACCCCCGAGGGTCAGTATGAGATCCTGGACGAGTTCGGTGAGACCACCACAGGCATATGGGTCAACGAGCACTGCCATGAGTTCGGATTCGTAAGACGCTTCCAGCAGCAGTGGGTATATGAGACAGGCTACGACATCGAGGCCTGGCACTACCGCTACGTCGGCGTAGAACTCGCGACCTACCTTCACGAGAATGACATGTCGTTAGAGGCATATTACGGCTGCGAACAAGTCCTCCCCTGGGATGAGTGATCGCCATTGCTCTTGGCGTCGGACAGTCCTCGCCGCTGCGCGTCTGCGGAACTAGCAGAGCAAGTGGCGATCACTCATTACAGAAATCTGTTGAAAAAACAAGTGGCTTGAGTTTATAATCTTCCACAGAATCCAAGGCGGGGTGTAAGTCCCCACCGGCGGTGAACCTCGGGACTGACGCGATGAGATTTCGCGGCCGACGGTTAAAGTCCGGATGGAAGGAGTTGTTTTTTATGTCCGAAATTACCAAAGATTCTGTAACACGTTCACGCGTCACCGGCCGCAAGATCGCAGTAACAGCCATCTTCACGGCTATGGCTGTGGTACTCATGTACCTTGAAGTCAGCGTGCCCTTCATGCCGCCGTTCCTGAAGTTCGATCTTTCCGAGCTTCCGGTACTTGTAGGTTCGTTCTCATTAGGTCCGATCTACGGAATCGTGATCGAGCTTTTGAAGAACCTTATTCACCTCCCTGCAACGGGAACCGCAGGCATCGGCGAGATGAGCAATTTCATCACGGGAAGCATCTATGTATTCACGGCAGGTTTCTTCTACGAGAAGCACAGAACGAGAAAAGGTGCGATCATCTCAATGCTACTTGCAACAGCAGTTCTCGCACTCATCGCTGTACCTTTCAACTATTTCATCACACTGCCTCTTTACGGCTCGGTACTTAACTTCTC
>CADAXO010000061.1 GCA_902791885.1 Oscillospiraceae bacterium | reverse complement strand
TAACCAGCCTTTGATGGCATCTGCTATAGCGGACGGCATAGACGCTTACTTCTCTTAAGAAAGATTTAAGGATTAAATAAGGCATCCCTAAATTCTTTTGTTCTCAAAGGTTCTATCATATCTGTAAAGGATAGGGAGGACTTATTATGAGAAAGAAGATATTGATCGGGATACTGATATTTGTTGCCGTTATCGCGGCTGCAGTTGCAGTTGCGTTTATAAGACTCAGTTTGAATACTTCTGATATAACAGCGGACTATTCTTCGATCTATGATGATCCGAAGTATCAGACACCGGTATATGTTGATGGAGTAGAGGTCATAACACAGGATGTATCCTGCGGATATGCGGTAATCGAGTATGCGGTAATCGAGATGTTCTCAGCATGGAATGGGGAGAGGATAACAGAGGCGGATCTTTATGATGAGTACGGACGTGTGGTAACTTCGACAGGAAGTGCGTTCTGCGAAGAGATGAACAAGAGATTTCCTGAATATGAGACTTCCATGTACAGCTATCTCACAGGTCCCGAACTTATAGATAAGGTCTACGATTCACTTTCTTCCGGTGTTCCCGTTCCGTTCGAATGGGCTGCTTTATATGAGGATACCTGGACACTTCATTTTTCGCTGATCATCGGTCTTGATGTCCCGTCCGATATCGTTACTGTCGCCAATCCATACGGCTACATCGAACAGATCTCTGTTGACGAGTTTCTTGACCGCACATCTTTCGAAGCTTATGAGGATATGCCGCTGTTCTTAAGATTCGCATTCGCCTTCGATATCTTCGAGAAGAATACGGTATTCATCCCGAATCACCTGTGAAATGAAGAAAAATCACCTGTGGCACAGGTGATTGTGACAGGTGATTACCGGGGTTGGGGAGGCTGGCCCTCAAAGTCCGGAGGGGTCTGACCGTCAAAGCCCTGAGGCATCTGACCGCCGAATCCTGATGATTCGCCGTATATATATTCATTAAGAGTTACATCCTGTGAGTCGCCGCCGGTCGTGATCGTGTAGGTCCCGCCGACAGATAAGTCGGGTGAGCTTATCAGTAAACAGGAGAACGAGGTATCAGGCGTATAGTTGATAAGCTCGCTGCCCGACGAATCTGTGACGCTTATGGAGGTTCCGGCTGACCGGGTTCCGACTGAGATAAGGATCGATCCCTGGGTCGCTTCAGACATATTCATTTCCATTCCCGACATTCCGGCGGCTATGACCGTACCTCCGGTTATCGTGCCGGTTCCGGCATAATCGATTGATCCGTTGCCGGAATTCTCGGGACCGCTTATGGTTATGTATCCGTCGGTGATCGTCAGGTCACCGTTCGAATCGATTCCGTCACCTGATGTAGTGATGGCGATGATTCCGCCGTTAAGATTGATCGAACAGGTTGAATCGGCAGCCATTGTGTCACCTGATTCACCCGAAGCGTTAATGGCATCATCGGAGGATACTATGGTTATCTCTCCGTCATTGACCGTTACGGTGTTGCCTTCAAGTCCTTCGACGCAACTCGTTATATCGATCGTGCCGCCGTTGATGATCAGCTCTTCATTCGCCTGGCATCCGTCGCCGGATGCGCTGATAGTTATGGTGCTGCCTTCGATCAGAAGGTCGTCCTTCGATACGATGCCGTGATCTGCAGACTCGATGATCAAAGTTCCCGAACCGCCGATGGTCAGGTCATCTTTGCTGAAGATGACCGCGTCTATGTTCGTATCTCCGTCCGCTTCAAACCCGGTCGTATTGCTGAGAGTGTTTACCGATCCTTCGGTCGTTGTGATGATGACTTCGCCTGCGTTCTTTACATATATGGCGGCACTGTCGGCCGAAGTGACGGAGCAGCCGTCAAGTATAAGTTCCACAGTATCGTCATTCGATACATCGATGACGATCGATCCGTTGATGTCTTCGTCAATAGTATATGTTCCGCCCGCGTCTATAAGGATAGATCCCGTTAATGAACTTGATGTTTCCGTTGTAACGAGCCCGGTGTCTGCGCATGCTGCCAGCACCGCGGTGAGTATGAGAAGAGCGATTATATTTTTAAGATTCTTCATATTTGTCATCTCCTTATCAATATCAAAGCTGGGCGGCTGAGTCTGCGGGCTGCAGGACGCAGACTGCGATCGGAAGATTGCCGTTCCTAACTCTTAATTTGTCGATAAAATCCTTTTCGCCGGCGTCGCCTTTCAAGGTGATGCTGTACTTTAAGCGGAACATGCTGCCCATGTCCGAAGTCTTGACGGAAAGGAGCTTGTGCTCGAGTGTGTATCTGTCGAAGATGTCGTCGAATGCGCCGTCGTAGTCGAGGTCCTCGGGTATTGTGATGAGAAGCTCTTTCTCGTCGCGGTTGTCGCCGAAGCCCGTGAGCTTAAGCAGCATCATGGCGATGCAGATGACCACGGTGAACACGAGTGCGTAGAGAAAGTACCCCATTCCGCAGATAAGTCCCGCTGCCATGGCAAGGAATACCGTTGTGATCTCTTTGGCCGTGCCGGGCGCCGATCTGAACCTTACGAGGCTGAAGGTTCCCGCTACCGCGACGCCTGCACCGATGCTTCCGTTTACCATCATTATGACGACGCACACGAGTGCCGGAAGCAGTGCGAGTGTAGCCGCGAATGATCTGCTGGTTCTTGTCCTGAACATGTATGAAGCTGCGATGAGGATACCGAGTCCCAGTGCAACTCCTATGTATATGAGAAAAGAAGTTATATCAAGCATAAAGAAGTCCTCCTGAAGTTTTGTCCTGCGTGCGGATCGAGTTCTCGTAGTAAGTTCCGTATTTCGAGAAAGAGATTCTGCCGATGCGTTTTCTGCTCAGAAAATTCGTGAGATAAAGCGGTATCGCGCCTGTGGTCTTAAGCTCAAGAAGCGTGCTCCCGGGAGGTATGATCTTCTCGCCGTACACTCCCTTGGTGAGGGACATCTCACGCGTTCTTCCCAGGATGTTCTCGTCCAGTGTGAGCCTCAGGTTAGTCCCGTCAACGGCGTAAAAGGATTCTCGCTCATACGACAGGAAACATGAAGGAGTAAGCCCCACGTGCACTCTTCTGAAGTACTCTATCTCGTCGGCGATCTGCGAGTAGTAGGGCTCGGGGGAAGTGCCGTTAAGCCAGCTTACTGCCTGATGCTCTTTTACGGCTGTACGTCTTTTGTATACGATGCCCTGATACTTCTTCTTGATCTCAACGAAAACGTTATCGTCTTCAGTTACGCTTGTGTAGGATCTTACGCGGAGCTTCTCCTTATATACGGGCTTCTCGAGTGACCTTCTTATAAGACTGTAGTCGGGTGTGTCGTAGTAGACATTGCGTATCGTGGTGCGTCCGTACTCATCGAGTTTCATGTGTCCTTCAAGGACATTCAGGAGTTCCTGTTTCTCCTCTCTCGTGAGTAAGTATTTATATTCATATCTTTTGAAAACATCTGTGTGAGACATCTTAAGTACCTCCTGTTGTTGACGGTATCTTAACAGGCGTACTTAAAACGAAACTTAAATCAGATCATTTGATTACCAGACCGCTCTCCCGGGCCTTGATAGCAAGCTCTGTTCTGGACTTAAAACCCGTCTTTTGCATCAGGTTGGTGATGTGTGTCTTAACGGTGGAAAGCGACAGATGCATGCGCTCGGCAATCTCTTCATTGGAGTCTCCGGTCGTAAGCTCGCGGAGGACTTCAAGCTCTCTGTAGGACAAGTCCTTTGACGAACAGTTGCCGAGGATTACTTCGGGTGTCGTAAGAGGGTAGATGTTCTCTCCTTCGACCGTTCTTCTTATCACATCGAGGATAGATTCGTTGTTTAATTCTTTATATATGAAGCTGTCGACGCCGCAGCTTCTCGCGCGCTCGAGATATGAGAACTCAGGCATCGATGTAACTATGATTATCTTGATCTCAGGATGGCTTGCCTTGATCCTCGCTGAGGCCTCGAGTCCGTTAGCTCCGTAGTCCGTATAGACGTCCATCAATATTAGATCTATCTCTCCGTTCTTGCAGTAAAGGTCGGCCAGATCCGAGTTCGAGATCGAGTATTTAAGATCTAGGTCCGGTGCGTCGTTTACTATATCTTCGAGATACTTTCTGACAAGTTCCTGATCTTCTACGATGAGAACTGATGTCTTGGTATTTGATGAGGCACAGATCGTGTCGTTCATGCGCGTGCAGGAGATCTTTATATCAGAGCCGTCGTAAGCCTTGGCGATCGTATTCAGACGGGTTACCAGTTCCGCCGCTTCGGCATCGGTGCTTACAGTATGGGAGATTACGGTAATAAGATCGGTCCCCAAAGTCCCGACGCTTATTCCGCTTATGTTGTTCATGATGTCTGTCCTGACTTTGTCGGAAGGTACATTGTGCACTTCGATCAGGAACATGTAATTTATGTTATTCATGATTCTTTCTCCGGTAATCTGATTATAATTCCATATTGCGGTGAGGTAATAACCTCCATCGTTCCGCCGTTATTCTCAACGAGCTGCCTAAGAGAGGACAGTCCGCCGCCTTCCGTAATTTTATCGGGCGCCTTGCCGTTGTTTGTAAAGTCGAAGCAGTATCCGTCAGTCGTATCAATATTAAGATCCATCCTGTCAGCAGAAGCGTGGCGTGATGCGTTGATGATCGCTTCTCTAGTCGCAGTAGAAAGGATCTTTCTAATGTGCGCTTCTTCCTTGGGCGGGATCGTTCCTTCGATATTAAGATTAATGCCGCACACTTTGGCCGCATCGTAAAGCTCTTTGCTGAAGCGGTCTTCTCCCGTTACGACTGCTGTTTCCTTGAATATGATGACCTTGTGCCACATGGCCTTAAGGGTATCTTTGTCAGGCGCGCTTCTATCCTTCTTAAGATAAGACTTCGACAGTAATAAGGCGTTGCCCAAAGATTCGTGAACATCGATCTTTGTATCGAGGATCTCCTTCTTGGTCGTTACTTCACCTACCTTGTCAGAGTAGTCCGAAAGACGCCTGTTGAAGGATTCTTTCTGCTCCTCAAGTTCACGGATCTCTTTACGAAGTCTTGTCTGCAACGTAACATCTACGGCCGTAAGTTCGTTGATCTTTTTATCGTTAATGAGAAGCTCGTTCTCCTTAATAAGGTATACAGTTCCGTCGCTTAGAACTATTTTGTTGCCGCGGGAGGAAAGAAGAGTTCTGAAGACTTCGCCGTTAGTTGCGCGCTTGCCCGTAAGATCTATGGAGATCTCCTGCATAACAGTATTGGCAAGAAGCAGGAAGCCGCCTTTCCTGTACATGAGTACACCGGTATCAATACTGTTAAATCCGTCTCGAATGGACCTTAAAGTGATACTCGAATTGATCTTTCTTGTCGTGACACCATAAGAGACAGATGCAACGACCAAGGTTCCGAACAGAAGAAGACTGTAGGCTGCCGCAGGCATATAGATCATGTCCTCAATAAGGTAGTAGACTGTATCGGGCTCGAACTGATCAAGTCTGATGTCTACTGAATAACCGTAAGCCTGAAATAAAGTATAGTTGGCTATCGCGGTTACAAGGGGAACGATCGCGGCGGATTTGTTCTTAAACGAGCTCCACGCCCGGATGAAGTCTGCGACGGAGATAGTAAAGGTGATGATGCAGAGAACGGCGTATATCATGCGCACTTCAGCAGGGAGTTCAAGATAAGACATAAGACTCTTCCTCCTTGCCCGTAACAGCATCAATATGAAGCCTTGGCTTGTCGCCTGGAACGATCGTTACCTTAATCGCATTAAGGTGCTTTAGGTTCTCTTCCACATACCTTTCATACCCGTCGAAAAGGCTTATCACGACTGACGCCGGCACATCTAACTCGAGGTCTTCGTAGGTGCCTTTCAAGGTCAATGTTACTTTGATATCCCGAAGCTTTAAGTACTCAAGCGCGTCCTTCAAAGAAAGGTAGAGCTCGCCCAAAGACAGCTGGTCGGTTCCGGCTGAGGTGATCATGAGATTAGCTTTTCGCTTTATGAAGACGCCGTATACAACAAGCTCGGTGAAGTCGGGATCGCCCTGGGAAAGGAGCTCCTCGATGTGCTCTGCCTGAGGCGCCACCGCGCGTGTGATGTTGTCGTAGATCGCGGTTTTGATCGTGTACTCTTCCTCTTTGGCGTGAAGCTTTTTCTCGGCCTTGATGAGGGCTTCCTGCTCGGAAAGCTCATGCTCGGAGGTTAAGATGCTCTCCGTGATCCTGTTTATGTCCGTGATGTCGTCGTTCCAGCAGATGTAGCCTCCCGGTATCGCGGCATGCTTTCTTAAGATGTTCTTGTCGTCTCCCTCGCCCAAAAGGACAGAGGATCTCATTACGGTGTTGCCTTCAGTGTCCTCGATCTCGATCGCGACGGAAGACTCACGGAACAACGTGTCGAAGCCCGTGCGTGAGGGGATTAGGCCTATTGCTATGCAGCTTTCTATGTAGGCTATTACCATTACGATGAAGACCTCGTACCAGTTGTATTTGATTATGGTGCGGTATGAAAGCTTGACGAGAAACGTTCCGATTATGTTGATCGCGAGGAAGGAGCCTGCAAGCACCGCGAAAGGAATCCACACATATTTACGCCCCGGGCTTACGGAGCACTTGCGGTACATGATAAGAAGCGAGCTTCCGAAAAGGATTACTACCCAGCCAATGTAGACGTAAAAGAATACTCCGTGTCCGTAGTCTCCTTCAGTAGTTACCTTGTATACAAGCTGATGAAAGTCATTGGTCAGCGTAAGGATGTTGATAAGGATTCCGGGGATTGCCAGGAGGTGGTATTTCTTGAATCCGCGCTTGCCCTGCCCGCCGATCTCGATTGAAAGGAACAAAAGTAAAGTGCCGATCTGCATGACGCCGATGCTCGGAAGATACCAAGTGATCGTCTTAAGATAAGTGACTTCGAATACAAGCGCGTATTTAATAGTCCTTACTATAAGAAGATAAAAACAGAATGAACAGACGGCTGATACGATGTGGCCTACAGAGTCGTCGAGGATACGGCGACTGACATCGTGAAACCATACGGCGACCATGACAATATAGATGAAAGCAGACAAAGAACTGGTCGGGATCCCGAACAGATTACGGGATAGTCCGCCGGCCAGAAAAAACAGCACATACAGCGTAATTACAGGAATTCTAGAGTTCTTCAGCCTGTCCATAGTGTGAGTTTAGCATATAGAATCTGTATGATAATCATACTTTCGGCTGATTGATTAAAGAATCTTTAATATTTAGAATAGAATCGAATCATTAATATCTTTTTCAAAGATAATATTGGGAGGAAATGTTATGAAGAAGAAATTGATTGCAGCTGTAATCAGTGCTTCCATGCTCTTTTCTCTTGTCGGATGTGCTTCCGATAAGGACGACGAGGGCGTATTGAAGGCCGCTGAAGATTACGCAACAGCAGTATCAAAGGTTAAGGTCAGCGATATCGCAGGTCTTATGGTCGACGGAGCAGATTATGAGGATGCCATCGAAGTTTATACTTCCGGTTCTGAAGTAATCACACCTTCAAACTGGGATGATTTCGTATCCGCTATCGCAGGAACGATCACATACGAGATCGACGCTGAGACTGTTACATCTTCCAAGAAGGAAGCTTCCGGAAGTGTTGACATCACATGGACACTCGTAGACTACAATGCAATCTACGCTGAGATCAGTGAAGACGGCGGAGACGCTGATGCATTTATCGATGCTCTTACAGCTGACGACGCTGAGACAATGACAATCTCACAGACACTTAACCTCAAGCTCGTTGATGAAGCTTGGCTCATCGACGATGACACAACAGGTCTTTATGAGGTATACGAGTTCTACGGTGCAGCATTGGAGTTCCTTTTCGAGTCTCCTCTTGCACAGTACATCTCTGAGGATTACTGGTACTATTCCGATGACAGCGTTTACACTAACGTAAGCCGCATCGAGCTCGACATCATCACAACAGATGAGGGCGAGACAGTAGAGTTCGATTTCACTTATGAGTATTACTTCAACGGTGAGCTCATCTACACAAGTGATGAGTGGTCTGATGAGGGTCATTGGATCGAGGCTTACTATGGTCCTGACTATGATTCTGCAGCTGCAGTCGATGAGAACGGCAACCTCGTTCCCGGTGAGTACAGATGTATCATCTATGATCTGAACGGTATCGTTCTTGCTGACAACACATGTACAGTTGAGACTGTTGAGTATCCTGAAGCTGACGCAAGCATGATCGATGATATCGAGTGGTACTGGACTGATCACGATGATGTTTATGTAAACGACGATTCCATCGAGCTTGATATCCTGCCTACATCCGAAGGTGAGAATGCTATCTGGAACTTCTACTATGAGGTTTACTACAACGGTGATCTCGTTTACACAAGTGATCCTTGTCAGGATCAGGGCGCTTGGATCGAAGCTTACTACAGCATCTACTATGACGGTGCTGAAGTTGTTGACGACAGCTACCTTGCTCCCGGAGAGTACAACATCGTAATGTACGATCTGTCAGGTTCTGTTCTTGCAGATTCTGTTTGTACAGTAGAAGTTAACTGAGCTTAGCAAAATCATCGGAGGTCATTATGGGATTTTTCTCTAATCTTTTCGGCAAGCAGACATGTTGTATCTGCGGTTCCGAGTGCGGTCCTATGAGCAGGACTAAGATTAAGAACAAAGAGTTTGTGTGCGATATGTGTGCCCGTAACGGCAGCCTCTATGCACGTCTTTCCGAGATGGACAAGGAGGAGGCAGAGGCCCACTTCAAGTTCATGGAGGGAAGAAACAGGGTATACGAGGAAGAGCTCTCGAAAGCAACAGGCGGTAATGTAATCCATTATCCCGGCCTGAAGCTTGAAGAAGAAGGCTATACCATGTATATGGATTACGGCGTATTTGTTATCCGCCATAAGAATAATCCCAAGAACAAGAACTACACCGAGGTCATCAGATTTGACGAGGTCGATACTTGTGACTACTACGAGGAGAAGACTCCCGCATCTGACGGCAAGCCCGCAGCATTCAAGGAGTTCGGTGTAAAGTTCAATCTTGTTTCCGATAAGCCCGGTGCTCACAGAGCTAAGGAGTCCTACAACAAGAACCCTCATCCGCATCCTTACATCCATCATGAGATCAAGGTTTGCCTTACTAAGGATGAGAAGAGAAGCCGCGATCTTGATTCCATTCTCATGACTTTCGACAAGAGAGTCTTCGGTACGGATGACGACAGATCCCGTTTCTTCTCCATGAGCAAGAACGAGAAGGCTAATCTGCAGGCAGGAGTTGATATGGCTAACCTTATCGGAAGTGCCATCAAGGCTAACAAGGACGGCGAGACCGATCCCGAGGCTTTGAAGGAGCAGTTCGAAAAGACACAGGCTTCCACAGAAAGAGCTAATTTCGGAAGACTCGCGGATTATTCCCGTGCTGCCGATGAGCTTTTCGCGAAGTATGATGCAATCTAAGCTGAAGTTAATTCTAACTTAAGTAAATGCAGTGCACCCCGTTTCCTTGAGAGACGGGGTGTTAATTTATATATACGGATTTGTTTTGATTAGGTACAATACAAGCATATGCACTTATCGGAATAAGGGAGGATAAAATAATGAAGATCTGTAACAGCTGCGGCGCATCGAACGAAGACAGCACCAGATTCTGTACCAATTGCGGAGCGGCATTCCCTGCAGCAGCACCTGCACCTGCACCGGAACCCGTAAGCAGCACCTATGACGAGGAGCCTGCTACTTCACAGTCCTACGAATCATCGTACCAGTCCGCGAATCAGACATCTTATCAGTCGGCCTATCAGCCGACTTATCAGCGTGTGGGGAATACATATGAAGGGGAGCCGACTACAAGTGCACTCGCGATAACGGGTTTTGTAATAGGTATCGTCTCTATCTTCTGCTGCGGTGTAACTTCGATCATCGGACTTATTTTCTCCATTGCGGGTACGATAGCAGCTTCAAAGAAGACTAAGAAGGGCTTGGGATTCGGTATCGCAGGCTTGGTCATAAACGGCTTGCTGACACTCTTTATCGTATTCTCGCTTATCGTTACCGGCTCTGCTTTCCAGGCTGCGTGGGAAGATTCGGACAGCGGTGATGTTCAAGAGTTCCTGGAGAATCTTCAAAGCGAGCTTGATGAGATGGAGTACGAGCAGTCGGGCGGAAGAAGTTCATCTTCCAGATCGTCCGGTTCGCTTCGCGACAGAAACAATGATGATGACGATGATGATGTCGACGATGATGATAATGATGACGATGATACTCAGTCATTCTCATCCGATTGGGTTGATTGCGAAGTTTCAGCAGATATGACAACTATCGAGATCATTTATACAAACGGTCTCCCTGATGATTTCGAGTTTTGCGGTGCCGATTTTGACGAGATCTGCGATGTGCTCGAAGATAACCTGACCGTTGAAGATAATTTCGGTCAGACACAAAGATTTGACCGTGAGGAATTC
>CADAXO010000060.1:10162-16467 GCA_902791885.1 Oscillospiraceae bacterium | reverse complement strand
TCAGGAGGGATCTTTCCTATGAATCTTCTGATCTCGCTTTCTGTTCTTCCGTCCCTTCTGAGCATTCTTCTTATAAGGCTGTCGAAAGTCTTAAACTGCGGAACTATAAGCCTTTTGGTATTCTTCATGGCATTAACATAAAGATCTTCTTCATCCAGGTTGACCGCATTCATGAGATCGTTGTCGATAAGCCCGCTGTAGACACCGCTGTCGTCTATATTAAGAACCCAGCGGTAAGTGATACAAAGATTAAGAAACTCTCTGTGCGGCACGTTAAAAAGATAAGGACTTGCGACCTCCGGATTAACAAGCTCGGCGATCACATTCTTCTTTATCTTCGAAAGATCCACAAATCCGGAAATATCTCTGCCTTTGCTTAATGCATTCCGCATCGATGCCGCGATAGTAACGACACATAGTGACATATCCGGATTATCACAATAAGCCTCATAAAGCTCATTGAAATAGAATGTCGGCATTGCCTTTATTTTGTTTGAATCTTCAATCGGACAAAAAGTGAAACCGTCCAATTCCCTTCCCCGCTTCTTGACGGGCATGAGTTTAAGTTCGTAACCCTCATACTCATCACCCATCACTTCCGGGAACCGGGCACAAAATGTAGTTTTGAATTCGTCATACGTTAGCATATCTGTCTCCTCCATGTTTTTTTGCAAACGAAAGCACCGCGGGGTCACCGCGGTGCTGTTCATTCGTATATGAGTATATCCTAACTGCTGTTTACGCTGTTTTCAATACCGATTTTGTCTCATTTTTCTGCACTATTATTAGGACACTTTCAGAAAGAAATCCAATAATCATCAGGCTTCGCCGGCATCCAATCTTTGTCTCTCAACCAATTCTGCGAAGAATCCTTTATTGGCAATAAGCTCCTCATATGTTCCGTCTTCGATTATATGACCGCCTTCAAGAACAATGATCCTGTCGCAGTGCTTAATGGTAGACAGTCTGTGAGCTACAACGATACGCGTACAACCCATCTGATCCAGAGATTCTGATACCTGCTTCTGTGTCTTGTTATCAAGAGCACTTGTAGCCTCATCGAACAACAGAAGCTTAGGCTTGGGAGCGATGGCTCTTGCAATCATTATTCTCTGCCTCTGACCGCCGGAAATACCTCCCTGGCCTTCAGAGATCAACGTAAACATACCCATAGGCATCTCGCGTATATCATCTGCGATTCCGGCCTTCTCTGCGGCCTCCCATGCATCTTCCAATGTAAGATCGGGCGCAGTGATCGTAATGTTAGAGAAAATATCTCCCTGGAACAATCCTGCATCCTGCATAACAGTTCCTATCTTCTTACGCAGCGAACCCTTATCAAGGCTCTCGATATCCCTGCCGTTATAGTAGATAGATCCCTTCTGCGGTTTCTCGAATCCGAGGAGAAGCCTTATCAATGTTGATTTACCGCAACCGGTCTTACCTACGATGGCAATATAATCACCCGGGTTGATCTTGATGGAGATATCATCAAGTATATTGGGAGTATCTTCTGAATAACGGAAAGTAATGTGATTCAATTCTATTCCGCCCGTAATGCTCGTAACGATCTCCTTACCCTCGGGAGTCTCAGGTTCAGTCTCCATAAACGGCTTAGCCATATCAAGAATAGGCTTGATCTGAGCTACCGTAAGAGCTATTCCCGCGAGCGCCGTGAATGCGCCCATTACAGAACCATAAGCTGATGAGAATGCGAAATAATCAGCCTGACTGATATTGTTCTTAGCTGCAATAGTATAAAGAATAATATTCGAGAACAGTCCGATTCCCGTCGTTATAACACCGTTGATCCTCAGGAACATCGGGGGGTTGTAGGTATACTTCGCTTCTTCTGTATATATATCGAGCCATTTCGAGAACATCCTGGCCTCTGCACCTGCAAGCTTTATCTTCTGGATACCGCTGATCGCAGCAAATGCCATACCTGATTCCTTAGCTGCAGACTCGAGCCTGTTCTTATTAACCTTTACCTGAGCCAGCGATGACACAACCGAGAAAACAACTGTTACAAGAATTATCAATATTGACGGAACTACCAATGAAGGAGCAAATCCGAATATCTGAGTAATATAAAGAAGTGACATCAGGGATGTAAGTCCTGTCGATAATACCGTGTTCGTTAATATCTGGCACAGCTGATTAACAGACTGTGATCTGGAGCTCAACTCACCGGGGCTGTACAATCTGAAGAAACTCGGCGGTAAAGACATAAGACGCATCATCATAGATGCCTGAACGCCCATTGAAGTCTTGATATTAAGCCTGCTCAACAGGAAGCTTCTGGTGATGGAAATCAACTGCGTTGAAAGAATTACGCAGAATGTAAAGATCGCAATACTGATAAGTATCGGTTTATTTCCGCTGCTGTATACCGGGCCCGTAAGGAGCTTGGTAATCCTGGGCAAAAGCATATTTACCAATGTTATCAATAAAGTTACAATGAAGAACGATACTACATCCTGAGCCGTAAGGCAGTTCTTGATATAGATAATTAGATCTCTGACTCCGATCTTCTTCAAAGGCAAAGGCCGGTAAAAACAGAAACCTTCATTCTGAAACAATTCCTCGTTTAAAGTTGTTACTCTTACACGGCGCCCCGTTTCAGGATGCAAAAAGTAATAACCGCCGAATTCGGAAGGAATAACCGCTACCGGAGTATTGTCATTAACCGTGAACAGGAGCATAGGGCCGAAAGCCTTCTTATGCCATTTCTTGTCAAGCTCAACATCCCTGTACATAAGACCGTAAGGTCTGAAGCAATAGTCAAGCTGATTCTCCACGCCTTTAATACTCTTGGGAATATCGATCGTTTTGCAGTGATAATACTTAAGCACCTGGTCTATCGCCGTCTTGGCAACGATACCGTCGTCCTTCATTTTCTCATAATACCGCTCGCCCATTACGACGCCGGCAACGCGAGCAAATGAATCCTGCAGAAGTTCGAGGTCTGCTTCGCGGCGTTTTTCAATTTGTTTCTCAAACCACCCCATTCTTACCTCTTACTCATTCGATACCAGATCCGTATACGGACCATTATTCTTGATCAATTCATCGTGTGTACCGCGCTCAACAACCTTACCTTGATCAAGTACAATGATCTCGTCACAGTCTCTTACGGTTGACAGGCGGTGTGCTATAACGATACAGGTAATACCCCTGTCCCTTATCATGTTGATAGTCTCGAATTCAGTCTTGGCATCAAGTGCGCTTGTAGCCTCATCGAGCACAATAATCGTAGGATCCTGAGCCAGTACACGGGCAATCTCAAGTCTCTGACGCTGACCTCCGGAAAGATTCTTACCGTCGCTCTTGATCATATGCTGATAACCGCCGGGAAGCTTCGTAATATCATCATGTATCTGAGCATCACGGGCAGCCATGATAACTTCAAAATCAAGGATAGAGTCATCCCACATCTTGATATTATTTGCAACAGTATCTTCGAAAAGCGTGATGTCCTGATCAACAACCGCGATGGAACCTGTTATGACTTCCCTGGGATAAGATTCTCTCGGCTTACCGTCGAAAAGGATCTCTCCGCTCCAAGGCTGATGAAGTCCGGAAACAAGCTTGGATATTGTCGATTTACCGCTGCCCGAACATCCAACCAAAGCTACTCGCTGACCGGGCTCAAGTTTAAGTGAGAAGTTATCTATCAAAGGCTTCTCAAGTCTTGAGTATCCGAATGAAATATTCTTGATTTCGAGTGTTCCTCCAAGCTTAGTAAGAGGAGCGTTCTCATCGGCATCAGTCTTATAACAGACATCATCCGGATACTCCATGACATCCTCTACTCTCTCCATCTGAGTACGCATCTCCTGAATAGTCTGTCCCGCAGATACAAGTGTCATGGCAGGAGACATGAAGGAAGCAAGGAACCCCTGGAACATAGTGATGGCACCCAAGGTGAATTTGCCTTCCATAGAAAGCCATACACCCATAATAAGTACTGCATAATTCGCTATCGACGATACTACAGTCGGTATTGTTCCGATGATCTGATTTGTTCTGTCTGTCTTAACAACTGAAGTATTGACCGCTGCCTGATATCCGGCCCACTTTCTGAAATATCCGTTCTCTGCACCGCTTGACTTGATAGTCTCGATCATACTGATACATGTAACTGTGGATGCCGCAAGCTTACCTGCATCACTTAACTGAACACGGGTAATATTGATACGGAGGTCGGATATATACTTTGAAACAACGATGTTGATAAGCATCGAGAAGATACCGATAAAAGTAAGCAGCCTGCTCTGCCTTAACATTACAACGAGATAGAAGATCATCATCACCGCATTGAGGACCAAAGGTGCAAAAGTACCTACCAACGAAGCAGCTATAGATGCATTGAGAGTAAGTCGGTTCTGAATATCACCCGCAAGTCTTTGGGAGAAGAATTCCATCGGAAGATGAAGAACTTTCCACATATATGTGGTACTTCCGACAATATCCATCTTACCGTTTATCTTCAACGAATAGACAGCCGATACACCCGATACAACCAGCTGTATCACGGCAAGCAGAATCATGATCGAGATCAATGCATTAAGCCACTCGGGATCTTTTCCCGATAAGATACGGTCAATATATATACGTGAAGTAAGCGAATTAAGGATACCGAAAAGGTATGCTATCGCCGTTGTAAGCATAACAAATATAACTGCGGCACCGGCACCGATAAGACGCTTCTTAGCGAACGCCATAGTACTTCTTCTCTGACCTGAAGGTTCGAAACTTTCAGATGGGGCGAATGAAAGTACTACACCGGTAAAGGACTTATCAAATTCTTCCCAAGTAACTTTTACGGTACCCCTAGCAGGATCGTTAAGATACACCGTCTTTCCTTTGAAACCGTTCAGAACAACAAAGTGGTTCATATTCCAGTGAATGATACACGGGAATGTCCCCTGCTCCTTGAGCATCTCGGGAGTCATGCGGAAAGCCTTGACCTCAAACCCGTAATGTTCGGCAGCAAGATAGATATTCTTGGCCTTGGAACCGTCACGGGATACGCCGCAGGCTATTCGGCATTCTTCAAGAGGGACCCACTTGTTATAGTAGGCCATGATCATGGAAAGACTCGCAGCTCCGCATTCAAGGGCCTCGAGCTGCATAATAACGGGTACCTGTGCTACTCCCTTTTTTACCGGTTTCTTAATACGTTTCCGTCCCATCGTCAGCCATTGGAAGAGAATAAAAACTCAATCGGATGCATAGTCTCGACGACTACCCTGCCTTCGTATGATCCGTTGGGAAGATCAACATTAGCTACTCCGATTACTCTTCCGTATTCATCATGATCAATATAAGAAATTACAAAATCAGCAGTATCGGTAAAAACCGTCATTCCGGTCTCGAGACTGACCCTTTCATCTGCTACAACATAAGCGGTCTCATCATCGATCTTTACAGTTACCGTGGCAACAGACTCGAGCGTTGCAACAACAGCCCATACATAAAGTCCGACCAGGAGAATTACAACTGCAGCAAGAGTCCACCAAATTCCGGGGTTCGTTACATGAAGATAATCCGTAAGCTGTTCAGGTGTTGAGATCCTTTCGAGAGTCTTCTTCCTGAATACACTGTTGCTTTCAGGCATATTTCTCTCCTTTCGGTAACTTGCACTTAAATTATATCATATAATTGACAACTCAATTTGGGACAATCATAACGCCCAGCTTGCCGTCGCTGATCCTTACTTCGAATGAATCTTCGCCGCTTTTAAGCTTGTTGCTGATGGAATATGTAGATCCCGGTGTTAAGGAAGCATCCTTCAGCTCATAATAAAGTCCGGATGTTGTAACTCCGGTAACCTTCGTAAACGGTATAAGAGATATTGCAACATTTTCAGGGTCCTGGACGCCTTCGACCGACATGGAATCAAATCCCGATAAAGGAATAAAGTCACTTACACCGTCAGTAAGGGTTATCTCACGCCCTTCACTATGAGTTTTAACAGCAAGCATCATGTTGGCAAGCGCGTGATCAGGTCTTCCTGAGAAGGAACAAACAAGGATTATCTCTGCTTTGGCAGGTATCTCGTTAATACAAAGCTCGGCATCGGACATATCCTTTTCGGCGGGGTAAACATCAACGGAAACGCCTTTGTTGTTAAGGAATACAAGTGTGTCAGGGTCGATCGAGTCCATGTCCCCTATTACTTTCGCAGGAGTAATGCCGCATGAAAGAGCTGTCTCGGCACCGCTGTCGGCCGCGTAGATCAGATCGCAGTCAGAGACAATGCCGGAGACCACATCTGTATTTATATCAGGGCCGCCGGT
>CADAXO010000060.1:0-10155 GCA_902791885.1 Oscillospiraceae bacterium | reverse complement strand
GCAACAAGAAGCGAAGCACCTGCTCCTGCAGCTTCCTCGATAGTCTTTACGTTAATGCCGCCGTCTACGGAAAGAATTGCTTCAGAGCCGTTCTCATCAAGTCTCTTTCTGTAATCGGCTATTCTTGCCGTGGACTCGGGGATATACGACTGACCGCCGAAGCCCGGACGGACTGACATTACGAGTATAAGATCCACAGCACCTTTCTCAAGGAACGGATATAATGCTTCGGCAGGAGTATCGGGATGTATCGAGATTCCCGCCTTCTTGCCAAGGGATCTGATCTTCTCTATAAGTTCGAAAGGCTTATCCGAGCACTCAACGTGAAATGTTATGTAATCGGAACCTGCATCTGCAAATGGCTCAACAAACTCCTCGGGATTTGTGATCATGAGATGAGTATCTAGGATCATGTCCGTGTGCTTCCTGATGGACTTTATCACGGGCACGCCGATAGTAAGGTTAGGTACATAATGTCCGTCCATTACATCAAGATGCAGGAACTTGCAGTAAGGCTCGATGCTTTGTACATCGCGCATAACGTAACCGAAGTCGGCTGACAAAAGTGAAGGTGAAATCTCGTGTCTTCTCATTTGTATCCTCCCGCAGAATTAGGTCTTCTGCTGTATAAGTATTCGTAGAACTCGCGGTAACGGAGATATCTTCCCTCATCTATGGTGTCCCCTACAAGGTCTCTTACATTGCACTGCTTCTCGGCAACATGCCTGCAGTCAGCGAACTTACATCCGGAAGACGCCTCGCGTATCTCGGGATAACCTCCTGCCACGTCTGTATATAATACACCAACTTCGAAAAGATCGAGCGAAGTAAACCCGGGAGTATCGGTAATAAATCCGTCTTCATACTCGAAAAGCTCCGCATGGCGCGTAGTATGCTTTCCTCTTTTAAGTCTGTCGGAGATATCACCGACCTTCATGGTGCCTTCGCCGAGAAGATTGTTGCAGAATGTGCTCTTACCTACACCCGAAGGACCTGCGAGACCCGTAAGACCGGTCTTAATGAGGTTCTTGACTTCATCGGGAATCGGCTCGTCTTTGGTCATCGGGAAGCAGTCAAAGCCCGCATTCTTATATATCGATACATAGTTATCGGCAGATTGGGGATCTTTATCACTCTTCGAGAAAAGGATAACAGGCTTGATCCCCAGTCTTCCGCATATGATAAGCATCTTATCCAGAAGCTTAAGATCCGGAACAGGATCCTCGCACGCGAATATCAGCAGCAATGTATCAAGATTGGCAAGCGGAGGCCTTACAAGGAAGTTCTTGCGCGGGAGGATCTTTTCCAATACAAAAGGGATATCGGGATCACCCGATTCCCCTGTAAGTACTTTATCTCCGACAAGAGGAGTCATCTTGCTTAATCTGATGTTGCCTCTTATCTGGCAGAGTCTGCTGCTTCCATCGTCACATCTGACGTTAAAGACGCCGCCGACACCTTTTGTGATTATTCCGCTAATCTTCTCAGACATTAATATCAGTAGACAGGCATTCCGTCGGGACCGATAACGGGTTCCGGAGCCCAAGGCTCGAATACAGCCGTATAGTTGATAGTCGTAGGCGTCAGCGGATCTCCGTCCGGATCGTAAACAACGAATGTATAGACATTGGACTCTGTAACTACATTGTTGTAAGGATCGAGCCAGTGTACGAATCTGAAGCCTTCCGCAGGTGTTGCAACAAGAGTAACGGTAGTATTGATATCATAGCTTCCGCCGCCCTCTGCAGTACCCTGACCGGATACTGTTGTGACTACGCTTACCTGTGCAGGTGTAGGCGTAGGTGTACCGCCTCTTTCGACGTCTTCCATAGTACCGACATAAAGCGTGATGGAAGATCTTCTCGGGAGCGTGATTCCTGCTACAGGATCCGTAAGGATTACGAACTGTGATGACTCAGGAAGTACAAGTACATCAGTAGCTCCTTCGATATGACCGATATTGAGTTCTTCCTCTGCAAGAAGCTCTCTTGCCTCTTCAAGAGTAAGGCCGTGAAGATCCGGAACAGTCGAGCTTGTGGGAGCCTTGGCATAAACGATAACGATCGAAGAACCTACTTCAACAACTGAACCTGCTACAGGCTCTGTTCTTAATACCTGGCCGGGTTCGAAGTCAGCATTGGTCTCCTCAAGAACGCTTACCTGAAGTCCCAAAGATGAGAGCATGGAATAAACTTCGTGGAAATCAAGTCCTGCATAGCTTGTAAGAGTGATCGTCTCCGCCTCTCCCGCTACGGTAAGAATGATCTTATGAATATCGGAACCCGATGCGATAACAACGCCCTCGTTGATATTCTGGCCGATTACCGTACCGACAGGATAATCGGACGTTACCTGAGTCTGGATCTCATAGGAGATCCTGTTGAACTCAAGCTCGGATACGACCTCGTCAACATTTCTTCCGAGGTAATTGCCGACCTTGTAATCGCTGTTATCTTCGATATGAGTTGCTGTCGATATCGAATTAAGGATCAAAGCAGATACGCCGACTAACACGCCGACTATAAGAAGGACGATAAAAACGAGAAGTATATTATCGCGAAGTCTTGAAAGTCTTCTTGCTTCAGCCGACTTCTCAAGATCCGTGATCTTGTCGTAATTGGGATCCTGTCTGAATGAAACGGTTCCCGAAGGCTGAACGTTCTGAGGCTCTTCGCCTGCAGTATTGATAACACCGTAAACACCGTTAGGATCTACCATGAGAGCATCAAGCTCCGTTACCATCTGGCGCATGGAAGGATAACGCTTATCGGGCGTCTTCTGCATACACTTTACGATAATGGCATCAAGACCCTTGGGGATATCGGGAACATAGCTTGAAGCGAGCGGCGGCTTATCCTGAAGATGCTTTACGGCGATGGCGATATCGGAATCACCGTCGAAAGGAACTCTTCCCGTAACCATCTCGAAAAGCATTACACCTACAGAATAGATATCGGAAGAAGGTCCTACATTTGATCCTCTCGCCTGCTCAGGAGAGAAATAATGAACAGATCCGACAGCTCCGCCCGAAGACATCGTGATGGTGTTTCCTGAAGCGGCTCTTGCGATACCGAAGTCAGTGATCTTCGCTATTCTCTCTCTTGAGATAAGTATATTCTGAGGCTTAATGTCCTTGTGGACAATGCCGTTCTTATGAGCATATTCAAGTGCCATACCGACCTGGATAACGATAGGTACGGCTACCTTCCAGTCCAGGTGTCCGTTCTGGTTGATAAGGTCCTTGACCGTTATACCGTCAACATATTCCTGAACTATATATCTGAAACTGCCTTCGTGTCCTACACCGAAGACCTTAACAATATTGGCGTGATTAAGTGATGATACGGCCTTAGCTTCCGTATCGAATCTTCTGATAAACTCTTCGTTGGCAGAGAATTCAGGCTTAAGAACCTTGATGGCTACCTTAACACCCGAGCCAATATCTGTGGCGAGGTAAACGTTAGCCATGCCACCCATACCGATAAGCTTGACTATCTTATACTTGCCTGCGAATATCATGCCCTCAGGGCTCTGTGCACTCATCTATCTACTCCTTCGAAAATATCAAACCAAATTATATATTATTATAAAATATAAGCAAACCAGCTTGGGTTATAAGTTGGTTACACTTAGCCTTTCCGCTCTTCCTCTTTGCTTCTTCGAAGCTGTCCGCACGCCGCCATTATGTCCGTGCCCATCTCTCGTCTCAGCGTAGCATTAATGCCCTTGCTCTCAAGCGCATTCTTAAAAGCTTCTACTCTTCCCTTGGTGCTTCTCTTATAAGGACTTCCCGGGAATTCGTTGGCAGCGATGAGGTTTACATGGCAGTTCAAACCCTTAAGAAGTCTGGAAAGCTGCTCGGCACATGCGAAAGTATCATTTACTTCGTTAAAGAGCGAATACTCGAAAGTAATCCTTCTTCCGGTCTTATTGACATACTCCCTGCAGGCATCCATAAGTTCGGATATACTGTAAGCCGATGCCACAGGCATAAGCTCACGTCTTAACTCATCATTTGGAGCATGAAGAGAGATGGCGAGGTTAACCTGAAGTTTAAGCTTGGTAAATTCCCTAATCTTAGGGACCAGACCGCAAGTAGAAACCGTAATGTGCCTTGCTCCCATGTTGATGCCGTCAGGATCATTCATGATCTTTATAAACGCCAGCAGATTATCGTAATTATCGAACGGCTCGCCTATACCCATTACAACGACAGTCCTTATCTTCTCACCTATGTGATCCTGAGCCATAAGGACCTGTGCCGCCATCTCACCTGCCGTTAATGAACGTCCGAATCCCGCCTTCGCGGAAGCGCAGAACGAACAGCCCATCTTGCATCCTGCCTGTGAGGAGATGCATATGGAAAGACCTGTCTTATAGCGCATGATGACCGTCTCGATGATATTGCCGTCAGGAAGAAGGTAGACAAGCTTTCTCGTGCCGTCTATCTTCGACACAAACTCATCGATTATCTTCATGTCCGAGAAAAGGAAATCCTCATTAAGCTTGTCTCTCATCGCCTGAGGGATATTAGTCATCTTGGAAGTATCGGTAACTCCGGAATTAAGCCATTTGGTGATCTGACCCGCGCGGAACTTGGGGTACCCGTTATCAAGGCACCATTTTAAGATCTCGTCAGCCGTCAGATCCAGACAGAATTTCTTATCCTCAGCAGCCATTCTTCCTCCGAAGTCTTGCGATAAAGAAACCTTCGCATCCGTCTTCATCAGGCAGAAGCGTTAGCATTCCGTTGTTCGGGCGTGATTTTAAACGTTCGGGCAGTATGTTGTCAAAGCTGTTCGCTTCGAAGTCCTTATTCTCAGCAAGGAAAGATTCCACCTGCTCCTCGTTCTCACCGCGGTTTATCGTACATGTGCTGTATACAAGTGTTCCTCCGGGCTTAACAAGCCGCCCTACGTTATTAAGGATCTGCTTTTGCTTTACCTTGATCTCTTCGATACGCTCGTACGTTATCGTAAGTCTGATATCGGGCTTCCCGCCCATGATACCGAGGCCGCTGCAGGGCGCATCGCATAGAACAAGATCAAAGCCTTCATCATCACTGAAACCCGTGCTGTCGGCAACCTTGGCTTCAATCGAAGCAACGCCTAATCTTCCGGCGTTTTCATTGATCAGTTCGACTCTCGATTTGTTGATATCAAGTGCCGTTATCGAAGCTTCGTTACAGGTCAAAGCCGCCATATGTGTGGACTTGCCTCCCGGAGCCGCACAGCAGTCTAATATCCTCATCCCCTTCTTGGGTTCTGCGATTAAAGAAGCGAGCTGAGCCGCTTCGCCCTGGACCATGAAGTCTCCGTTTCTGAAAGCTAATGACTTCTCGATAGAAGGAGAATCCCCGGTAGGCTTAATAATAAGCGCATCATCCATAAATGAAGACTCACTTACGGTAAAGTTTTCAAGCTCAAGCTCATTTCGAAGCATACCGGCATCAGTCTTAAGCGTATTCACTCTTATCGCCAGCGGTGAAGGTTCAAGAAGCGCTCGCGCTATAGAAGGTGCACGATCCTTGCCATAGGATTTCTTAATAAGGCCGTAGATCTCCGGCTTTAACGAGAAAGCAGCATCCGGGTTCTTATTGGAGCTTAAGTCTCTTTCTGATTCGTCCAGTGCCGCTATCTTACGAAGCACTGCATTGACTAATCCCTGGGCTCTGGCGGCATGCCTTTTCGCAAGATCCACGGAGGAGTTTACTGCAGCATAATCGGGAACCTTCGAGGAGAATACTATCTGCCATGTGCCGAACCTCAATATGGTCCTTACTGCAGGATCCAAAGTACCAACATCCTTGCCGGAAACCGTCTTTATGAGGTAATCCTCGGAATATACATAAGTCAGTGTGCCGTAAACAGCAGCACGAACGAAGTCATCAACGCCCTCTCCCGAGAGCGAGAGATTGGAGAAAGCACCCTTCTCCATGCAGTCGAATAATATGGAATAGATTTTTTCCCGATCTTCCAAATCAGGCTCCGAACATCTGACCTGCTCTGTAGTTATGGGCGCAGTCAGCAGCCTTAAGACGCTTACCGCCTTCTGACTGAAGCTCGAGAATAAATACCGAGCCCTTGCCGCACCTTACCTTGAGCTTACCCTTACCTGCGAATGTGACCTCACCGGGCTTCGCATCCTCTGAAGAATCCTCCTCGAGCTCGGTTGCATAGATCTTCATTCTCTTGCCGTTGAAAGTTGTAGAACAACCGGGCCACGTACTGAAAGCCCTGATCCTGTCGTGAATCTGCCTTGCGGTATTATTCCAGTCAAGAATGCCGTCTTCAGGCTTAACCTGAGATGTCAGCGTAACCTTCGACTCATCCTGCTTAACGGGAGTTATCTTTCCTTCAACATAATCTTCGAGAGTCTCAAGAAGCAGATCTCTTCCCGTATCGGCAAGCTTAGCCATTAAAGTATCGGTAGTATCGTTAATATCTATTGCGACTTCCTTTTGAGTCAGGATATCGCCCGTATCCATGCCGGCATCCATCTTCATGATGGTAACGCCTGTTACATCATTGCCGTCCACTATCGAGTACTGAACCGGAGCCGCGCCCCTGTACTTGGGAAGGAGCGATGCGTGAACATTGATACAGCCGTACTTAGGGATATCAAGCATTCTCTGAGGAAGGATCTTGCCGTATGCTGCCGTGATAATAAGGTCGGGCTCAACGGACTTTACCGTCTCATAAGCCTCGTCCGTTCTTAATGAATCGGGCTGATACATGCTGATACCAAGCTCATCCGCACACACTTTGGCAGGAGGAGCCGTGAGAATATGCTTACGTCCCACGGGCTTATCTGGCTGTGAAACGCACATTACTACATTAAGCCCGCTGTCACTTAACCCCTTAAGAACTGTCGCAGACAGCTCCGGAGTTCCCATGAATACGATCTTAAGACTTTTCAGGTTCATTAGTTATCGCCTCTATCGTTCCGGGAATAGCCTTGTCTGTGAAAAGAATGCCGTCAAGGTGGTCATACTCATGGCAGATACAGTCTGCAAGAAGACCTTCGGCATCCATCTCGAAAGGGTTGCCGTCTATATCAAGAGCCTTAACATGGATCTTCTCGGGACGGAGAACTTCGCCGCTTTTGCCGGGGACCGAGAGACATCCTTCAGAACATCTCTGCTCGCCTTCACGGCTCGTTATCTCGGGATTGATGAAATTGATCCTTCCGTGCTCATCGCCGATATCAACGACAAAAGCTCTTCTTAACACGCCTACCTGAACGGCAGCGATGCCTATTCCCCTGTTGTCGTAATACATGGTCTCAGCCATGTCGTCAATGAGCTTTACGATCCTGGGTGTGATCTCTTCGATCACGCGGCTCTTCTTATGAAGAATGGGATCTCCTTCGGTAACGATATTTCTTAATGCCATAATCCGTACTCCTGATTCTTTCTCGGTAATTATTTTACCATATCAGATATCGCTATAAAGATACTTAAAGTGACCCTTGGGGCAGTCGAACTCGAATCCCGCCGCAGCCGTTGAGTCTGTCTTGAATGAAGTGATATTGACTATATCGGCTTCATTAACACCTAATTTCTCTGCTGTTTTCTTCAATATGACCGACCTTGTATCCTCCTTATATGAAGGATCGAAAAGCCTTAATTCATCGATGGTATCGAATTCATAAATGATATCGGGCGAATACTTTCTGATCTTCATCTTAAGCTCATCAAGGTGATCCATGAATATGGTCTCCCAAAGCTTATCGGCAGTCCCGGGAAGATCATACTCGGCTTCTAAGATCTCCAGGAATCTTCTTGAGAAGTCCTCACTCCAGAACACATGTCCCAGCATATACCAGGCATTGCTGCCTCCGACTGTTACATCGGTTATATACCCTTCAGAGTCTTCCTCCATGCACCACTCGGAAGTCTCGCCTTCAATGTACTGTGCAGCATAGTAGGATCCGTCCACCTCATTCTCGAAAGGATTCTTATCAAAATAATTATCCGAAGAACAGATAAAGCTGTTCTTAATGAAGTCTCTTACGGCCCAAATACTGGAATTATTGTTACGTATAAGGTAATCGGGGTTATGAACGAGCTTTACCCCGAACTTATCCTTAAGATATTCGAACTGTTCGGCCTTATAGCCGGTAACGATAATGATCTCGGGGATTCCTGCTTCCTTAAGCTGTCTGATCTGCCTCTCTATCAGGACTTCGCCGCGTACTTGAGTCATTGCCTTATGCTTCTCATATGAAAGCGGGGCGAATCTTGAACTCGTCCCCGCCGCCATAATGATAGCGTTATCTACTTTAGCCATCTTTTGTTATTATGCCAACTTTCTGTTTAAGGTTCGGTATATAATAACGCATTACGGGTTAGTACACACGCCGTTTTTATCAAAATGATAATATTTTCCGTTAATCTTCCAAGTACTGTCTCTTAACATGTGGCCGTCAGTGTGCAGGCAATACCATTTGCCGTTGTACTTAAGCCAGCCTACTCTCATCTTTCCGTCGGAGTTGAAGTAATACCACTCCTTACCAACCTTAAGCCAGCCAATGGCCATTTCGCCGCTGCTCTTAAGGTAGTACCACTTACCTGCGTCCTTAAGCCAGCCTGTCTTCATGGCACCGCCTGCCGTCATGTAATACCACTTACCTGAAGACTTGACCCAACCTGTCTGCATCTCGCCTCTGGAATTCATGTAATACCACTTATTTCCGTCCTTAAGCCAGCCTGTCTTTAATGTACCGTCCTGGTTGAAGTAATACCATGTATTACCCTTCTTCCACCAGCCTGTAATGCCGGTCCCCTGAGGCACGTAATGATAAGAAGGCAATGTCAGAGCCGCACTGTCAAAGAAATTGTTCACATCGTTACTGTAATAGTATCTGTAACCGTTAAAGATTATGTAGCCCTCAACTGTCTTATTCCAGTCAGCTCCAATCAGGAACAAGTCTAGACCTGTACCGTCAGAGTTGGTTACGTCAACAAGATAGTTCTTACCGTCTTCCATGTGAACAAGATTCCACATATGGGGGCTCTTAAGACCTGTATTAAGGTTAGCTCTTCCGTCGATCGAGATGCAATAGATCTCAGGGCTCTGGAATGCGGAGTTATCGCACAGGAACTGGAAAGCCTTGGAGTAGCCTTCACAAACGACCTTAGTATCAGGGTCACCGTCGAATACCCATACAAGCTGCCAAGGATTTCCATACGGCCAATCGTCGGCAATTGCTTCATTGTTATAATCCGTCAATTCACAGATCTTATTCTTATAAGCTTCAAGCTTCGCATAGTCGCTTAATCCTGCACAAGCAGCGATTATCGCTCTTGCGTTCTCAGCAGCAGCTGCAGCGGCTTCACCGTAAGATGTATCATAAGTATACTTACGGTCCGCTTCCGGAGCAGTAACATCCTGATACTCCGTAGCTACAGCGAATTTAATCTTATATGTAGTGACAGTAACAGTATTTTCTTCCGTATTTTTCTTTAATCCATAAGTAGGTTTAGCACCTGCAGTCTTATCAAACCAATAAAGTTCATAAGGACATGAGCTCATAAGGGCTACAACAACCATTCTTCCGCTGAACTTACTCTTCAATGCTTCACTGATCACTGTTGTTTCAACATCAACTGTTTCAAGTCCCAGTTCTTCTGCCGTATAAGTAACATTAAGAGACATACTGAGAATGGTATTCGATGTATTTCCTGCTGCTACAGACTGAACTTCAGGGAGAATACCGTTATAAATAGTCGCCTCAACCTCATTAAGCTCAGACTGATAATCATAAGCGTAGTATGCCTGATACCCGGGAGTCATCTCCTGCATGATATACTGCTCAGCAAGCTGATCGTTATCGACATCAGAATCGAGGATTACAATATCTTCTTCAACCTCGATCTCTTCGGCATCTTCTACTTCCTCGAACGTCATCTCCGAAGCTTCTTCACCATCGATTTCAGCTTCCTCAGCCTCAGTCTCTTCGATGATCTCCTCATCCTCAACAACTTCAGGCTCAGTCACGATTACATCGGGCTCTTCTACCTCAATCTCTTCGATCTCGGTCTCTTCGATCTCGGTCTCTTCAGTATCAGATTCTTCTGTTACCGCTTCCTCAGCGATTTCTTCTGTAATATCGGTCTCATCCGCCATAACACAAGGTGCCAGGGACATCGCG
>CADAXO010000059.1 GCA_902791885.1 Oscillospiraceae bacterium | reverse complement strand
GAGTCCTCTGGAGGGGATGTTGAACTCAAGTCTTGTGTATCCCTTTGACGGAGGAAGCATGTTCTTCATCTCTGCCTTACGGCTTCCGAGCTTCTCGATAACGGCACCTACATACTCCTCGGGAACGTCGATTACGAGGTCCTCATAAGGCTCGCAGAGCACGCCGTCGATCTCCTTCATGATAACCTTCGGCTTACTTACCTGAAGCTCGTAACCCTGTCTTCTCATCTCCTCGATGAGGATGGAAAGGTGAAGCTCTCCTCTTCCCTTTACGATGAAGGACTCGGTTGTATCTGTCTCTTCGACTCTCATGGAAACGTTGGTCTCGATCTCCTTGAAAAGTCTGTCTCTCAAGTGACGTGATGTAACGAACTTACCTTCCTGACCTGCGAAAGGAGAATCGTTAACAGAGAATGTCATTGCGATAGTAGGCTCGTCGATCTTAACGAAGGGGAGCGCCTCGGGTGTGCTCTGGTCACAGAGTGTGTCACCGATTCCGATATCGGGGATACCTGCAACGCAGACGATCTCACCGATGGAAGCTTCGCTGACTTCCTGTCTTCCGAGACCTGAGAAACGGAGGAGCTTAACTACTCTTGCATTTCTCTTGCCGTCCTGCTCGATGTTAACGACTACGCAAGGCTCACCCTGCTTGATAGTACCTCTCTCGACTCTTCCGATAGCGATTCTGCCGATGTAAGGATCGGAGTCGATATTGGAAACGAGGAGCTGCATGGGAGCTTCCGGATCACCCTGAGGGCAGGGTGTGTTGTCGATGATAGTATCGAGAACCGGGCAGAAATCAACTGCCTTGCCGTTCTCATAATCCTTGATGTCGAAGCATGCGATGCCGACCTTACCGGATGAATATACGATAGGGAAATCAAGCTGGTCCTCATCGGCACCGAGCTCGATGAAAAGATCGAGGACCATATCAACAACCTGCAAAGGTCTTGCGTCGGGACGGTCGATCTTATTGATGCAGACGATAGGTCTTAAGCCTAACTCGAGAGCCTTGTGAAGAACGAATCTTGTCTGGGGCATAGGTCCGTCAAAAGCGTCTACTACGAGGAGAACCGCGTCAACCATCTTAAGAACTCGCTCAACCTCGCCTCCGAAGTCAGCGTGTCCGGGAGTATCAACAACGTTGATCCTTATGCCCTTGTAATCGATGGCAGTATTCTTAGCGAGGATCGTGATTCCTCTTTCTCTTTCAAGGTCATTGCTGTCCATGACCTGCTCAACGATCTGCTCGTTCTCTCTGTAGATTCCGGCCTGCTTAAGCATGGAATCGACGATAGTCGTCTTACCGTGGTCAACGTGCGCGATGATGGCGATGTTACGTAAATTCTCGATCTTCATACGGTTAGCTCCCATAAAATATAAAATACGATTTTTTGCCTTTAATATTTAACTACTTCGGGAGCAAATAACCTATACGACTATATGCACAATATTTCAGGTCTGTTCGCCCTTTTTATTACGCAAAAGAATCTTAATCGGAGTTCCTTCGAAGCCGAAATTACGTCTGATCTGATTCTCGATATATCTCTCATAAGAAAAATGCGACAGCTCCGTATCGTTAACAAAGAGCGCAAACGTCGGGGGCTTTACCGCTACCTGTGTGCCGTAATAGATCTTAAGATGCTTACCCTTATCCTGCGGCGTCGGTACCATAGCGACAGCCTCGGTAAGCATGTCGTTGAAGACACCTGTGGTAAGCCTTTTCGATGAGGACTCTTCGGCCATGATGATAGCCTCCCAGAGCTTGTCGACACGCTGGCCCGTCTTCGCCGATATGAATATTATCGGAGCATAATCCATGAAGGAGAAACGCTCCCTTACCATCTTCGTCATGGCTTCGAGCGTACCCGTTTCCTTCTCGATTATGTCCCACTTGTTTATGGCAATGATGCAGGCCTTGCCGTTATCGTGAGCCACGCCTGCTACTCTTGTATCCTGCTCGGTAATACCTACGGAAGCGTCGATCAGAATAACGCATACATCCGCCTTGTCTATAGCCTGAAGCGCTCTTACCATAGAGTACTTCTCGACATTATCCTCGATGCGGCTCTTCTTCCTCATTCCCGCCGTATCAACGAGAATGAACTTGCCGTACTTATTCTCAATATGAACGTCGATGGCATCTCGTGTCGTGCCTGCGATGTCGGAGACGATACTTCTGTCGCTTCCGCTCATCTTATTCGTGAGGCTCGACTTGCCTGCATTAGGTCTGCCTATAAGGGCAACACGGATCCTGCCCTCATCCTCGTTATCTTCATCTTCACTCGGGAAGTACTCGAAAATCTTATCAAGCAGATCACCGATTCCCAATCTGTGAGCCGCCGATATAGGGATGATGTCGCTTTCGCCCAATCCGAGATTATAGAATTCATACATCTCGACCGGGGGCTCTCCGACTTTATCAGCCTTGTTAACTGCGATAACGATCGGCTTTCCGGACTTTCGAAGCATCGCTGCGATCTCTTTGTCCGCAGCTGTCATGCCGGACTTCAGGTCAACCATGAATACGATTACATCGGCGGTCTCGATAGCCACCTCTGCCTGGGCGCGCATTCCCTGTAAGATTACATCTTCACCTGCGGGCTCGATACCGCCTGTGTCAATGATCACGAACTCCCTCTCACGCCAGATTGCAGTCGCATAGATACGGTCCCTCGTAACTCCGGGGGTATCATGTACGATCGATATACGCTCTCCGTAAAGAGTGTTAAAGAGCGACGACTTACCGACGTTCGGGCGTCCGACTATGGCAACGGCAGGTTTACTCATGATCTGTCTCCTGATGCAAAAATAAAGGCGGTGTTAAGTTTATCAACACCGCCCGGTTTCTAACTGTTCTAGGAAGAATTACTCTTCTTCGCCTACTGTAACAACAGCTCTACCATCAAGATATCCGCAGTTCTTGCAGACTGTGCGGCGAAGCATCTTCTGATGACACTGCGGGCACTCAACAAAACCCGGAACAGAAAGCTTCCACAAGCTTCTGTGACGTGAAGTTCTAGCCTTCGACCATTTTCTCTTAGGATGTGCCATATATTTTCCACCTCCATCTCATGTAGGTATAGTTTGTCTTTCAAACGTGCTTGACGATTATACCTTGCTTTTTTTATCTTTGCAAGTGCTAATTTTTTATTGCCCAGAAACCCGCCTGCAGGTACGATGTCCACAGCAGATTTACGGACGTAAAACCGCATTTTCGAAGGAGCGCCAGATGCTCTTCTATCGTTATCGGATGGACCTCCGTGCCGCGTCTTGCGACGTGTTTTCTGACTTTTTCCTCGTCTCGGAAGTTGGTCCTTATGAAGTCCGTCCAGCGGCCGAGTGCTATTCTATCACTTTCTTCCGTCGACATCCTTATGTTTTCAAAAGTTATATAAATACCCTTATCTTTAAGCGCCTCGAAGCACTTCCTTGTAGCAAGCTCGCGCTCCTTAGGCTGAAGGTAGTGATGGCACTGAACCGCGGTTACGACGTCAAACCGGTCCTTAAAGTCCAGTTCCTGGGAGCACTTATTTATAAATGTAATATCAGAATTACCGAGCTTCGCCTTGGCTTCCGCGAGCATATTCTCAGACGGATCACATACAGTGAAGGATACATCTTCGCGCTGCGAGAGGACGATCTGTGCGAGAGTGCCCGTGCCGCAGCCTGTGTCGAGCCAGCTGATACCGGTCTTTCCCGACTTATCAATAAGATCTGTTATCTGCTTGAAGAACTCAGTGTAGTAAGGCAGCGTGTTAACTATGCTTTGATCGTAGACGCTCGCGTTATAAGCGGAACTGTTGTCAGTCATGTGTTTCCTCCAATATTAACTCCATAAAGACATCTGCATATTGATTGTCATTATACCTTGCCGTGTCAGTGAAGCCGTATCTTCTGTATAATCTCGCGGCACTCTCATATTTCGACATCGAATCCAGAACGACTCTTCCGAACCCTGCTGCTTTTGCGAATTTCACTGCATGATCAAGGAGCTTATAGCCCCAACCCTGCCCCCTTAAGGAAGCATCGACATACAAGGCCTTAAGCTCTGCTGTCGTATCATCAAGCCTTGCTATGGCAGCGGTGCCTTTTACTATGTTCTGATCTACAAGGCACCAGAAGCCCTCGAAATGCTCTTCAATGTGATTATAGAACTCATGCCTGCCTTCAGGTTCGAAAGCCTTCCCGAGCTCCGTAAAGCATCCTGCAGTAAAGCGGAACACCTCGTCCTTTATACTTTTATTGTAATCAACCAGTTCAACCATTATCCGGCCTCTTCAGTTATCTCTTCATTATTCTCATACGGGCATTATACTATTAAGTATGATCTACTTAACTTCAGACTTACATTTCTGTCACGATAAGGATTTTATTTACGGAGCCCGCGGATTCGATTCGGCGGACGACATGAACAGAGCGATAATTGAGAATTGGAACAGCATCATAAATGACGATGACGAAGTGTACGTCTTAGGCGATCTGATGCTTAAGGATAACGAGACCGGCCTTCAATGCTGGAACGAACTCAAAGGCATCAAGCATGTAATCTTAGGCAACCACGACTCCAATGCGCGCATTGAGTTATATAAAGACTGCCCCAACACAGACATCTTAGGTTACGCCGCGCCTCTTAGATATAAAGGTTATGAATTCCTTCTTACCCACTACCCCACACTCAGCGCCAACTACGATGACGATAAAGATCTTAAAGAGAAGGTTATAAACATCTGCGGCCACGTTCACACAAAGGATAAGTTCTTCGACTGGGATAAGGGAATAATCTACCATGTCGAACTTGACGCTCACGATAACAAGCCCATCACCATAGATCAGGTTCTTTCAGATATTAAAGCTAAGCTTTCATTATAATTCCAACAAGCTGGACTCAAAGATGGACAGAAAATTATTCTGTCCCGATTTCTGTCCAGAAATACCCTTCAGGGACAGAAACCTGGTCAGAGTTGATTTTTGTCCCGATTTCTGTCCCTGCATGCCACGCGAACATATAAATCACCTGAATATATCACCTGAGTCACAGGTGATTTTTCGCCCAAATTCAGGTGATTTTATAAATAGGCAGCCCAAGTTAAGGTAACGTTAAGGTTCGCCGATTCTTCTGTTAAGGTTGGCACTTTACAATGGAGCCATAACATGAACAGGAGGATAGATTTATGTGGAACAGAAGAGAAGTTAAGACAAAAGGCAAGACAACCATGAAGGCCAACTTCTGGAAAGCAGTATTGGTTGCACTCATACTGCTGATCGTAGGAGGAACCGCAGGCTTCGGAACGGGAGCGGTATCACCGGGATTCTCGGTAGGCACACACGATATAATCACAGAGGATATCACTTCCGATCCGGCTGAATCACTTGGCGATAACGAGATAGAGATCAATGATCCCGATGAAGACACAAACGGCAGCCCCTTCGTATTTGACTGGGAGGGCGACAGTGAGAACGAGGGTGTACACTTTGAGCTTTCACCTGAAGAACTCGAAATGGACCGCGAAGCTTTTACGGCATTCGTTATCGTATTTGCAGTAGTAGCTTTTATCGCAGCACTCGTTATTTTCGCTGTAAGCCTCGTATTCACGGCACTTCTGCTTAACCCCATCGAGCTCGGATGCCGCCGCTTCTTCAGAAAGAACCTCGAAGAGCCTGCAAAGATGACGAACGTATTCTTTGCTTTCGACAACAACTACAAGAACTGCGTAAAGACGATGTTCTTAAGAACACTTTATACATTCCTGTGGTCACTGCTCTTCGTAATTCCCGGAATCATCAAGGCCTATGAGTACAGACTTATTCCTTACATTCTTTCCGAGAATCCCGATATGAATTCTGACGAAGTATTCGCACTGAGCAAGCAGCTCATGAAGGGCAACAAGTGGAGAGCATTTGTATTCGATCTTTCATTCATCGGCTGGGAGTTCCTTTCCGCAATAACATGCGGCATCGTAGGTATCTTCTATGTAAATCCTTACAAGGCTTCCGCTGATGCAGCTTTGTATGAGGCAATCAGATACGGAGTCTGAGATGATACGGTAAACACAATAAGGGATATGGTATAGTTAAGCAGTCGGCAGTTCATCTGCCGGCTGCTCTTGTTTAAGCAACACAACAGGGAGACATACATGAGTTACAAAGTACTGATAGCGGACGATGAAGCTGAGATAAGAAATCTTCTGAGGCTCTACCTCGAGAACGAGTCCTTCACGGTAATAGAAACCGGGGACGGCCTTAAGACTCTGGAAGCCGTCCGCACTAACTCTCCTGACATACTTCTTCTTGACATCATGATGCCGGGAATCGACGGACTTCACGTCATGCAGCAACTTCGAAAAGAAACCAACATCCCCATCATGATCATCTCCGCCAAGACAGCCGATGCAGAACGCATCTTAGGCCTTAATCTCGGCGCCGACGATTACATCACAAAGCCGTTTAATCCGCTTGAAGTAGCGGCACGTGTTAAGTCTGCTTTAAGGCGCTACTACGACCTCGGAAGCAACACCGCAAAAGAAGCGGAAGAAGTCTTACACTGCGGAGATCTTACTTTAGATATCGGCTCATGCAGCCTCACAATAAACGGTGCTCCAATCGAGCTCACTTCAGTCGAGTTCAAGATGATGGAGATGCTCATGAGGTCCCCCGGAAAGGTCTTCACCAAGCAGCAGATCTACGAGTATGCATGGGGCGATGAATTCATCATCGCAGACAACAACATCATGGTTGCTATAAGTAAGCTTCGAACCAAGTTGGATGAGGATCCTTCACGTTACATCAAGACGTTAAGAGGCTTAGGATACAGACTGGAGATCCCTCGTGACTAACGACAAACACTTAAGGCAGTTTGTAATAGGCAGATTCATCTGGACACTGCTCGGCATAGTACTCGCCGAGGAGGTTATGCTCCTGTTTGTAAAACGGGTTCTTCTTCCTATCTGTGCGAAGCTCGGAATATTCAGCGGTGACCTTAAGATAATGAGTCTGATCAACGATATCATTTATACGCACGAGGATATCAGGGGTTCGATCATAATAACCATAGTTGTCATAGTCTTCCTTGCCATCCCGATAGCAGTCGGTTCATTGCTCTACACTTCCGCGGTCGCGAGAGAGATCAAGAAGACCGAGGATGAATTCATCAGGACACAGCGAGAGAACGACCGTCAGCGTTACCTCATGATCTCAGACATCGCGCACGATCTTAAGACTCCGATGACCACTGTCTCAGGCTATGCGCAGGCTTTATCCGACGGGCTCGTTAAAGACTCGGAGAAACAGGAATACCTCGACGCGATAAAGACTAAGACTGAACGCATGAATGAGATGATAAATATGCTTTTCGATTACACCAAGCTTAACAGCGAAGGCTTCACGGTAAGCACGGAAAAGCTCGACCTTGCAGAGTTCTTACGTGAGATCGCAGCTTCCGCTTACACCGACATAGAGGAAGCGGGCGACGAGCTTGATGTCGACATTCCCGAGGAGACACTCGAGGCAGATATCGACAGGGTTCAGATGACGCGCGTCATCAATAATCTTCTTACAAATGCTGTTCGCCATAATGCGGCAGGAACCAGGATCAACGTCACGCTCCGCCAAGACGGCGAAGATCTGATCATCTTTATCGCAGACAGCGGAGATATGATCCCGGAGAAGCTTGCAGAGGGTCTCTTCCAGCCTTTCGTAATGGGCGATGAGTCAAGACAGACCAAAGGCGGCACAGGCTTAGGCTTATCCATTGCAAAGAAGATCGTCGAGCTTCACGGTGCGACGATCAAGCTCTCACAAAAGCCCGAAGTTGCCCGCTGCCACCTAGGCGAAGAATACAACAAAGCATTCGTGATACATATTCAGGCAGCGTAACTTATCATATGAGACCGTTGCGGTAAGCTTCGAGAAGCTCCTTAAGTTCGTTGACTTCAGCCTGAAGCTTCTTGCCGTTATCCGTGTCTTCAACATACATACGGCGCTCGAAATTCTCGACTGTAAGCGTATCGGAAACAATATCCGTCTCCTGAATTATCGCAGCTTCCTTACTCTCGAACTGCTCATGCTCAACAAGCCACATTCCGTGCGAATCGATGGCTAAGGTATAACCTGCGATTCCCGTCTTCGCGTGATAAGCCTTGGAGAAACCGCCGTCGATCATGAGGACCTTACCTCCTGCCTTGATAGGCGTCTGTCCCTTACGGGCCTGAACCGGAACGTGACCGTTTACTATGTGCGCACTTGTGACATCGAGACCGAACTCTTCGAGGATATTGCATGCGATAGTTTCATCGCTCTCGATAAACGTGTAGTAAGGATCCTTCTTCTCATAATGAGTATCCTTATCTTCGATAAAGAGGCGCTCGAAAGTGGTCATCTTGGATCGTCCGTAGGAAGGCGACTTGGGGCCGCACCAAAGGTACCAGAGGATATCTCCTCCCTTTATCTTCTCGGACGTTCCGGGATCTGCGTAGAAAGCTTTTCGGGCGTGGGCTTCAAGAAGGTCATACATGGCTCTTCCCGATGTCTCAACGCCGTCCACGTGCGATACCGTGAAGGTACCGTCCTCATTAAGAGGAACGCAGCCGTGGTAAAGCAGGTTGCCGTTATATACCTTATACATGGAGCCCTTCTCGTAAAGAAGGCGCACGTGCTTATTAAGCTTCTCACTGTTCATGAAGCCCTGAATAAGCTGTGCCATAACCTGCTCCTCTTCAGCCGTGAAAGCATACGGATCAGAAGGATTGATTGTAGGAAAATCACAGTCTGCAAGAGGATACTTCTGTCCTCCGCAGACAACGCTTCCTTCGTTGAAGTCGATCTTATCGAGAAGCAGCTGATCGTCCATCTCGAAGTCCGGGTTACGCCTAATAACCTGACCTTCTGCCTTGAACTGCATGATGGTGATCGCCTTATACATCTGAGACTCGATCTTCTCCAGGTCAAAGAACTCACCTCTGTTATTCTCCTTCAAGTGGAAGCAGGAAAGGTCGGAACTCTCGTAAGTCTTCATGGCGAAAGCTGCAAGCGGCAAAAGATTGATTCCGTATCCGTCCTCTATAACTGCGAGATTGCCGTAACGCACACTCATTCGTATAACATTGGCTATGCACGCAGGATTACCGCACGCTGCCCCCATCCATACGACATCGTGGTTACCCCAGACGATATCAACACTGTGATAGTCGCAAAGCTTATCCATAATGATGTGGGGGCCCGGACCTCTGTCATATATATCACCGATGATATGAAGGTGATCGACGACAAGTCTTTGGATGAGGTTACAAAGCGTGATAATTACCTGATCCGCCATACCGATATCCACGATGGAATGAAGGATCTCGTTATAGTAACGCTCCTTATCGTAGACCTCTTCCTTCTCGGTTATAAGCTCCTCTACAACATAGCGGTATTCTTCCGCGATGGCTTTACGAACCTTGGATCTTGTGTACTTGCAGGAGACCTTTTTAACAACGTCTACAAGGTCACGTAAAGTCTCCATATACCACTCGCCCATAGCATCCGGATCGGTCTCACTTTTGATAAGATCGAGCTTCTCCTTGGGGTAGTAGATCAAAGTCGTAAGACGCTTCTTATAAGACAGGGATTTACGGCCGCCGATGACGGCATCGACCTTACGCTTTACAGTACCGGAACCGTTCTTAAGAACGTGCAGGAACTGTTCGTCCTCGCCGTGTATATCTGTAAGAAAATGCTCTGTTCCCTTGGGAAGTGACAAAATTGCCTGAAGATTGATTATCTCCGTTGCCGCTGCCGTCTCTGAAGGGAACTGGCGCGACAGAATACTCAGGATGCGGTTATCCATTAATAAGCCTCCGCTCGAAAATGCTGTTATAAGATTTTACACCAAAAAGCGGCGTGACTCACGCCACGCCGCCATATTGATCAATTAACTAATTATCAATCGATCTGATCAAGGGTTTGTGCAAACACCGCTTGAATTGAAGTGATATACCTTACCGTTGATCTTCTTGTCGCCTGTTACCATAGCACCGCTTGTCTCAAGATAGTACCAGCTGCCGTCAAGCTTGAGCCAGCCTGTCTTCATTGTGCCGGATGCATTGAAGTAGTACCAAACGCCACTGATCTTCTGCCAACCTGTTACCATAACACCGCTGTTCTTGAAGTAGTACCATGCGTTGTTAACCTTCTGCCAACCTGTTGCCATTGCGCCGCTGGACTTGAGGTAATACCAGGAATCACCATCCTGCAGCCAACCGGTTACCATAGAACCGTCTTCATCGAGGAAGTACCACTTGCCGCCGTCCTTCTGCCAGCCTGT
>CADAXO010000058.1 GCA_902791885.1 Oscillospiraceae bacterium | reverse complement strand
GGCTCGATTATCTCCTTGAAGTCAACGCAGTCCGGAAGTCCGCCTACATTGTGGTGGGACTTGATGACAGCCGACTTGCCGAGACCTGACTCGATAACATCAGGGTAGATCGTACCCTGCACGAGGAAATCAACGGCACCGATCTTACGTGCCTCCTCCTCGAACACGCGGATGAACTCCTCGCCTATGATCTTACGCTTCTGCTCAGGCTCTTCGACGCCCGCGAGTTTGTCGTAGAACCTCTTCTGCGCATTAACGCGGATGAAGTTGAGCTCGTAGGGTCCGCGGGGACCGAATACAGCCTCGACGTCGTCGCCCTCATCTTTTCGAAGGAGGCCGTGATCAACAAAAACACATGTAAGCTGCTTGCCGATAGCAGCACGCGTCCGCTTCCTACCTTACGCTTCAGGGTGACGATAGACTCATCAACGAAAGAAGACATCTTCCAGTCACAGCGGCACTTGCAGACATTGCGTACAAAATTCGCGAGCATTGCCTGGCCTTCTACGCTGTGTGTTACCTCGGGGTGGAACTGCGTCAGGAACAGCTTACGGTTCCAGTCGGAAGCTGCAGCGACGGGGCACGATACTGACGAAGCCGTGATACGGAATCCGGGAGCAACCTCTGTGATCCTGATGGTGTGGCTCATCCAGACAACGGTCTTCTTGGAAACGCCCGTGAAAAGCAGATCCGTTCCGTCTGTGGAGACCTCGGTGTGGCCGTACTCACGGACCTCAGCCTTCTCTACCTTGCCTCCGAGAAGATACGTCATAAGCTGTGCGCCGTAGCAGATACCGAGAACAGGTATACCCAGTTCGAAAAGCTCCTTGCTGCACTTCGGTGCATCGTCCTCATAAACAGTAGCGGGACCGCCCGTCAGGATAATACCCGCAGGGGCCATCTTCTTAATCTCTTCAATAGACAATGTATGCGGATGAACTTCACTGTAGACAGACAGCTCTCTTACGCGTCTTGCGATCAGCTGATTATACTGTCCTCCAAAATCAAGTACGAGGATCATTTCCTGTGCCATATGCACCTCCTGATGCTTCCGTTTCTTTTATTCTTAATTAATATGTTAAGCATTATACTCCATGAAAGCCGTTCATGGGATTAAATGTGAGCCCACTTTCTCTCCCATTACAACGGGAATCTCTTTATCGGTCGTCGAAGCCTCGATAAGGTCGGCACGGACCTGGGCAGAACCTTCGGGAATCAGCACGATTATCGTGGAGCCTCCGTACTCGAAATGGCCTTTCTCCATACCCCTTTCGACCATGCCGGGAAAAGGGTGATCGTTGACTATCCTTCCTACGAGCATCGCTCCGACTTCCATCTGAACGCAGCGGCCGAAGACTTCGGAATCTATAACCGCATATTCCCTGGTATTCTCGACGAACACCGGATACCCCTCAAGAGCTATCGGACGGACAGTATGGTAAACGCCGTCAATCCTTCTGTCCTCAAGCTTATGGCCGGAGTCAAAATACGCATATCTGTGATAGTGGTTAACGCATAATCTGTATACGAAGGCATAACCGTTATCGAAAGAAGCAGCAAGCTCATCATCTCTTAATAAAGACTTGATCGTGAACTTGCTCTGCTTAACACCGAGAACAGATCCGTCAGCGATCTTGTGAACACGTAAAAGTCCGTCGCAGGGAGCGGTCAAAGCTTCGGGATCAGTATCGAACGGTCTTAATCCGTCCTTGATCCTTCTGCAGAAAAAGTCGTTGAAACAATTGATGTTATCGGTCTGATAATCTCGAAGATCGATGTTGTTATTTTTTACGAACGACTTGATCAGAACCTTGGAAACCTTTCTGTCCAGAAGCCATCCCGAGAAAGACGAGACAGGCTTCGAGATCAAAGGCTTAAGAATTATCCTTCCGGGTGCGGTCTTATAAAGAAACTCCAGACTGCCCAATCAGAAGAACTCCGCTCGGTTCATGAAGTAAAATACCAGACAGGTAATTATGAATTCTATGATTCCGATGATCATGATTACGATCAATCCAACCTTGCCTGGCTTCCTGATCCTGATATTCATGATGAATGCGATCGCCATGAGGAGCATCAGGATGAAGTAGGGAACTACAAGATCTCTCTTAATGAACATCTGGATCACCATGACGAGCGGGAATACCAAAGCGGCCGACGTAACGGGAAGACCGATAAAATACTGATATCCCAATGTCTTGCTGCCTTCCTCGCGAATCTCGATCGTGGAGTTAAAGTATGCAAGTCTGATCATCGCCGAGAGTACATAGAACACCGCGATTATGATGAAAAGTATAAGCAAAGCATAATTGCCTTCGTATTCTTTATGGGATACGATCTCGGTAAAGATTCCGCTTACACGAAGTCTGGCAAGACCGATCGTGGCAGGAAGGACACCGAAGCAGATCATGTCGCAGAGGGAGTCGATCTGAACTCCGAAGTTCTTCTCGAATTCGCTTCGGTTCTTCTTTGTTCTCGCAACTCTTCCGTCAAAGGCATCGAGCATGCCCGATAACATCAGGAAGAACAATCCGAGAACAGGGTGGCCGGCACCCGTAACGCTGCATACTATTCCGAGTATGCCTGAGACTAACGAAGCATATGTGAGAATGACGGTGTAATCATAAACGCCTATCATCTTTTTTCCTCCCGATAAAATAACCTGCCAGCGTTATCAATCCGCTGATAAGTACGCACATATAGAATGAAATAACACGGCTTATCAATTCAACATTATACGACAGATCGCTGCCCATTAGTTCACCAAATCCGTCGATCATAAGATAATCTGAGATTCCCATGCCTCCGGGAATGGGGACAAAATTGTAACCGATCGTTATAAGAACCTGCTTGCAGAACACGTCGATCATGTTTTGCGCGTCTCCGCCCAAAGCCTTGTAGATCAGCACGGGGACCATGATCTGGGACGACCTTTGGATGAGGTTCCATATAAAAGCCGCCGTCATCACGCGCTTGCTGGAAGAGATCAGGTCGGCGCAGCAGGTGTAGTCTTCCTTGTGCTTTTCGAGCTTCTTAAGCTTAGCATCCTTGTTCTTGATTATCTTCTTCTTGTGCAGAAAGTTTATGAGGCGCTCGGCAGGCGTGAAAATAATGTTCTCTTTCTTAAGGAGCACTATGAAGATCGTGGCCAGGGTAAGCAGCGCCACGAAGCCTAACACGATGATAACCCTCGAAAAGGTATTGAACCCGAGGAAAGTCCTGGGGCGGAATATTATGGAAACGACTCCCAGGAAGATAATGGATGCCGTGTACATGGCAAGATTCAGTATAAGTGTCGCGGTTATGATGCCGCCCGGGATGCCGTCACGCATCATGAAGTAGGCACTTGCGGGCTGACCGCCAGTAGCGGACGGCGTGATAGCCGAGAAGTAGATATCGGACGTACTGTAAAGAAGGCCCTGGAAATGGCTGCGCTTATATCCGCTCCTCTTAAGAATGGACAGGATGGCAACACCTTCGAACCATACAAACATCGCAGCCGCTATTACAGCGAGCACGACAAATAACTTGTCCGAAACTTTGACCATCTTCCAAAGCTCACCGACGGACATATCCTTATTCTGATCAAGAACTACTTTAATGGTCAGAAATGCGAGCACAGCTGATATCATCGCCCAAAATACATTCTTAAGTTGACTTTTCTTCAAACCGGTCTTCATGATAATCCCCAGCTATTATACATAATATATCGCGGGAATGTATTAATATAAAGAAAAGCGGCACTTCCCGAAGGAAATGCCGCTTTTGTAACATAGTTAAACTTCGTCAGTTTGCCTTCTTATGCAGTGAAGGATGCGCTTCCCGCCATAGTGGAATTGCCCTGCAGGTCGAAGTAAACGATAACGAAAGCCCAGCCGCCGTTACTGTCGTTGCAGAGGAAGCAGTAATTCTGTCCTGCAACAATCTGTGTAGCAAGAAGACCTACTGCCTCATAACCTGTATTGGCAGCCTCGAAAACCTCAGTAGCATCGGGTCCGAGTGACATCTCGGAAGTCAACTCCCATGCGCCTACAGCGCCTTCCTGTGTTCCGGTACCTTCAGTAAGTGCGTTGCCGCCTGCGATACCGCCGTAATCAGGGAACTCTACGCTGTCCAAAGTAACATTGCCGTTTCCATCATCAAGGACACGTACAACCGCCCAAGCGGCAGGAGCATCGGGAGAAACGACCTGTGATCTGCAGAAATAAGAGAAGATCGTTCCGTTCTCCTGATGGGATCCGAGATAAAGGATAGGTGTGTAGTTAGCGCCTACGATACCTTCCATAGCTGTATCAAGGTAGCTGTATGGATCTGACGGATCGGGAGCTGTTCCCTCATCTGTGGAATCAGGTTCAGTAGGATCTGCGAGTTCTGTGTCATCTGTTGCCTGTGAAGCTTCTTCAGTCTCTGCAGCTTCAGATGTTGCTTGTGCTGTCTCGCTTACTGCCGTTTCTGTTGCTGTTGCAGAAGTCTCAGCTGTTGTATTTGCACATGCTGCGACCGACATAGCGAGAGCTAATGTAAGGATAATCGATGTAAATTTCTTCATTTTTATCCCCCCTTTCATATCGTTGATTATACAATAACCCGTTCCTTTGAAAGCAGTGTTTACATTTGTTTAAACCATTGTTTTCATTGCTGTTTCAAGTGGTTTTTATAATGAAAATGTAGAAAGAGCAGAAAAGCTCATCCGGAAAAGGAGGAAATTTTATGAACAGGACACGATTGGGATTTAAGGCTTTTGCAGCGGTTATCACAGTCTCCATGGCGCTTACATTCGCTTTGGCAAAGGCTCCGGTAAGAGCAGATGACAGCTACAGTGATTCAACATACGCTGCGGTAGCAGACTACTACGACTCGGCAAGTGCCTTCCTTTCGATGCATTATAACGAGATACCTGCGGACGTATATGTAGCACTCGATACGGCACGTACGAATGCGTATTATGCTCTCGAGAGTAAATACGGTCTCGACCAGGCACTCTCAGGATTAAGGATCCAGCTCGAGGTAGCAGAAGCTACACTTGCAGGAATCCCTTCAGATACAAGCCGTGCTCCCGATTATGTATCAGGAACAGCAGCTTACAACAGCACAAACGCACTTCCATTATCACAGGCAACGGCAGACTCGGTAGCAACGATCTATTCGACCAACCGTAACCTTCCCGGCCAGATGATCAGAGTACTCGTCGTTAACAACTTCGTCGACAGACTCTATATGAGCATCTTCGCCAGAAGCGCCACCAACCAGGAAAAGGCAGTATGGGTAAACGGCATCATCAGCGGTCAGTACACGGCTAATGACATCATCAATTCGATGTTAAGCTCCGCTGAATTCACATCGAGAAATCTCTCAACAGAGCAGTATGTATCCGTTCTTTACAGAACATTCCTCGACAGAGATCCGGATCCCGCAGGTCTTGCCAACTGGGCAAATGCAATCAATTCCGGTGCATCCACAAGACAGCAGATCGCAGATACATTCTCATCTCTTGATCAGTGGCACAGCATCTGCGCATACTACGGCATCGACGCATAATCTGTTAGTCAGTATTCTCAGCATAATGTAAGGGGCAGCTTCAAAGCCGCCCCTTATTTATTTGTTGAATATAAACTTTCCGTCAGCGCTCGAAGAAGTAATCCTGAGTGTAATCGTAGATACCGTCACGCTCGGGATCGAACATCTCATAAAGTGCATTGCCTGCGCCTTCATCATACTGGTTAACGGTGAAGGTCTCCTCACAAAGATCACCGGAAGCATTAACAACCGATACTGAACAGTCGATGAATCTGTTGCTCGACATACTTGTATGGGCATTGAAAGTCGCAGCACCTTCATCAAAGTTGTCAGGAAGAGCACCGCTTGCATGACAGTCGATAAAGTTCGTTGCCCCGTTATAGCCTGAGATGATACCCGAGAATACGCCTCCGACTATTGCATCCTGAACATTAAGGCCGATAACGGTCGAGTAGATGATCTGTCCGAAGAAGCCCGCCATGTCATCGCCGTTATTGATTGTAAGTCCCGCGATGGTATGTCCGTTGCCGGCGAAGATTCCGGTAAAGGACATGCAGTCGGTATCATAGTCCACATAAGTTCCCATCGGTACCCAGTTATATCCCGTAAGGTCGATATCGTTTACCAGATCGATCTTTATGAACGGAATATCAAGCTCTCCGTCGCCGTCCTCATCGATCCTCGGATACGCATTAACAAGATAAGTAACCGATGCCAGATCCTCGATACTGTCAACAACGAAGACCTCATCAAGATCCTGATTGAGATAATCGAGATTAACAAGATCAATGATGTCTCCGCAGTTTCCGCTCATTCCGTATTCGGAGATCGCAGGATCGGTCTCAAAGAAGTTATCGACTGTCAATTCGACAGGTCCTGTCGGCTCAGCCTCTTCAGCCGTTTCTTCAGTCTCCGGAGAGATGATGGTCAGCTGCTCCTGATATGTCTCCTGTGAAGTTGTTGCTGAAGGTTCGGTCTCCTCTGTCTGTCCGCATGATACTGCCATCAATGACGCTGCCAATAACAGGCAGACTACCCCTGTTCTTTTCATATTTCTATCCCCCTAAGAATAAGATATAGCCTGATTATAAAATAAGCGGTAACCGTTCTCAACAAATTTAGACAACATAAAGGGCCGCCTCGTTGTGAGACAGCCCTCATTGTTATTGATGTGATCCGTCCTTATCCGAGTCTCTCGTTAAGGATAGTCTGGACTCTGTCCTCTACTACCGGGATAACCTGATCAAGAGTCTTCTGGCCCTCGAAGTAAGCAGGCATCTCTTCTCTGATGATGGCGTTGATCGCACCGTCGTTCGTGTACCATCCGGAGAGTGTCTCGATCATAGCTGCGAAGTCTGCGATTCCTTCCTCATCCATGATGTCTGTGGTATAGCCGTACATTCTGAGCATATCCTCATCGTAGTATCTCAGGAGCTCCTGCAGCGTTGCATTCTGAGCATCGATAAGCTTCGATCCTACGCTGTTGAATGCTGCTCTGTTTACAGGGATTCCGTAATTCATACCGAACATCTCCTGAACCTCATCGCCCATAAGGAGATCTACGAACTGCATACAGCCTTCTTCGGAAGCGGAGTTGGCAGATACTGCAACAGAACCCTCACCGTAGATGATAGGTCCTCTTCCGTCGTAGGAAGGTACTCCGAGAAGAACATTATCGTCCTTGAGAATGTAGTTATAGTAGTCAACTACCTCTGTGATATATACAAGTGAAGGGCCTTCATCAGAACTCATGCCATCGTAGGAATCATCTTCGCTGACAACAAGCTCATCGTTAACGTTCTCGGCAACGTACTCTGCAAGAGCACGGAAAGCCTCAGTATCGTAATTAACGGTATCGCCTGTAATTACGAGATCCTGCATACAGTTAAGAGCTGTGATAAACAGGGAGAGCTTGCCGCCGGAGATCGGGTTCTGTCCGTTACATTCATTGTCAATAAAATCGCTGAACTGCTCGAAAGTGAAACCTATCTGTCCGTCCTCTACATAAGAAGCGGGAGCCGCGATGCCTGTAATATTGAAAGACAAAGGAAGCTGATAAAGCTCGCCGTCGATATTAGCAGCATCGAAAACGTTGCTGAAATAACGGTCAGATCCGTAATTTGTTGACACGTATTCCGACAGGTTAAGGAGATAATCGTCATCATTCAGCATACCGAAGGTAGCGGCATCGATGATGATATCGGGACCTGTTCCGGACATAAGGTCGATAGAGAGTCTGTTACCGAGCTCGGCAGATGCCTTATCGGATGCAAGCTCATACTCTTCGTCTGTATCGTAATCCTGGTCGATCTGATCGTTAAGACGATAAGAATCATTGTACTTCAGATAATAAGTATCATTAGTCTCGTTGAAGAGGCATACTGCACCGCAGAGTGCTCTTGAATAATCATCGATTACCGCGATGCTCAGAACAGTCTTACCTGCGTTGGGATTCGAATCTGCCTTATTGAAGATGTAGATCCATGATGTGCTGTCATCGCCGTAAACAGAAGGATTATCACTGTAGACCTCACCAGCGAAAACAGCCTCATCCTCAGTTACATCGATAGGTACAAAGTAGGAGATATCGTAGATATTTACATTGGAATCCGAGAAGTTGAACAGGGATTCTACGCTCTGACCTTCAAAATCGATCGTGTAGAGACCCAAGTCATCCATAAGGACAGATCCCATTCCTTCAACCTGACATACATCAGATGTGTCATTGTTGAACCATGACATCTGATCTGTGATATCTGTGACCTTCATAGTTGTGAAATCGAGTGAGAAGAAGAGATTCTTGCCGTCGTAATTAGCGAAGATCAGAGCCTTGTTCTCACCATACTCAACGATGGTAGGGATATCGTAAATAGGCTGGTTGGGGAACTCTTCACGTAGATCGATCTCCGTTACGTTATCATCAGCATCAATAACTTCGAGAACGTAAGAAGGCTCGTCACCGCCGTACATCCAGAACTTTCTGATCGTGTATGATCCGAGGATTGCCGCACTCTCTTCATTGCCGTCTTCACTCATACGGTCAACAAAATCATAATCACCGGCCGTCTCGGGAGCACTGAGCTCAAAAGTATTAGTATCTACAGTACAACGGTAAGTAGTCTGGTCACCCGATGTCATGTCATAGGTCATAAAGTCAACTCTTAACTCACCGTCCATCTTCTCAACACCGTTGATATAGATGACGCCTTCGATATCGTATTCCTTAAGGTGATCCATAACGGAAATAGATTCAACAAGATTACCGTTAAGGTCGAAGAAGTTCAGGTTCTCAACTTCATACTGGGAATAATCATCATGATCATAATCAAAATCCTCAGGAAGTCTCAGAATACCTGTCATTTCATAAACATAGTAATCGTCAAGCTTGGTAATGAATTCATTATATGCGTACTCGTAATCGTCCCTGTTGATTCCGGGATCGATCTCGATAGCTGTGAGGTTATACCAGGGATCATCCTCGGATATAACATTAACGTTTCCGCCTGATGTATAACATGAAGTTACAACAGACATCATCATTGCAGCGGTCAGGCCGACAGCTGCTGCTTTTAAAGGTTTTTTCATAATGTCTACCCCTTTTTCTTATTTTTGCCAAAATTTATTATAGCAAGATTTAATTATAAATTAGGGCAGAATATAGGTAATTACCGCTGTGCCAGGAAAATTACGGTCTGAAGGGACTTATACATCTCCTGAATCGATGCATATTCGAATCTGCTGTGGTAGTTGTAGCCGCCCGTGGAAAGGTTCGGGCAGGGAATTCCCATGGAGCTTAAGACGGCGCCGTCCGTACCTCCTCTGACGGGCTCGCTGACAGGGATGCCGCCCGCGTGTCTCACAGCATTTTCGGCGTGTTCTATGAGGTCCATATGGTCTTTAAGGTACATTGCCATGTTGGGATACTGGTCCTCGATGGTAACCTTCACAAGCTCCGCCCTGTGGCGCTCGTTTACCGCCGCGGCTGTCTTGCGCATGAACTCTTTTCGAGCCTCAAACTTATTAAGGTCATGATCCCTTATCAGAAACTCAAGCCTCGCGCTGCTGCACTGCGAGACGATCTTGTCGAGATAATAGAACCCCTCATACCCTTCCGTGGCCTCGGGAGTCTCGTCCTCCGGCATGAGATTTATAAACTCGTTTGCCACGCGGGAAGCGTTGATCATAACGCCTTTCGCGCTTCCTGTGTGAACGCTTTTCCCTGTGATCTCCACCGTCGCCTTGGCAGCGTTAAAGCACTCGTATTCAAGCACGCCGAACTTGCCGCCGTCTACGGTGTAAGCCTGCTTCGCGTGAAACCTCGAGGGATCGAAAAACTCCGTTCCGTTTCCCGTCTCTTCGTCGGATGTGAAAGCTACCGCGATACCTCTGTGTATGACATCAGGGTTAGCTCGAAAATAAGACAGCATCTCCATTATCTCGGCTATGCCCGCCTTGTCGTCAGCGCCCAGCAAAGTAGTGCCGTCAGTCCTTATTAGATCCTCTCCGACGTGGTTGTTAAGCTCGGGAAATTCTTCAGGATCAAGAAGGTCGTCGTGACCGTCGAAAGAACGGATGATGACCGGCTTAACGTCTTTTCCCGATACCTCAGGCGATGTATCAACGTGAGCGATGAATCCTATGTCATCGGAACCTTCCGGATCATTAGTCTCCAGATACGCATAGACGTAGCAGTGTTCCTCGTCATAATCGACGGCAAGCCCCAGTTCTTCCAGCTCGCTTGCGAGAAGCTTCGCGAGATCCCTTTGTTTCGCTGTAGAAGGATGAGTTTCAGACTCATCGTCCGACCTTGTATCGATCTTCACATATCTTAAGAAACGTTCAACCAAAGCTTCCTGCTGATCCATATCATCACCTCTTATTAATTAACCCGGAATCATCATACCCGCGGCCGTAAACCCGATACCCGCAAGGAGAAAAACCACCGCAAATAATATGATCAGGTCCTTTTGCTGGGCACGGCTGTTATAAACAGATTCAGGATGCTTCGGGCAAATATCGATCTTTAAAGTCCCCATATCGACGGAGCAGTCTTTGGAGACTTCAAAGCCGTCATAGCAGCACGTATAAAGGCTGCCCTCATACCTGTAAGAAAACACGGGAGAGACCATCGGAAGTCCGCCCGGGCCCGAATGCTCTCGGAAGTCCGCCCGGGCCCGAATGCTCTCCCCCTTCAGACTCGAAGAATCTTGCGTATCCGATACATTCCGCATCGACAGTTTCCGAATAGACACGCTGCTTTACGGTGAGCCTTAATATCAGCTTCACGAAAAGCAATACGCCGATCCCTGCAAGAGTGATTCCGACTGTAGTGAATATCTTGGGATTGGCCTCCATACCTTTCAGGAAGACGAACCACAAAAGCAAAGGCAGGATAATAACGGTTCCGATAATTATGTAAGTCACTATAAGATTCGCGATATCCGCAGCATTTATAACAGGAATGCTCTTATAGTAACCGGACGGATTCTGCATCATTCCGGCATAGTATTGTTCTTCAAGCCTTAACAGCTCATCCGTCGTGAGCTTCTGCCTTGAA
>CADAXO010000057.1 GCA_902791885.1 Oscillospiraceae bacterium | reverse complement strand
GAAACGGCGGTATTTTGCTTAATAATCCCGAGGATTTAAGCGGCAAGGATATTACTCCTCGCTCTTAGCCTCTTCCTCGGCTTCCTTGGGCTCTGTCTTAACAGCCTTGTCAGCAAGCCACTCAACTGTCTTTCTGCTGATGATGGTCTCCTTAATGTAAGGATTCTCCTCACCGAAAGCCTTCTTGAGGTTATCAACATCAGTGTTGTAAGCCTTAGCCATATCCTCGAGTTCCTTCTCGTACTCTTCGGAAGTAGCTTCGATGTTGAGCTCCTTGGAAACAGCCTCGATAACGAGATTGCTCTTAACTCTCATCTGAGCCATAGGCTTCATGCCTGCCTTGAAGTCATCCATGCTCTGACCTGTGTACTGGAGATACATATCAAGGCCGATGCCCTGCTGGCTCATTCTGGAAGCCTGCTCGTCAGCCATGTTCTCAACTTCGTTATCGATCATGACATCAGGGATCTCGATCTCAGCATTATCTGCAACAACACCTACTACTGCGTTAATGAAAGCATTCTTAGCTTCGTTCTCTGCAGCCTCTTCCTGATTCTTTCTGATATCAGCCTTGAGCTCATCAAGTGTATCGAACTCGGAAACATCCTTTACGAACTCGTCATCGAGCTCAGGGATCTTCTCTTCCTTGATGTTGTGGATCTTTACATTAAATGTAGCAGCTGCACCCTTGAGTTCCTCTGCGTGATAATCCTCGGGGAATGTAACCTCGATAGTGAACTCTTCGTCGATGTTGTGACCTGCAACCTGCTCCTCGAAGCCGGGGATGAAGGACTTGGAACCGAGCTTGAGGCTGTAGTTCTCACCCTTGCCGCCCTCGAAAGCAACACCGTCCTTGAATCCTTCGTAGTCGATAACTACTGTATCACCTTCCTGTGCAGGACGGTCTTCAACATTCTCCAATGTGGAGTTTCTTCTTCTCATAGCCTCGATATCGGCATTAACTGTCTCGTCTGTGATCTCTCTCTTGAAGTAAGGAGCCTCAACGCCCTCATACTGACCGAGCTTAACATCAGGCTTAACAGTAACTGTGAGTGTGTACTTCATTCCGTTCTCATCGATAGACTCAACATCAAGCTCAGGACGGGAAACAACCTTAAGGTCATTCTCCTTAACAGCTGCCTGATATGCAGGATTTACGATATCATCGATAGCATCCTCATAAAGAACGCCCTCACCGTAGTACTTGATTACGAGCTGATAAGGAACCTTTCCCTTACGGAAACCCGGAACCTGGAATCTCTTCTTATTCTTGTTGTAAGAGCTCTGGAGAGCCTTCTGGAATTCTTCTCTGTCGCACTCAAGCTTAATAGCTACCTTAGAATGCTCAAGCTTCTCAATCTGGGCCATGTATATATCTCCTTAAAAATAATTATAAGCAATCGACATAGGATTCTATCACAGCAGTCGACTTTTTTGCAATAAACGGTGGGAATTATCAAATAACAGTGACCTGAACACCTCTTAAGATGTCGTAAGTCTCCTCATCAAGCTTCTTATCAAATGAATCGGTAAGTGCTCTGTTGATTATGATCTCTGCCTCGGGAGCCGCAGCCTTGGCTACAATAGCGTTGGAGATTACACATATATTGGATACTAATCCGCAGATCTCGATGGAATCGTACTTCTCGGCATTGTCGTTAATGTAGTTACCGAGCTTCAAAGAACCGAAAGTCGGCTTCTCGAAGCAAAGACAGTCTGAAAGAAGAGCCTTAAGAGCCGGAACGAGCTCATGGCCTTCAGAACCCTTTATACAATGAGGAACAGGAAGATTCTTACCTTCCTGAGTGTCGGAATAGTTCTCATAATGAGTATCGAGTGTATAAACGACCTCATCACCCGCCTCTTTGTATTCAGCGATCTTAGATGCGATGCCGCCGATAACGCCGTCGGCACCCTCGAAGCCCAAAGTTCCGTCCACAAAGTCATTCTGCATGTCCACAACAACTAACAGTCTGCCCATCTTAAGCCTCCCTGTAATGATGTAAAAAGTATAAAAAAACGACCGTCGCATATACGACGGTCGCTCGTCTGGCGCGCCCGGCAGAAGTCGAATCCGCAGCCTTCTGATCCGTAGTCAGACACTCTATCCAGTTGAGCTACGAGCGCGTAAAGCTTATTAATATTAGTACAGGGCGGGTTGAATGTCAACAAGGACATGTTGTAGAATATCACGCTATGAGTAACTATAATCCTGATTCACAACGACTGTTTTTCGATGATCTTATAAACTGCCGCGAACTTGGCGGTATGCCCGGAGCAGACGGCAAAACCTTCAGAAAAGGCATTCTGTTAAGATCAGGGTCCCCTTCCCTCGCTTCCGCGAAAGCTTATGAAGAGCTTAAGAAGTTCGGGGTTAAGACGGTTATAGACTTAAGATCCAAAGCCGAATACCAGAACTACGGAAATCCTTTTTATGACGGGGAAACTCATTTTTATAACATCCCCCTTTTCGTAGGAGATCCTGATGCGAAGAACGACCCCACCATGGTTTTTCTCGAGACGCATCCCATGGGCGACTTCTATGTGATGATGGTACGCGAACTCGGGCCCCAGATAGTTGAGATAATGCGTGTGATACTTAATTCCGGTGACGGATACACCTTATTTCACTGTGCGCACGGCAAGGACAGGACCGGCGTAGTGTGCGCCATACTCTACCTGCTTATAGGAGCCGAGCCCGAAGACATAGTGCTCAACTACAAAGTTTCATACGATTATGCGAAGCATTTCCTCGACCCTCTTATTGAAGAAAGAGTCGAGAACATGAGACATACATTAAGATCCGATGCATCGAACATGGTTATTCTTCTTAATTATTTTAAAGAAAAATATGACCTTAAAGCAGAAAAGTATCTTATTGATAACGGAATGTCTGAAGACGAGATCAACAGACTTAAGTCAAAGATCACTCAGTCATAAACCTTGACGAATGATATAGTGTCATATTCGTCGAAGCCGAACTCAACACCTAAATCCCTCAAGCCTCCGCTTAAGTTAAGAACATAATTCGAATCATCAATAAACGGATACGCGAGCAGGACCTGCGTTCTTGTCATTCCGACAAAAAGGTTATATCCGATGCTGTAAGCCGAACTTCCAATCAGTCTGATAGAAGATAACGAACCGTTCCAGTTCTCAGAATCATAATCGACATCATCAAATCTCAATATAACGCCGGGATAGATCAGAATCATCAAATTGTTGTCGTCATTGAAATTAACTGCCGAAGGAGTACCGAGAGTCATTACAAGCTGATCGTATGTGTACTCACTGCCGACTCTGATAAGCTTCTCATCTCCCCTTACAAGATAAGCAAGATTATTATCCTGCGCTACCGATATCTTGTCATCGATATAGTAGCTGCCGCTGTCCTGAAGCGTGATGTTAACATAATGCTCCTCGAACAAAGACCCGTCGGATGTTATGGTCTCCGGGATCCTTATGGTCATCTCCCACGGCACGAGTCTTGTGATCTCAAACTCATTGGTGTTGGACATAACTCTTAAGCGGTAGAAGTCACAAAGCTGCAAGGCCTTGGTATAAATAACCTCATCCGTGTATTCATCCCCGACAAATCCCGGAGCAAGAAGAGCCTTAACCGCATCGGCATTAGACTCATCAAGAAGAGTGAAATAGTGCTTGCTGTAGTTGTAGATATTGATAATGGAAGTGACCCAGTCTTTTGACAGGTAAGCTCTTCCGTCTTCATCGACACTGAAGAATATGTAGACCGGATACTCAACTTCCGTGGAATACATGAGCTGGGCACCTTTTATCTGACCGAATCTTGAAGATACGTCACGTCCGAGAAGATCGCTGCACTCCTCGTCCCCCATGATACGGAAAGATACGACTTTTCCGTTATTGTCCTGGGTCGACACGGTACGGATGATATTCAGGTACTCGTAAAAATATGAATATGAGAGACCGTCAAGCTGAGCTGAAGGTATCTGCGAATAAGCATCGGCGGTATTTCTCTTATCATTGATCGAGCTGATTATAAGTCTGGTCAATTCCTGAACAGGGATCTCACTTTGGATAACAATCCTCTCGTGGACGCTGTTTCTTATCTGTTCGGCAATATCGCAGGCACCCGAAGAGAGCATGAATACGGCACACATTGCTATCGCAAGTATCTTCTTCAAATGGTTCATTCTCATCCGAGCACCTCTGACGTCTCTTCCTCGAACGCTTCCAAAGCATCTTCTTCAGAACTGTAACCGCCGTTAAGATATCCGCCGATCGTACTGATGAAGACTTCGTTCACGATATCATCGTATGGCGAAACAACAGAAGCGTCAATACCCCACGCCACCTGCGAGAACACGCGGAAAGGATTCTGACCGTTAAGCCATGTCTCACAGAATGAATCGTCATCGGCACAAGCCATCATGACACTTATATTGTTTACGGTAATTCCTTCGTCAGCCATATCGTAAAGGTTCTGCTCGTTAGTGCACACGCTTCTTATGAACCTTGCTGCGGAAGCATCCATATTGCAGTAAGAGGTTACGAAAATATAATTACCGCCGTCATAGTAATTCTGAGGCGGCAGAACAAGACCCCAGTCACCTGCGTGATACTGTTTCAGGAAAAGTTCACCGAATCTTAGCGTACCGAAATACGCGATCGCGGTCCTGTTGTTGATCCTCGAATTCCATTCGGAGCTCCATCTGGAACAGTCGAACGTAAGCTCATCATCAGTAAGAGCTTCCATTAAAGGCAGGAAATCCGCCATGTATTCGGGTGTCTGCACATCACCGCCGGCATCAAACCAGCTCTCATTACGTCCGTTGATATAAGCCGTCTCGACATCGCCGGGACACGAGAAAAGATTACGAGTTCCGCCCGAAGCTTCGTTAACGGCATATGCCGTATCAAGGATCGTATCCCAATCAGCGAAAAGCGGAGCTACTTCTCCCGGCTCGCCTACACCCATAGCATCAGACATTGCACTTCTGCAGTAGAATACGGCACCGGGTGTTATCTCCCACGTCACGCCCTTGATAACAGAATCCTCATCCGTAGTCAGAGCGAATGTATACTCGTACATGTACTGCAGTTCCTGATAAGTGATACCGATATCATTTACGGGCACAGTCATTTCGCTTAACGCATATCTTCTGGCGTAGTTGCTGTTGCAGATGATCATATCAGGAGCATCCTCACCGGAAGCAAGAACCGCATCAAGTCTGTCAGTAAAGATATTCATGCTGATATTGGTGTTGTGGAAATCCACGTCAACATAGTCTTCAGCCACATCAATAGCATTGCTGCTTCCTGAATATATCTCGAGAACATCATTATCATCTTCGGGAGAATCTTCAACGACAGCAGGAACTTCAAGTTCCGAATAATTATCAGGATCGAGATTCAGGATAACACTTGCAACCGAGCTTCCGGAGAATGTCCCGTTGTTATAAACATTGATCGAATACGAACCTGTATCAAGAGGACTGTCCCCATATTCACAGACGGCTATATCGCCGTAAACATCTGCCTCACCGCCGCTGTAGATAAGTTCTCCGTCACGGAAGATATCATATGTGATCTCAAGATGTCTTCCGGAATCAATATAACGTCCGTCTATCCAAACCTTTGCCACGATATGCGAACAGTTGAAATAGATATTCGATCTGTCTGTATACTGCCAAATGATATCATCAACAGCCATTCCGTCCGGGAAAAGAAGCGGACTTAATGTACACGCCTGATGATCCTCAAAGAAAACATTATCGTTATTTAAGATCTGAAGTCTGTAATCAAACTCCGGAAGATAGTCAAAGTTAAGTACCGTATCGTCTATATCCAGTGGGAAAGAGACACCGAGACCGTCCTCATCAAATATTGGTTCACCCTCATATATAAGCTCATTATTCCTGTAAAACTCATAAGTAAGATCAAGAGCCATATCAGATGCCATAAATTCTTCGGAAAGATCATAATGGCAAGTAATACCGCATGTATCATTGAAACTTCCGTCTTCATTGGCACTTGTCCAAGTACCGTTAAGAAGAACGGTGTAACCGTCAAGAACGAACTCATAAGAAGGATAGTACAAAGAGCCGTACAGATTCGAAGCGATCTCGTCTGAATTAATTACCTTCCATTCACCGTCAATGCTTTCCATTACAACGGAAACGGTTACATCACTCTTACCCATAGTATTAAGATACTGAATAAACTCATCGTAATCATGAGGTACGGAAGATAAAGCTGCATTCAGGTTAGGCATGACTAGTGTATACGAAGCGATAAGAGTACCGCCGTCACCGTTTCCCGAGAGTCCGGGCTCGAATCTGTAGTGAGTCGCGCCAAGAACGCCGCTCACAGCTTTAGTCTTGTAATCAAGGAGCATGTATTCAGACAGGTGGGAATCTCCGTCATTACACAAAGAATCGGCAGAATCGAGATTCATCGCAAGAAGGGCATCAACATAAGCGTCGGAAACCTTACGTGCTGCACTGCTTATGGCAGAACAGCCTACGGAACCGGCAAATATGACTACAGCCGATATGGCTGCCAAACCCTTCTTAAATCTCATCATTCCTGATCGATTCTTCCCTTTACAGCTTCATAGATCACTATGCCTGCAGCAACCGCGGCGTTAAGACTGTTTACATTACCTGCCATTGGAATCGACAACAGGAAATCACATTCTTTACGAACCACATCACGCATTCCTTCGCCTTCGCTTCCGATAACGATCGCTATCGAACCTCTGTAGTCAGCCTTGTCATAATCGGTCTTTCCTTCGGCATCGGTTCCGAATACCCAGAATCCGTGCTTCTCCTTAAGTTCTCTTAACGTCGCTGCTATATTCGTTACGCGGGCAACGGGAACATATTCGATCGCTCCTGCGGAAGCCTTGGCTACGACGCTGTCGAGACCTATCGATCTGTGCTTCGGAATGATAACTCCGTCAACACCTGCAGCGTCTGCGATCCTTAAGACCGAGCCAAGATTATATGCATCTTTCAATTCATCAAGAACAACGAAGAAAGGGCTTCTGTTATCTTCTTCGCAAGCGGCGATCATATCTTCGATATCGACATATTCGTGACTTGCGACCTGAGCGATTACACCCTGATGATTATGAGTCTCACTCATTCTGTCGAGAACTTCTCTTCTGGATCTGATGACAGGGATCTTCCTCTTCTCTGCCTCGTTCATGATCCTGATAAGAAGCGGATCCGGCTTCTTGCCTGCAGTGGATTCCAGGATCCAGATCTTGTTGAATTCGCGTCCGGCCTTAAGAGCTTCGATTACCGAATTTCTTCCTTCGAGTCTGTCGGGAGAAGGTGTCTTCTCTTCAGTGTTCTCACTGTATGACTCAGGCTTTTCGCGCTTCGGGCTCCTGTCGCGTCTTTCGTACGGACGGGAGTTGCGGTTATCTTTTCTGCCCTTATATTCTCTTCTGTCGTTATCCCTGCTCATTATCGATCACCTCGAAAGATCTTTGGATTATGTAGTCCAGTCTGTCACCCTGATTATCGAGAAAAAGAAATCCCAATAAAGCCTCGAACCCGGTGGCATTCATGTAATCCATCGGGCTCGCGTTCTTTGACATAGTCGGGGAATTGGAATTTCTTCCCCTCTTGAAGTATTCTGTTTCCTCTTCGGTAAGTTCATCGGCAAGAGCCGTGGCAGCCTTAGCCTGTGAAGCAGCAGATACATAATGCACATTAAGCTTATGCATCTTACCTGAGTTAGATGCTGTCTTCTCACTGACGTGACATCGGGCATAAAGCTCATAAACCGAGTCCCCGATGTAAGCGAGGACTGACGGATTAATCTCACGAAGATCTGCTGCAATAAAAGGTATTATCACAGTTTTTCCACCTGAGGTCCCTGGGGAGTATCCTTAACGGAATAACCCTTGGATGTAATAAGGTCTCTGATCCTGTCAGCTTCAGCGAAGTCCTTAGCCTTCTTTGCTGCTGCACGCTGCTCAACGAGCTCTGTGATCTCAGCAGGAATACCGTCATCTTCAGAAGCCTCAGTCTCAATACCGAGAACTCCCGTGATCTCAACAAGTGTATCGTAAGCAGTCTTCAGAGCGGACTTGCTTGCCTTGCCGGAAGATACTGCTGTATTCGCTGCCTTAACGAGGCCGAAAATATCCGTGATAGCATCTGCTGTATTAAGGTCATCATCCATGTGTGCGATAAAGCTGTTCTTGCTCTCTTCGCAAGCCTTGAGAAGCTCTTCATCAGCACTTCCGTCACCCTCATTCTCTCCTTCGAGATTGAACTTAAGGTTAGCTGCACAAGTAGTGATCCTCTGCAAAGAAGTCTGCGCAGAACGCAGAAGTTCATCAGAGAAATTGATGGGCATACGGTAGTGGCCTGTGAGGATGAAGAATCTGATTACCTGGTAAGGGAAATGAGCAACGATATCTCTGATCGTGAAGAAGTTGCCCAAAGACTTACTCATCTTCTCACCGTCAACATTTACGAAAGCATTGTGTACCCAGTAGTTGGCAAGTGTGCATCCGTTAGCGCACTCGGACTGTGCGATCTCATTCTCGTGATGAGGGAAGATAAGATCCTGTCCGCCGCCGTGGATATCGATAGTATCACCAAGATGCTTCTTGATCATTGCGGAACACTCGATGTGCCATCCGGGTCTTCCCTCACCCCAGGGAGAATCCCATGAAGGCTCACCTTCCTTCTTGAACTTCCAGATAGCGAAGTCTCCGGGGTTCTTCTTTCCCTCGTATGAAGCACCTCTTTCACCGCCGCCTGCTACGAGCTCATCGAGCTTATAGTGGGAAAGCTTACCGTAATGCTCATCCTTGGATACGTCGTAGTAAACACCGTCACCCTCGATGACATAAGCGATACCCTTGTCATAAAGAGCCTGAACGATACCGATGATGGCATCTATAGACTCTGTTGCGCGGGGCTGATATGTGGGTCTCTTACAGTTAAGACCGTCAGCATCAACATAGTACTCAGCGATATACTTATCTGCGATATCCTTGACAGTAACGCCCTCTTCCTTCGCACGGTTGATCATCTTGTCATCGATATCCGTAAAGTTCTGGCAGAACTCAACTTCATAACCTCTGTATTCCAAATATCTTCTCAAGGTATCGAAAGTAACGAAAGGTCTTGCATTTCCCAGGTGGAAGTAGTTATAGACCGTAGGTCCGCAGGCATACATCTTAACGTGACCTTCTGTTATGGGCTTGAAGTCCTCTTTATACCTTGTGAGCGTGTTGAATAATTTCATTAAATTCCTTCTCCTTCTGTTCCCTGAAGATTAATTATATCCTGCATTTGCAAATGATAGAGCCTCTCCTGAAGCTCGGAAACAACCTTGGCGAGTTCTCTGACCTCTGCCTCAGTCGGATCTTCCGTAATATAGTGGTCGAGGGCAACGGCGTGCGATTCGCCTGCGGTCTCGATCTTAACGATCTTACCCGGTACACCTACAACGGTTGAGTTATTAGGCACATCGTGAAGTATAACCGCATTGGCACCGATCGAAGAACCGCTTCCTATCGTAACGGGACCCAGTATCTTCGCGCCTGCTCCGATAAGAACATTATCACCGATCGTAGGGTGACGCTTGGCACCCTTGGTATGTCCTCTTCCGCCCAGAGTAACTCCGTGATAGATCGTACAGTTATCACCTATAACAGCTGTCTCACCTATAACGATGCCCATACCGTGATCGATAAACAGACCGCTTCCGATCGTAGCACCGGGATGGATCTCGATACCGGTCTTATGTCTTGCAATCTGGGAATTCCATCTTGCCAGAAAAAACAGCTTATGCCTGTAGAAAAAATTACTTACGCGGTGATATACAAGTGCGTGAAACCCCGAATACAAAAAAATAACGCCAAGCAAACTCCTGGCGGCAGGATCTCGCGAGTAGATCTGTCTTGCATCATTAAGCAAACTCATTTAATCAATAATTCCATTTCTTCCGAGCACACAAAAGCCTGAATTGAGTGAACCCCGCTTGACCCCTCGAATTCTCAAGGGCGGTACCCTGCCTTCAGTTTCAACCGTCCAACTTAAAAGGCTTGGTCTACGCTGCCGGACTCCGGGTTCCATTTTCAGTCATGTAGGTTCAATGTAGAGCCCACCCGCATCAGGTAGCCTTATTATATATAAATAACACGCACATTTCCATAAGCAGGAAATTAACGTTTTATGACATAATCAACAGGATTCGGCGTTAAGAACGGCTCTGTTACCAGCCAAAGCCACACAAAGCACCTTGGAAGCCCCCGCTTCGGATAAAGCGACAGCCGCCTCATGCAGGGTATTTCCGGTTGTCGCAACGTCATCAAGAACAAGGATCTTCATCCCGTCCAAAGCATATCTGTCAGACACCTTGAA
>CADAXO010000056.1 GCA_902791885.1 Oscillospiraceae bacterium | reverse complement strand
TCTGAAGCCGATATGTAAGCTTGCAGAAGAGTATAAGTGCGCGATTGTTATCGTGGGACATCTTAATAAGTCAGAAGGCAAAAGCAGTATTAATCGTGGCTTTAGAACTAATGAAGAATGATAATTCGGTGATGAAATATGAAGGATAAATGTATTGTTCGCGCTATCGTATCACTAAAATATCACATAAATTTCAGAAAAAATCTGCTCATATACGAGGAAATGGATATTATGTTAAATGAAAAATCTACATTAAACTCTTTAAATATAGGCGTTTTATGCCATCGTTTCAGGGGGTTCGAGAGATGATAAAAATCCTATTTGTATGCCACGGCAACATCTGCCGTTCGCCGATGGCTGAGTATATGTTTAAAGATGAGATAAGAAGACGCGGGGAAGAGGAGTTTTTCGAGGCGGCGTCGGCGGCGACGTCTACCGAGGAGATCTGGAACGGTATCGGCAACCCCGTGTACCCGCCTGCAAGGAAGATCCTAGCGCAGCACGGCATCAGCTGCGAAGGGAAACGTGCGGTACAGCTGAAGCGCGAAGACTACAAAAAGTACGATTACATAATCGGCATGGATGAGATGAACCGCCGTAATATGCTGAGGATCTTAGGCGGCGACCCTGAGGGGAAGGTGAGCCTGCTTCTGGATTATACAGATCACCCGAGATCGGTCGCAGATCCGTGGTATACCGGCGACTTTCAGACGACTTACGATGATATAAGCGAAGGTATCAATGCTCTGCTTGATAAGCTCGGGAGTATGCTTTAGACTCTATAACACAGATAAATAAAGGCAGGAACATTTATGGATATAGTTTGTCTCGATATGGAAGGGGTACTCGTACCCGAGATCTGGATCGCATTCGCTGAGGCTTCGGGCATTCCCGAGCTTAAGAGAACAACAAGAGATGAGCCCGATTACGATAAGCTCATGAGATGGAGATTGGGCATTCTTAAAGAGCACGGCTTGGGCCTTTCTGAGATTCAGGCAACTATCGCGAAGATCGACCCGCTTCCGGGCGCTAAGGAGTTCCTTGATGAACTTCGCAAGGAGACACAGGTCATCATCATCAGTGATACATTCACTCAGTTTGCGATGCCTCTTATGGCTAAGCTCGGTTACCCTTCACTGTTCTGCAACGAACTTGTAGTTGCGGATAACGGCGAGATCACGGACTTTAAGATGCGTATCGAGAACTCCAAGCTTTCGACGGTAAAGGCTCTTCAGAGCATCGGATTTGATACTATCGCAGCAGGCGACAGCTATAACGATCTTGCCATGATCAAGGCATCACGTGCAGGCTTCCTCTTCAGATCCACAGAGCAGATCAAGAAGGACAATCCCGACATTCCCGCTTTCGAGGAGTTTGACGAGTTCCTTGCAGCTATTAAGGGCGCTTTGAAGTAATATCCCGGCATAGATCATGCAGCCTGTAGTTAACTACTTAACCTATTCCAGAACCCTGACATACGAGCCTCAGAGTATGTATCTTGAGTGCGGCCAGGGTAACCGGATCTGCGCTGAATTGAAAAGCCTCGGGACCAAGAGGGTCCTCGTCCTGAGCAGGGCTGAATACCTCAAGAGCATACAACGTTAAGCAGAAGTATTCAAGTTCAACGGATATACTCGCTGCATTAGAGGATTACCGCGGATTTAACTGCGACACTATCGTCGTTTTCGGAGGCGGTGCAGAAATATTCTGTGCCAAGATGGTCTCGGCGATGGCTATAAATAACATGAAGGATCCTGTCGAGGCTGAAGGCTACGGCAAGATCAAGAAAGACATATCGGTGCTTTGCTGCTTCGGTATGGATAATTCGACCGCTATCTCCTCGAACGTAGCCGAGTTCCGCGACGAGAACACGGGCAGGTGGGTATCGGTCATATCCAACTATCTCGTTCCGCAGATCGCTGTAGTCGACACAGACATCGCCATGCGTACGATAACGCAGGAGTCGGTGGCATCCGCATTCGATTCCCTCGCCATGGGCATCGAGAGCTGTCTGTCTCCGGCATCCGCATTCGAGCCTAACTACAAGGCCTGTGCCCGCAATGCTATAAGTCTTGTTGTCGATAACGTCCTTGATATGAAGGAGCAGCCTGACGACGGCTTCCTGCGAAAGAAGATCGAGGTTGCGGGCATCTACGCCGGAATGAGTGCGAGGATGAGCGGATTCGGCTATTCCCACCTGACTGTACACGCGCTTAAGTCCAGGTTCGGCCCCGATATAGGAAAGTTCTACTGGCGCATACTCTCGCGCTTTTTGAAGGAGAGCTTCGGCCTTACCAAGTACGAGCTTGCGGATATATACAACAACCTTGTAAGGGATGAGGTAAGACCCGGTTACGCTGTGGTAAACGGTATCCCCGAGCCTTTGTATTCCGTGGATTCGGCCGCAAACGGTCTCATAGATCTTCTCGATAATCTTTATAAGATGGCGGTCACAAACGAGGCTCCGTTCCCCGCGATATCGAAGGAAGTCATACACGAGATGTGCGAGGAAGTAAGGGTTGAGGCCGAGAAGTACGGGCTCGTAAGGCTCGATGAAGAACTTATCAGAAGGACTCTCGAGAACCTATGATCCCTGATTACATCAAGACAACACTTAAGGCTCTTAACGACGCGGGATACGAAGGTTACATCGTCGGAGGCGCCGTCCGCGACATGCTGCGGGGCGTTCCTGTTCACGACTATGACATCACGACTTCGGCTGTCCCTGAGGAGACTTCAAGGATAATGACATCCATGGGTTTCAAGGTCATTGTGGATTCTTCCGCGAAGTACGGCACAGTGGTCTTCATAGATCCTTCCGACACATCGAAAAGGATAGAGATCACAACCTTCAGAAGCGACGCTGATTACGAAGACAGCAGGCATCCCGATAAGGTCAGCTTCACTTCTTCTTTAAAGGAGGATGCTGCCCGCCGTGATCTTACGGTCAATTCGCTTTATATGGATGCCGAAGGCAACATCATTGATCCGAACAACGGAAAGGCTGACATTGAAGCCAAGATAATAAGAGCGGTAGGAGATCCCGAAGAAAGATTCAGGGAAGATGCTTTAAGGATCTTAAGAGCGGTAAGGTTTGAGGCTAAGACGGGATTTACGATCGAGCCTGAAACCTCCGAAGCTATGAAAAGATGTGCTCCGCTTCTTAAGAAGATTTCTGCCGAGCGGATCTTCTCGGAGTTCACGGGGGTCGTTACCGCATGGAACGGTCCTGAAGCGATCAGACATAACCTTGAGGTCGTATCCGAGATCCTTCCGGAGCTTCTTATCCAGAGAGACTTCGATCAAAGATCCAAGTTCCACGACAGGGATCTTCTTACACATACACTCGATGTTCTTAAGGGTATTCCGCTTAATGAAGACGGCGTCAGGGACAGGGGACTTGCGTATTCCGCACTCCTGCATGATATAGGTAAGCCTGAGATGTTTACCATCGACGAGAACGGCGTCGGACACATGAAGAAGCATAATATAGCAGGCATGATGATCGCCGAGAGATTTGCCGACGAACTGAAGTTTCCCAAAGATCTTAAGTTTGAAGTGTCGCATCTTGTCCTTCATCACGATACCTTCCCCGAGCCTGAGAGAACGACGGTAAGAAGGTTCGTGCACATGCTGGGCATTGAAATGTGCGAGAAGCTTTTCGTGCTGCAAAAGGCTGACGTGGAGGCTCACTCTTCTTACGGCGGCCCGAGGCTTGAGAGGCTCGGTAAGATAGTTGAGATCTACCATGAGATCCTTGAGAGCAACCCGTGCCTGTCGGTAAAGGAACTGAAGATCAACGGCGACGATGTGCTCGCACTCGGTGTAAGCAAGGGGCCGATGGTGGGGGCAGCGCTTGAAGATGTGCTTAACAAGGTGATGGAAGAGGAGATTCCGAACGACCGCGAAGCTGAGATTTCCTATGTGAAAGCAAAATTCGTGGTAAATTAAGGAATTTCTATGAATAAAATGTGAATATTGGTCTATCTTTTTTCAAAATACCGCTGTATAATAACGATGTAGTATCGTAACTTTTAAGTGGAGAGGCAGTTTATGAAGAGATTACATAAGACAAATAAGGGCGGTTTTACACTCGTAGAGCTCATGGCTGTAATTGCTATTATTGTCATCCTGGCAGCTATTTCGTTTATCAATGTCACCGATGCTATGAATCATGACGAAGAAGTTAGTGACAGAGACAGTGCCAAGTTCGTAACGCAGGTTCAGTCTGTAAACGATAACATCAGACACAGCATGCTCTCCGGAACACCTGCTTATTCATCCTGATTTAAGTTAGGGCTGAAATTGAATGATAAAGATCCGCAGAATCTGCGGATCTTTTTATTTGCATTAACCGTAATCGCCGGCCTTTATAAGTCCCAATGTGACATCCGAAGAAGGATTGCCGAGGACGTCGTCGGTGTTTCCCGATTCGACGATCTTTCCTTTATCCATTACGATGACCTTCGAACACATGGCCTTAATGACGCGGAGGTTGTGCGAGATTATCAGCATCGTCGTTCCGCGTTCGTTATTGATGTCGGAAAGAAGCTTGATGATGGAGGCCTGACTCGAAGCATCCAGTGCCGAGAAAGGCTCGTCCGCGATTATTACCGCAGGCTCCTGAACAAGGCACATGGCGATAGCGGCTTTCTGACGCTGGCCTCCCGACATCTGGTGGGGGAAACGCGTAAGGTGCTTTCCCGATAAGCCCACACTCTCTAAGATGCCGAGGAAATACGAAGTCTGCTCTTCTTTTCGGATGTTTCTTCCCGATGCGCGCAACGCTTCCTTAAGATGCCATACGACGGTATGTGCGGGGTTAAGGCTGCTCGCGGGATCCTGGAATACCGGAGCGGCTTTGCCCGTGCATTCGACACTTCCGCTTATCGGTTTCAAAAGTCCCAGAATCGTCTTAACGAGCGTAGTCTTGCCGCATCCCGAGGAGCCGATGAGCCCCACGCATTCGCCTTCGTGAATGTCGAAGTTGATGCCGCTTATTACCTTGTTGAATTCGTTCTTATGGAAGCCTCTGTATTCGTAAGTCGACTCGATGTCTTTTACCGACAGTACGACGGGGCCGCTCTCGTTGGACTTACCTCGGCGGATGCCGAGCTTGTCGGTGTCGAGCTTTGACTTCATGAGAAGCTCTGCCGTGAAGGCCGATCTCGGCTGCCCCATGATATCCCAAGAAGTGTCGGAATCTATGATGGTTCCTTCCTTCATTACCATGATACGGTCGCAGAAGTTTCTTACTATGCTTAAGTTATGCGATATAAAGAGTATCGATATTCCCATCTCCTGGCACATCTCGTGCAGAAGCTGCATTATCGACATTGATGTCATCGTGTCGAGGGAAGAGGTCGGCTCATCCGCGATAAGAAGCGACGGGTTCATGAGAGCCGCACCTGCGATGAGAACGCGCTGACGCTGGCCGCCCGAGAGCCTGTGAGGGTATCTTTTGGCGATCTCTTCGGGGTTCTCAAAGCCTACTGTCTTCAGCATCTTGAGGATGCGCCCGCGGCTTTCTTCCTTACTCATATTCCTGGTGCTAAGAACCTCCATGAGGTTCGACTCGACTGTCTGAAGCGGGTCCAATGCCTGTGACGGATCCTGGAAGATAACACCGATCTTCTCACCCAGAAGCGCACGTCTTTCTTTCGGGGTCTTCTTAACAAGATCCTCGCCTTCGAAGATGATCTCGCCCGAATCCACATTCGCGAACTCGGAAAGAAGTCCCGAGACGGCTAAGGCTGTCATGGTCTTTCCCGAGCCTGAGTCGCCGATAAGGCCCAAGATCTCGCCCGATCTTACATGGAACGTCAGCTCATTTAAGATCTTGGAGGGCACGCCGTCCTTGTTCGTGAACGACAGCGACAGGTTATTTACTTCGAGTATGTTTCCCTTGTAGATCACAGGCTGCCTCCTTTGACGGAAGTTCTGACCCACTCGGAGATGAAGTAAAGTCCGAGGATGTAGAACACGAGCATCAGCGAGGGGAAGATGATGAGCCAGGGAGCTGCGGTCATGTAGCTTTGTGCATCGGAAAGCATCTTTCCGTATGATGCGGCAGGGGGCTGAACGCCTAAGCCTAAGTAACTCATACCCGACTCGAAAAGCGTCATATTGGCAAGTCCCGTGATGACCGCGGGGATTACCTGCGGCATGAGGTTCGGGAGTATATGTACGAACATTATGCGTGACGGCTTTACGCCCATGACCTTGGCCTGAAGTATGTAGTCACGGCCGAGAAGCTCTATGGTTCCGCTTCTGTAGACCCTCGCGAAAGTGGGCGCGAACACTAAGCCCAACGCCCATATTACGTTGTAGAGCGAAGGCCCGAATACGGCTACGGCAACAAGCGCCAGAAGGATTCCCGGGAAGCACATGATACTGTTCGAAAGTATCATTATTATCTTGTCTCTGATCCCGCCGTAGTAACCTGCTGCAAGGCCCGCGAACGTTCCGAAGAACAGAGCCACGGCAACGCCTGCGAAGGATACGAGAAGTGTGTATTTTGAGGCGGCAAGGCATCTTGAGAAAACATCTCTTCCGAGGTTGTCCGTGCCGAATATATGCGTTGCACACGGAGCCAGAAGCTTGGCGGATGCATCTGTCTCATTGATGCCGTAAGGCGTCCAGAACAAAGACAGGATGAAGAAAGCGATCACGACAGACAGAAGGATCGTTCCTGTGATGAGATATCTTTTCGGTCCCTTGGAATAATTCATGCGGCCATCCTGTCCCTGATCCTGGGGTCGATCAAAGCCGACAGAAGATCAGCAAGGAAATAAAGTACGACCGTAATGATCGCAAGGTAGAAGACTATACCCGACAGAAGCGGGAAGTCACGTCTTGATATCGCAGACATGAGAAGTCTTCCGAGTCCCGGAAGATTGAAGACCTGCTCGACTATCAACGAACCGCCCATTATGTCTGAAAGCACGAGCGAGATGACCGTGACGGACGATACGGCAGAGTTCGGGATGATGTGCTTGAGCATGATCCGGAAGTCCGAAAGACCGTGGCTTTTCGCTGTTCTTACGAAGGCTCCCTGGGAGTACTCGATCATGGAAGCTCTTAAGAACTTGAATGTCATGGCGATCTTCGGAAGTGCTATGCAAAGGGAGGGCAGAAGCAGGCTCACGATGTATTGCCCGAAGTTTGCGGACGGTGCCGTGTAGCGTCCTGCCGTGAAGATGCCGAGCGCTTTCGCGAAGAACAACATGAGCATCATGGAAAGCGCGAAAGGCGGGATGGCGAAGAGTATGTGCCCGAGGCACGAGAGAGTTTTATCTGATAGATTTCCCGGCTTTCTGCTGCATAGAGCTGCCATGGGAAATGAGATAAGAAGCACGAAGATAAGAGCGATAACGCTCATTCCCAATGTGACGGGAAGTCTCGAGGAGATGAGCTCGCCGACGGGAGTGCCGAAGGAGACCGAGTTTCCGAAGTCTCCCTTGGTGGCGTTCCCGAGCCATTTTATATAGCGTTCTGCAAGCGGTGCGTTAAGTCCGAGTTCTTCCCGAAGCTGCTCTACCTGAGCCTCCGAGGCATCAGGTCCGAGCATGACTCTTGCGGTGTCGCCGGGGATGATGGTGAACGCCGCGAAGGTAAAAAAAGACACGAGCAGCGTGGTGAGAAGAAACTCACAGATCTTAATCAGAGTCGTTCTTACCGTGCTGCCCATGCATTGATTCTATCAGTTTGCCGCGGCAAGATGAACCGTGGACATGTCCTGAACGTACATAGGATAGATATTGTAACCTGTAAGGCGGCGGTTTACTGCGCAGATGTTATAAGGATCCTGGATGTAAACCGAAGCTGCATCCTCTGTCATGTATCCCAAAAGCTCTCTGTAAAGTGAGATGCGTGTATCTGCATCGGGAGTAAGAGGGATGTTTGTGATGATCTCGTCGACAGCGGGGTTGCTGTAGTTGATGAAGTTGCCGTCAGCTGTTGTGAGGTATCTGCTGATAACGTCATAAGGAGCGTAATCACTTGTAAGGCAGATAACCGTGGACTGATAGTCTCTTCCTGCGTAAACGCGGTCAAGCCATGTAGCCCAGTCAACCTGCTCGATAGTTGCATTGATGCCAACCTCGGAAAGCTGGTCTGCAAGAGCAACAGCAGTGTTAACGTGAACGAGGTAGTTACTGGGAACTGTGATAGTCATGTCGAATCCGTCAGGATAGCCTGCCTCGGAAAGGAGTGCCTGTGCCTGCTCAAGATCCTGGTTGTATGTGCCGTCGAGTGCTGTGTCGTAAGCTTCGCCGATAACGGGGCTCATCGCAGTTGTGAGAGCAAGACCTGCGCCGTCCATTGTGAGATTGATGATCTCGTCTCTGTTGATGGCGTAGTTAAGAGCCTGTCTTACTCTTACGTCATCGAAAGGAGCAACGGCATTGTTAAGGAAAAGTCCCTGTACCATGTCGGAACCTAAGCTCAATACGTCAAACTGAGAGGCATCAAGCTGTGAGGACTTGTCTGTTGTAAGGTAAGGGAAAATGTCGATTGCACCGCTCTGAAGCTCGAGCATACCGGAGTCCATGTCGGCGCATACCTTGAATGTAACCTGATCAAGGTAAGGAAGCTCGGGGTTCCAGTAGTTGGCGTTCTTTGTAAGTACGATGCCGATACCTGCCTCGTAGCTTGTGAATACGAAAGGTCCTGTTCCGATCCTTGTGTCGCCGATAGTATCGCCGGAACCTTCGGGGATGATAGCTGCCGTAAAGAATGAGAGCATCTCGCTGTTAGGTGCGTCGAGCGTAACGGTAACAGTGTTGTCGCCGTTGTCTGTTACGGACTCTACGCTCTCGAACTCAGCCATAAGCTCGTGAGCTCTGTTAAGTGAATATACAACGTCGCCGGGATCGAGCTCGGAACCGTCGTGGAAGGTAACGCCTTCTCTTATAGTGAAAGTAAACTCGGTAGCGTCATCGGAGATCTCCACGTCAGTTGCAAGGCAGGGGTTAAGCGTGCCTGTGGAATCGAACTTCATGAGGCCCTCATAAACATTGAAAAGGATCTCTCTGTCGCCTGCGGCTGTAACCGTGTGAGGGTCGAATACCATAGGCTCCTGTGTGATGCCTACTACTGCCTCACCGCCGTAGATATCGGCATTTGAAGCTGTATCGGCACCTTCGCATGAAGCTGCAGAAAATGTAAGTGCGAGTGTCATTGCTCCCGCGAAAAGCTTTTTCCAAGTCTCATGGCTCATATATATAAAAACCTCTTTTCTTTAAATGTTAAGGTATGTTACAGCATTTCCCCGTTTTTTTCGATAATCAAAGTAATAAATGTACTTAATTAACAAAATAAGTAACAAACAGATAATTTTTTTATTGCATTGTGGTGTATAATGATAGACGTCTAAATAAGTTTAGGAGCTCACACAATGAAGAAATGTCCTGTTTGTGGAGTTATGATGGGTGACAACGTAGCCCGCTGCTCCATGTGTAAGTACGATTTCCAGAAGGCTTCAGGCGGAGACGCCAGCGCAGAGATGGCTGCCGCACAGAAGGTAATGGATAAGAGAGAGGAAGAGAACCTCGCCAGAACCGAAGCCAGAAGATCCGAAGAAGAGAAGAGACTTGCAGAGATCAGAGAGAAGATCAACCGTGAGATGGAGACTCTCACTGCACAGTTCGAATCCGAGAAGTTAAGACTTGATGCAGAATATGCCGCTTTGAAGAAGCAGGCTATCGATGAGAAGCTTGCTCTCGAGAAGGAACTTCAGCAGGCAAGGGATGAAGTTCAGGTTGAGCGTAATAAGATCGCCGAGGCCAGAGCTCAGGGTGAGCAGGCAAGGAAAGAGAAGGTAGCCGAAGGACAGGCCAAGTACGACGAGATGATCAAGGCCGCTGAGCAGGAGAGACAGATGATGCTCGACCAGACTCAGAAGGAGATCAATGAGGCAGCTGCCAGAATCGATGCAGAGTATGCCGAAGTCGTTAAGAAGAGAGACCAGCTCGTAGCTGAGGCTCAGGAGGCACAGGCATTCCTCGAGAATTCCGAACAGATCAAGAAAGAGATGGAAGAGGCGAGAGCTGAACAGGACAAGGTCATCGCCGATAAGAAGAAGGAGATCGAGACTAAGCAGAGCGAGATCGACAGACTCCAGAAGGAGTTCGAGGTTGAGAAGGAAAGACTTGAGAAGGAAGGCCGTGCCATTGCCGAGAAGCAGGCAGGGGAAGCCCTCAAGATCAAGGATCAGGCTGAGGCCGATCTTGCAGAACTTAATAAGCAGAGAGATGCCATCATTGCTGAGGTTGAAGAGCAGCAGAAGTCGGCTCAGGCAGAGATCGACGGCATCAGAGACCAGGCACAGAAGATCATCTCCGAGGCTGAAGAAGCTGCCGTTAAGCGTGATGACTGCCTGAAGGAACTCGACGCAGCCAAGACCGAGATGAATGCGGCTAAGGCTAAGAAGGAAGAGCTCGACAGCGCTATCGCTAAGGAGACTGAAGAGAGAACCAAGGCTGCTGCAGACTATGAGAAGAAGATCGCCGATTACGAGGCATCTGTTGCAGAGTGGACAAATCAGATCAATGCCATCACCGATGAGTACAATAAGGCTCAGGCTATCATTGAGGATTCCAAGAACGTTGAAGTCGCTGCAAGAGCGGCTGCCGAGGAGATCGTCCTCGAGGCTGAGAAGCGTTCCGTATTCTTAAAGGAAGCAGCTCTTAAGGAGAGCGACAAGGGCCAGTATATCAAGACCATCGAAGAGAAGGAGAAGAAGATAAAGGAAATGGAGAAGGAAAGAGACGCCCTGAGCGCTAAGATCGCAGAACTCGAAGCATCCATCGCCAGCCTTGAGAAGAAGGTCGCATCCGGTGCGATCGGTGGTGCGGCTTCAGGACCTAAGGAATATAAGGTTGAGTCCGTTAACCATAACGACCTCGGCGAAGTTGATGAGAAGGGTATCGCTACACTCCTCGATAAGATGACCAAGGACGGCTGGACACTCATTTCCGTTATCAACGATGACGGCGGTAAGCTCCAGGGTGCACTGGGCGGAGAGGCTACGGCTTCATTGTCCATGGGCTCTTTCACAAGTAAGGAAGACCGCGTGATTATGATCTTCGAGAGACCCAAGAAGGCCTGATAAATACCGATTTTACTGATGTTTTTACTAAGACCGTGGCAAATGTCACGGTCTTTTTACATGCCTCCGGAAGCGTCTTGATTTTGCACAAAGTTGTTGATAAATTGTTCAAATTCTTTGTGGAAAACGCATAGCAAAGAGTTTATAATTAAAAATGCTTGATTTATTTCAAAGCATTATCAATATTCTCCAAAGGAGGCAGATCACATGGAAAAGTATTCCGCAGACAAGATACGTAATATTGCATTGCTCGGGCATCAGGGCTCCGGCAAGACATCTCTCGCAGAAGCGATGCTGTATTGCACAAAGGCCATTGACCGTTTAGGCAGGACTGCAGACGGCAATACAACGCTTGATTTCGAACCGGAGGAGATAAAGAGAGGTTCTTCAATATCGGCTGCCGTAGCATGCTGCGAGTACAAGGGCAGTAAGATCAATATTATCGACACTCCCGGTGATTTTGACTTCCTGGGCGAAGAGATGTCCGGAATCAGGATCGCAGACAGTGGTATCGTAATGATCTCCGCTAAGGGCGGTACGTCTGTAGGTTCACAGAAGGCTATCAGACTTCTTAACAGCAAGAACGTTCCCTTCCTTTTCTTCGTTAACCGTATGGACGAGCCTAATGCAGATTTCGAAGCTGTAACAGCAAGAATGATGGAGCGTTACGGACCGAGTGTAATCCCGTTGTCACTGCCTATCCTCGAGAACGGACAGATGACCGGAATTGTCGATGTTATGAACCGTAAGGCATTTAAGCTTGATAAGTCGGGCAAGTCAGAGGAAATCCCTCTTCCCGAAGAGTATAACGACCGTATCGACGACCTCCAGGATCAGGTTAACCAGGTTGTAGCCGAGGCCGACGATGCTTTGATGGAGAAGTATTTCGCAGGCGAGAAGTTCACTGAGGA
>CADAXO010000055.1 GCA_902791885.1 Oscillospiraceae bacterium | reverse complement strand
TCACAAGAGATGTTCATAAATCCCGCATCCTGAGCAGCCTTAATCGCATCCAGAGCCTCCTGCCTGTCATGCAGTCTGCCCAATGTATTAAGCACATCATCATGCAGGGACTGCACACCGATCGATATGCGGTTGAATCCCGCCTCACGGTACTTTCTTCCCTTACTTTCATCAAAAGAATTCGGATTAACTTCGATCGTGAACTCGCCGTCTTCAATCGAGAATAAATGCCTTATCGACTTTAAAGCTTTGCACACATGATCCGCATCGACAAAGGACGGTGTTCCACCTCCGAAGTATATGGTCTCACCGTCGTCAGAGGCTTCTGCAGAACAGATTACGGGCTGCTCAAGTATCTCTTTATCCAGAGCTTCAAAATACCGTTTGGCCTCATCACAGCCCGCGACAGAATAGAATCCGCAGTACGGACATTTACGGGCGCAGAAAGGTATGTGAACATAGATATGCATCAGAACGAAGTGTGACGCACGCCTTTTCGAGGCGGGATGGGAGCAGAATTACGAAGCGCGGTAAGAAGCGCATTCTTGAAAGTCTGAAAGCTCGGCGAGACATTCTCGTACGGATCCATGTAACGCGATATAGCTTCGGCCCAGCGTGCCTTGTAGTGACCGATAGCAGGGTAGCCGATGTCGATCAGATCCTCGTAATTAGCGGGGAACGTCACGCGGCAGAGCATCTCCCATGTGCCGCAGATACTGTCCTGAATATAATCCTGATAAGCCTTAAGATCGCAGCGTGGATACGCCTGCATGATCGCCTTAACGTCGCCAAGAAGCCACGCCTCGACCTCTTCCGTGCAAAGCCCGATAACAGAGCGCACATCACGCGCGTATTTCTTACACACCGTATAAAGCTCCTTGCGAAGCTCATCGGGATCGTTACGGTCCGAGTCCATTATGACCACAAGTATCGTGTCCGTGTTGCCGTAGACTTTGTTATACGCACGGCACTTGGCAGGCAGAAGATCCAGAAGCGAGCTTGCGAACTTCACGGGACGCGTATCCCAGTCCTTGGGGAGGCTTCCGCATCCTCTGTGAGGTCTTACGGCGACAGTCGATTCGATGCCCTCCGTATCGAGAAGCTTTCGTACAAGACGGTCTACTACAACTGCTCCGGATCTGTCTTCAGTCAGGATCTCAATGTGCATTATTCACGCCTTCTTCGTCGTACTCGCTCGAGCCCCTGTCGAGGTGTCCGCCGTACCATATCGCACCCATACCCACGCCCTGCTCAAAAAGAGCCGTTACAACAGGATCGGAACCCGCGCATGTGATCTTAACGTCGGGTGATTCCTCCTCCGTCTCTTCATCGTAGTCTCTCGAGAATACCCAGATCTCCTTCGGGGACATAGTCTCAACGATGTACGGATTATGAGTCGAGAATATGATCTGCGAATACGGATTCAAGAGAGTGAAATCTCTCATCTCATCAGCTAACACATCGACCATATCGTGATAAAGATCCCTGTCCGGGGTCTCAATAAATATCGTAGTCTTGGGTTCCGGATCACGAAGCATAAGAAGATACTTAAAAAGCTTCTCCGGACTTCCCTGAAGGTTCTGCGGGATATTCTTTTTCTTCTTATGAAGAGTCGGGATCTTCGAGTTGATATCGTCGATCAGACGGTCGTAGATATCATCTCCCAATGACTTAATGTAATCCAATACATTTCCGACATTCGAACCTTCGGAATTAAGATGCTTATGCGCACCAGGTGCATTTCCCGTAGAGAAATAATCGGACGATTCTTCAGCTGAGAATGCGCAGAAGAACCAGCCGTAGATCTCATCGAATATCTGACGGATAGGAGTGTCGCTGCCGTTTAATCTTCCGAGCAAAGAAAGAGCGGTTACGCGTTCGTCGCTTACCATTCTGGCATCTTCCGAATTCTCCATGATCTCACGGATCTCGATCTTACCGTCTTCGTTCTTTTCCGATGCTATAACCTTCTCATCTATGATTACCGGGCTTCCGGTCTCGCTCGCACCTATCTTGAGTTCATACTGAAGGTAATCCGAATCGGATGTCTCCTCGTCCTGAATCTTGAAGAAGATACGAAATTCCGCAGGCTTTTCCGTGTCTATAAGAAGGTTCATAAATCCGGGGCGGTTATCGGTCGTCGAAGCCTTGCCGACGTCGGATAATATACAGCGTTTAACGAACGACAAAGCCCTTATGAACGCACTCTTACCGGTGTTGTTTCTTCCGATAAGGGCGTTAAGATTACGGAGCCTTATTCCGTTCTCGGAGAGCGACTTTCCCGCATACTGAGCGGAGTCCTCTATCATAAGACCTATGGTGTCATCATCAAATACGTCGAAGTTTCTGATATTAACGCCCAGAATCATTTTCTTTCCTCCGTTTTTCCAATCCGGTTATGATGTATGTCTTGTAGATATAATCGAGAACCGCGACACCCGGGATCGCCAGAAGGATTCCGATTACGCCGAACATGCTTCCGCCGACGATAACGCCCGCGACGATAAGAAGACCCGATACTCCGAACGTATCGCCGAACATCTTAGGCTTGAGGACATAACCGTCAATAAGCTGAAGGACTAATGTGAAGCCGATAAATATCAGAGCCTTCACGGGATCTGTCATGAGGATTATGAATCCGCCGATAGCAGCACCGACGAACGGACCGAATGTGGGGATCAGATTGGTTGCTGCGACAACTATCGAGACAAGTGCCGCATTCTGCATACCCATGATCATCATGAATACAAAGTTAACCGTTCCGACGATCGCTGCATCGATAAGACTGAATATGATATAGCGGGTAAGGATCATATTGCACTTGGTCAGGATGCTGATGGCATTATCGAACTTATCCTTATCAAGCAGGGCCTTAAGAAATCTTTTGATTCCGCTTTTTACCTTAGGCTTCTCGGCTACAAGATAGATAGCAACAATTATTGCGATAAGCCACTGAAGGATCGTCTTACCTACATTGGTTGATACAGATAAGATCTTATCCGAATTCGTAGAGATATATTCGGACAGAGTCTTTAATAAGTCTTCCGAAGACTCGATGATACTTGATAAGTCGAACCTGTTCTTGGTAAGGCTCCAGGACTTCAACATGTTATTCAATGTCGCTACATATCCGTCGAAGTTCTTGATCAGGCTCTCGACACTGTTGACGATCTGAGGAACGAGCGTGATCAGGAGGAATACAAGAAGTACGATAACGGTACCAAACGACAGGAAGATAGCAAGTATGCTTCTTAATTTCTCACTCTTGATCTTCCTGAAAAGCTTCAGGAACAGTTCGGTAAGAGGATTAACTATATAAGCGATAACTCCGCCGAATAATATGGTCTCGAAGTATCCGAAGAACACTTTAAGACCTGCCCAAAGTTCGGGGAACCTCCAAAGGATTATAAATACGATGATACTCGTACATAAAACGGCAACTTCAAGCCGCCAAAGTCTCTTAGCTTTACGGTTATCCAAAATCAGAAAACCTCCCGATACATAACATACACTTTAGATTATAACACCGAATATTAAACACCCGGAACCTAGGCACTGTTCCGGGTGTAACGCGGTGTTTTGTGAGTCAAGTTGCGTGAGTCTTATGCGACTTACTTCACAGATGATTACATTGAATCGATAGTTGTGTCGATCTCAGAAAGATTAGTCTGAATCTTGGCGATGCTCTCAGACAATGTGTTGTTGGCATCGGAAAGGAGCTGCTTAACATAGATGTGAGCACTCTTACGAAGCTCATCAGCCTGGTTCTCGGCAGCTGCAAGGATATTGTCAGCCTCGTCTCTTGCGCCTCTTGTGATCTCGTGATCATTAACCTTTGAAGCGTACTGACGGTTGGCATCGTCGATGATCTTCTTGCTCTTCTCTCGGGCAGTTGTGATGATCTCCTGAGCTCTTACGACGATGTCGTTGCTCTGAGCAATCGATGCGGGGAGATGATTCTTAAGTTCCTCCAAGGAAGCGATCATATCGTTACGGTCTACAGCACAGTTGGAAGAGAAAGGTACTCCGCTTGCTGCACGTAAAGTCTCGATCATATCGTTGATGTTGCTGATAAGATCATATCTTTCCACCTTACGCTGTGCGGGTGTCTGCCCGTAATTACTGTTGTCCATGCTTAATTCCTGCCTTTCCTTAATCTCTCTGTTACTTCGTTTACTATCTCAGCCGGTATCATCCCGGAGATATCTCCGCCTAAGGAACCGACTTCCTTTACTATGCTCGAGCTTATAAGCGACAGATCGTCGCGGCAAGGCAGGAGCGTTACATCATAAGAAGGATACAGCATCTTGTTGGCAAGTGCCATCTCTGCTTCGTATCTGAAGTCTGTCTCAGATCTGATACCTCTCACAACTGCATTACAACCCAAGTCTTTGAAGATGTCAACAAGAAGACCGTCACTGCCGATAACTTCTATGTTAGTACAGCTTCCGAGAACCTTCTTTGCCATCGCTACACGCTCATCAAGAGTAAAGACATTACTTTTCGATGTGTTGTTCATAACGACGACATAAAGCTTGTCACAAAGCTTCGCCGCTCTCTTGGCGATGTCTCTGTGACCCTTTGTGAAAGGATCAAAACTTCCGGGGAAAAGAAGTGAAACCAATTACTTTCCTCCACCTAGTTATCATACTTCGAGAAGAATGTTATCATTGCCAACCCGTACCTGCAAGAACGATTGAGTTTCATGTTCATTACATCTGTTACAAACGGCAATTCCGATGAATGCTCCACTATAAAGAGCCCGTCATCATTAAGAAGATCCTTCTCGAGTATTATCTTCGCTGCCGTCTCCGCGGTCTTCTGTGCCATGCGGTAAGGAGGGTCCATGAATATTATGTCGAACTTTCTTCCCTCTTCCGCAAGCGCCATAAGCGCAGCATCATACCCCGCCTTCATAAGCTTGATGTCATCGTCCTCATCAAGCCTTATTTTATTAAGGTTACCCTTTATTACCCCGCACGCCTGTCCCGCCTTCTCAACTAGCACGACAGAATTAGCACCGCGGCTTAAAGCCTCTATTCCGATGCCTCCCGTGCCTGCGAAAAGATCTATAAAATCACATCCCGGTATACGGGTCTGCAATATGGAGAACAGCGCCTCCTTGACCTTGTCTCCCGTAGGCCTTGTGTTGTCTCCCTTAGGAGCGTCGAGGATTATACCTCTGAACTTTCCCGATACTACTCTTGGCATTAAAGTGTCCCCATCTTATCCTGGAATCTTAACCTGAACATGCTGCCTATGTTTGCCATAAGATCCGAAGCTTCCTTTCCGCCCCGCTCGAAAATCTGATTTACCTCATCGCACGCTGTCTTGGCAAGCGGCGCATCGGTAAAAAGGTTCGCGGCACGAAGCGTCGGGATACCGTGCTGGCGGGTTCCGAAGAAGTCTCCCGGGCCTCGAAGCTCAAGGTCCTTGCCCGCAAGCTCGAATCCGTCCGAGCACTCGCACATAAGCTTCATCCTTGATAACGCAAGCTCGGTCTTCGAGTCTGAACACAGTACGCAATAAGACTGCTTATCGCCTCTGCCGACACGGCCTCTTAACTGATGCAAAGTGGACAGACCGAATCTTTCGGCATTCATTATCATCATCATCGTTGCATTCGGATTATTGACGCCGACCTCGATGACAGTGGTGGAGATCAATATCTTGATCTCACCGCTTAAGAATCTTTCCATAACTTCAAGCTTCAAAGATTCCTTCATAGAACCGTACATGACCGCGGACTCGTATTTATCAGTGATACCGTGATCATCAAGTCTCTTTTTCATCGCTTTGACGCTTACCGCTTCGACCTTGTCATTCTCCTCTAAGAACAGATCATCGAAGTAATACTCGTCCGATGCCAGGACCTCCGAATCGTCTTCTATTCTCGGGCATACGATATATGCCTGTTCTCCTTTTCGAAGTTTTGCCAGGAGCACGTTATAGATGTCGTCCCCGTCCGTGTAAGGAAGGAAGTGTGTGCTTATCTCCTTACGTCCCGCAGGCTTCTCACGGATCACGGAAGTTGCCATGTCACCGTAGATGACCATCGCAAGAGTACGCGGGATCGGGGTAGCCGTCATGACAAGATTATGCACAGCATTGATGCCGTCGGATCCGTCTCTCGAGATGAGAAGTTTCTCACGCTGCTTAACACCGAATCTGTGCTGCTCGTCTGCGATAACAAGTGACAGGTCATTATATTTAACGTCATCAGTAAGCACCGCATGCGTGCCGATGATGACCGAAGCCTCGCCCTCGCGAAGCTGCTCTTTGATCTCTTTTTTGAGCGATGCCTTGGTCTTGCCGAGAAGAAGCGCGACATTGATGCCGGAGCCTTTAAGAAGAGACATTGCCGAATCGTAATGCTGCTTGGCAAGAACCGAAGTCGGAGCGAGAAGAACCGACTGTTTTCCCATTATCGCAGTCATAGCCATCGCAAGTATCGCGACAGCGGTCTTACCCGAACCAACGTCACCTTGAACCAGACGGTTCATGGGCTTACTGCTTTGAAGGTCATGCTGTATGTCAGCGATCGTTTTCTTCTGGTCCCCCGTCAGCTTAAAGCCCAGGTTACCGATGACAGTCTTCCATCTTAACGCCGCTTCAGGCGACAGTGAACCTGCAGGAGGAACGACGACAGGAGCGACTTCATCAGGACCTCCCGTTGCCATGAAATACTTCATTCCGATGCCGAGGAGGATCAGCTCCTCATATGCGATCCTTCTTCTGCCCTGCGCCGCTTCCTCGATTGATGAAGGCGCGTGTACGAACGTATAAGCTTCAGTTACGCTGCAAAGATTCTCGCGCTCACGAAGAGATGCCGGAATGATGTCGGGGATCTGGTCTTTCACGAGCTTTAATGCAGTCAGCGCCCACTTATTTATCATGTTGGAAGTTATGCCTGCCGTAAGATGATATACAGGTCTTACAAGCCTTAACTCATCCGCCGTTTCGGCCTTCTCGCAGAAAGGATTTACGATCTGCGCACGCATTCCGTAGTAGTCGACCTTGCCGTGAACGAAGATCTTATCACCCACCATAAACTTATCCATGATATAAGGCGCGTTGAAGTAAGAAAGCTCTATCCTTCCCGTGCCGTCGCTTACGAAGAATGATACGGGAGACTGCTTCTTAAAGCCCTTCTTAACAGGTGCAGTCGTCACGGTGCCGAGGAAACTTATCTCCTTACCTTCCTCACACCCGTCTATCCTTCCCACATCGGACCAGTCGTTATAGCGTCTTGGTATGAATGCGAGAAGGTCGTAAACGGTCATTATCTCGAGTTTTGCAAGCTTACGCGCAGCCTCGGGACCGATGCCGTAAAGAGCCGTTACAGGGCTTCCCAATGTCACTTTAGCCGCGGTCATGCGTTCTCCCTGCAAAATGAATTAAGAGGACATTCAGTACACTTCGGATTTCTTGCAAGACAGTACGTTCTTCCAAGCTCCACCGCCTTGTGTCCCAATGCTATCCATGTATCTTCGGGAAAGACCTTAATGATATCAGCCTCGACCTTCAAAGGGTCGTCATTATCAGTAATTCCGATGCGCTTCATAACGCGCTTGCAGTGCGTATCCACGACTACTGCGGGTATACCGTAGACCTCGCCTACGATGAGGTTCGCGATCTTCTTTCCGACGCCGGGACATACCATCAAAGCTTCAACATCCTGAGGCACCCTGCCGCCCCATTCTCCGCAGTAAAGCCCAGCGAAAGTCTTGATCGACTTCGCCTTTGATCTATAAAGCCCGCAAGGCTTAATGATGCTTATTAGATCTTCTTCGGGTAGGCTTACAATGTCCTCCGGCTTCGGGCACACATCAAATAACTCACGCGCCGTGATATTGACTCTCACATCAGTACACTGAGCCGAGAGTATCCCCCTTATGGCAAGGCGCTCAGGAAGATCTCTTTCAAGCGAGCATTCGGAATCGGGGAAAGCCTGAGACAAGGCCTTCCATGTAAGGTCAGCAAGTTCTTTTTTACTGATCTTTCCCATAATCAATCCTTCTTGGGAGGGACAGGGAATGAGAATACAAACATCGCGCCGCCGAGTTCCGGGCTCTCATCAAGCCAGATATTCTGCTCGTGGCCCATCAGGATCTGCTTACAGATATAAAGTCCCAGACCGAAGCCCTCCTGCTTACGTGAAGGATCGGCCTTGTAGAAGCTCTCGAAAACCCTGTTTCTCTTATCAGGTTCAACGCCGGGACCCGAATCTTCGACAGATATCATGCGCACATTCTGCTTTCTGTCGTAATTCGAGGAGATAATGATCTTACCCCCGTCAGGCGTGAATTTTATTGCGTTTGTAACAATGTTAAACAGTACTCTGCACAGTAATTGGATCTCACCGTAGACCTCTGTTCCGCCCTCCGGATTGATCCTCGTCTCTGCCGTAATGCTCTTGGCTCTAAGCTGAGGCTCGAGGTCGGCGATCATGTCATCACATGCCTCCTTGAGGTCGAATGAATCCATAAGATCGGGCGATACATTCGAAAGCGATGACGCTTCCGTCATGGAAACAACGAGGCTTCTTATTCTGTCGACTTCGGATTTGATCCTCATCAGGTACTTATCGTAAAGTTCAGGAGGGATCGTACCGTCCATCATGGCGGTAACGAAGCCGTTAATGGATGTCAGAGGCGTTCTGATATCGTGAGCGACCGATGAAATGAACATCGATCTGTCATTCTCCTGGTTCTCGAGGTCCTCGATCATATCATTAACGTTTCTTGCAAGTTCGGTAAGGTCGGATGACAAAGTAAGCATTCCGGTACTGTCGCCGATCTTCGTATATTTCTTGTCGACTCTGGCGGAAAGATCACCTGCCGCTACCTTCGACATCGTCTTGGATATCTCTCTTAAAGGTCTTATGGTAAGGCCCGTAAATCCGATAAACAGGGCAATCGCGGCAACCATCGATACGAGGATCGGATAAAGGAAGATGTTCATATATCCACCTATGAAAGATCTTAGATCCACCTCGGATACAGCGATCGCATAAAGTCCCGTATCGCTGACCTTACAGGCCGATATGACCTGAGCCTTCATTGCGGTTACATTGTTATAAGCCTGATAGATCTCACCGGGATTTACATTTACCGCGGCTATGGATGAAGTGATTACCGAGTTTACATCCGTCATTATCAGCGGATATGAATTACTGTATTTTATTGTACCGTCGGAATAGGTAAAGAAGATAGCACCATTATCCGATATTATATTGGAGCGAAGGTAGATATCGATAAGATCTTCTCTTGTCTTCTCATCCTCATAAGCATCGCTAATAAGCACTACATCATGTACGGCATCAGCAAGCACACTCGCGCCGTCAGACATCGAGTTATTCATGAACTCATTGCTGATGTTCATATACGAAATAAAAACAAGCACAGCAAAAACTATTACCGTGCTTATTATCAGAAATGTATTCAGGAATACGGCAAAATCAGTAGATACCGACTTGTACTTTATGGAGCCTGCCATGATTACTTGATCTCGAACTTATAACCTCTGCTCCAGACTGTCCTGATGCACCAGTCTCTCTTGACTTCGGGAGTCTCGATCTTCTCACGTATTCTCTTGATATGAACGTCTACAGTTCTTGATTCTCCGAAGAAATCATAACCCCAGACATTCTCGAGAAGCTGCTCTCTTGAATATACTCTGTTGGGATTGGATGCCAGGAAGAAAAGAAGCTCAAGCTCCTTCGGGGGCATATAAACTTCACTTCCGTCTACAGTAACGACATACTTTACCTTGTCTACGGAAAGACCGGGGAAAGTAACAACATCAGTCTTGCTTCCGCCCTCTTCTTCAGCAGGCTCGGAAGGAGCAGCGGCATTAGCCTTCTCTGTTCTTCTTAAGACGGCCTTTACTCTTGCAAGAAGCTCCTTAGGCTCGAAAGGCTTAGGTACATAGTCGTCAGCACCGAGCTCAAGACCGACTACTCTGTCAAGTGTATCGGTTCTTGCCGTGAGCATGATGATCGGTACGTCGGATACTCTTCTGATCTCACGGCAGATATCGTTTCCGTCCATACCGGGAAGCATCAGATCAAGGATAATGATGTCGGGCTTTGTTACGCTGAAAGTAGCTACAGCCTTATCACCCTGCATGCATGAGACGACCTCGTAACCCTCTTTCTCGAAGTAGAGTTTCTCGAGTTCGATAATGTCAGCGTCATCATCAACAATAAGTACTTTCTTAGCCATAAGATTATCCCCCGCTTATTCTTAATTATTAGTATTAAGATGTTCAACTTCATCAGTGAAAGACTTGATGTCGGTAAAGTCCCTGTATACAGATGCGAACCTTACATAGGCGACCTTATCCAGCTTCTTAAGTCTTTCCATAACGATCTCACCGATCGCATTAGTCGATATCTCGTGGTTTCTCTGATCGTTAAGACATTCTCCACTTCATCGACTATCTTCTCGAGATTTGCATTAGACACAGGTCTCTTCGAACAGGCAGATGCAAGACCTGCCATCAGCTTCTCACGCGAGAAATCCTGACGTGTTCCGTCCTTCTTGATGACCTTCATACCGAGAACTTCAGCCCTCTCAGTGGTCGAGTAACGGTATTCACATTCGATGCAGACTCTTCTGCGCCTAATGGCACGCCCCTCATCAGAGGGGCGTGTATCAATTACTTTATCGTTATCAGCTCCGCATTTAGGACACTTCATTACTGATTGTTATCCTTGTTGCCGAACATGAACCAGGGCTTAGCTGTCCTGGGAGCAGCAGGTGCCTGATCAGGTGTTACGTTAACCTGGGGCTTACCGCCGTACTGTCCTGCAGGTGCAGGTGCCGGAGCGGGCTGCTGAGGCATTGAATATGAGTGAGACTGTACAGGGATGGGCTGAGGAGCGGGTGCCGGCTCAGCTGCAGGAGCGGGTGCAGGTGCTGCCTCGGGCTCACGTGCTGCCTGTACTCTTGAATTTACTGAATCATCACCGAAAAGGAATCCGGGAGCTGCCTGTCTGGGAGCAGGAGCAGGAGCGGGCTCGTTGGTTCTGCCGTATGAGCTTCTGCTTGTTGTTGTAACAGGAGCAGGCTGTCTGGGCTCACTTACGAGCTGGGGATTATTCCTTGAAAGGATAGATGTTGAAGCTCTGTGGTTAGCAGAAGCATTTACTGTGTTATCGAATCCGGAAGCGATTACAGTGATCATAATCTCATCTTCGAGAGATGCATCGATAACTGCACCGACGATGATCTCAGCCTCAGGTGCAACAGACTCCTGAACGAGCTTAGCAGCTGCGTCGATCTCCTGGAGCTTCATGTTCCTTCCGCCTGTGAAGTTGATGATTACGCCGTTAGCGCCTTCGATCGTTGTATCGAGGAGAGGTGAGTTGATAGCCTGCTTAACAGCTGCTGTAGCTCTGCCTTCGCCTGATGCACGGCCGATACCCATGTGGCAGATACCTGCCTTGGTCATTACTCTTCTTACGTCAGCCAAATCGAGGTTGATAAGTCCGGGGATAGCAACGAGGTCGGAAATACCTGCGACACCGAACTTCAATACCTGGTCAGCCATATTGAATGCTTCCTCGAAGGATGTATCGTCATCAACAACCTCAAGGAGCTTATCGTTACTTACAACTACGAGAGCATCTACATACTTCTCGAGTTCACGGATACCTCTCTCGGCATTCTGTGCTCTTCTTGCACCCTCGAATCCGAAAGGTCTTGTAACTACTGCAACTGTAAGGATTCCGAGCTCCTGAGCGATCTGAGCTACTACCGGAGCAGATCCTGTACCTGTACCGCCGCCCATACCGGCAGTGATAAAGAGCATATCCGTATTGGAGATAGCCTCGGCGATCTCGTCCTTGGACTCCTCTGCAGCTCTCTCACCTACGCTGGGATCAGCTCCGCATCCGAGACCTCTTGTGACCTTCTCACCGATCTGTACTTTAATGGAGGACTTGGTTCTTGCAAGTGCCTGATTATCACTGTTGATCGATATAAATTCAATTCCCTGAACTCCGCTGTCGATCATTCTGTCAACCGCGTTACAGCCTCCGCCGCCGCAGCCGATTACCTTAATAGTGGCGAAATGATCCTCGTCCAGAACAAAACCTCTCTTATCAGACATTGTCAGATCCTCCAATTATCTGTCTTAATGTACTTCAATTTCCTATATATAGTACAATCAAATGAATTTTATACTAAATGTTGTACGTCCACAATAGAAAACTCATATTTTTCCCGCCTAATGTTAAACTTTTTTGGGAGCTAATGCAAATAACATGTATATTACATAAATATATTAGAAGTTGTAGGCACGGTAGATCTTCTCTTCCTCGGTCATATCAAGAGAGCCCGCAGGAAGGCCTTCGAACGCGTCTGCCCTGATAGCATAAAGCAGCCACTGCATGTTCTCATCAATGTTCTCAACACCGTCAAGCTTAACCTGAAGGACCGTTCCGTCAGGAAGTTCAACAGTTAAGAATATAAGTCCGGAAGAGACAACTCTGATCTCCTGCACGCTGTCGTAGAAGTGATAGCCGTCATTTCTGCTCGAACCCCTGTCCGCATCAAGAACGGCACCCAACACCAGTATCATCTTTCTGAACTTAAGGCTGTCGGTTATATCGGTCCTCTGGCCGATGACCACACTGTCGAGGTCAAGGCCGCACATTACCGGATGAACATCTTCAGTATCGAACGTCTGGAAATCCAGGATCACGCCTTCAGCATCTATAGCGGCGTAGCCGTCCGGTACTTTAATATATGCAAGTCTGTGTCTCTCGGTAACGTTAATTACGATGGCCGACGGGAAACTTATATGTACGCTAATATCCTGAATATAGGGCGTACTTCCTTCAAGTGCCATCGCTCTGAATATCGTAGGTTTAAGGATATGGTCGCCGATATGGATATCAAGTTCATCCATGATAACGTCATCCGAGAATTCGTAATTGCCGTTGATCTCGATCCTCTCGATCCTCATGGAAGGATTAAAGATAACAGACCATATGAATACGATCATAGATATCGCGAACAGGAATAAAAGCACGGTCTTGAAATCATAAGGGAAATCCTTAAGATATTCACGCTGAGGCGCAGGCATACCGCCGCGTCTCTTCTTTCCCATCCTCAACGGCTTAAGAAGATCTTTATGTGATTCCGCTTTATGGGATTCATGTTTAGGAGCTTCATGCTCTTCAGGCTTCTCTTCAGCTTTTTCCTCAGTCTTCTCTTCGGCATCATCTTCTGAAGATTCGGGCGCTTCCGCACTGACGATGACTACACCGTCTTTCTCTTCGGCCTTTTCCTCCGAGACCTTCTCCGCAGATTCCTTCTCCTGATCCTCTACGGGCTTCTTTTCCTTGTCTTCACTCACGCCCCGATAAGTTCCCCTATCGCATTTACTATCTTCTCATCGCAGTCGAGCACCGCGAGTTTCTTCGCGTTTTCCCTCATACTCATGCGCTTCGGCTCATCGTTAAGAAGCTCTTCAAGCACAGCGAAAAGCTTTCCTTCGGCAACGTCCTTATCCGGCATCAGAATGCATCCTCCGATCTTCTCGAAGGACGACGCATTAAACGTCTGATGATCCTGTGCGGCATACGGGTAAGGAACCATTATCGAACATGAACCCAACGCAGCCGTCTCGGCGCATGTAACCGCTCCCGATCTTGTGATGGAGACATCGGCTGCCGCCATGAACTCGTTGGTATTCGTAATGTATTCATAAGTCTCAAGGTTAGAAGGAAGCGGTGTCTCCGATAACTTCGAAGTCTGCTGCTTGCCTGTTCCCAGGACGAACTTAACGGACCTGAATTCAGGTCTTCCCGCCGCCTCAATCATGAAGTCGTTTATAGTCTTTGATCCTAAGCTTCCGCCCATCGCGAATACCATCTTATCGTCAGGAGCAAGACCTAACTTCTCTCTGGATTCAAGGCGGTCTGTATGAGCCATTACCGATCTTATCGGGTTACCGGTATAGATAACCTTGCCGGCCTTCGGAAAAACCTTTTCGAGGTTGGGAAAGCCCGTCAGAACGAGGCTTGCTTTCCTGCCCATGAGACGGTTTGCCCTTCCGGGGAATGCGTTGGCTTCGTGTATTACGACCGGCACCTTAAGGGAAGATGCGGCATCGAGCAAAGGTGCGCATACATAGCCGCCCGTACCTATAACGGCATCGGGTTTAAAGTCACGTATGATCTGCTTGCACTGCTTCTTGCCTTTTCGAAGTGCCATGAAGGCCTTGACCATACGAAGCGACGGTTTCATGGGGAAAGGCTTCGCGCTAATATCCTTAAGCTCATAACCGGCCTTCGGAACGAGCTCTCCCTCAAGACCTTCCTTACGTCCCGTAAAGATGATCTCGCATCCTTCACCGGGGCCGTAATGAGCCATCAACGCATCAGCTATCGTTATGGCGGGATTGATGTGTCCTGATGTACCGCCGCCCGTAACTATGAAGCGCTTCATGCAGTCACCTCTTTCTTAGCGTTGATTTTGGGCGAGGTTCCGCTTCTTGATACACAGAGTATAAGTCCGTATGCCGCAAGAAGGAGGATCTGAGCGGATCCGCCGTAACTTACGAAAGGAAGCGTAACGCCCGTCGACGGTATGACCTGAAGCTCAACGGCGATATTAAGCACGACCTGCACCACTATGAGCGTCGTACAACCCGTGGCAAGCATCCTCGAGAAGACAGAGTTCGCCCTCAGGATAACCTGCACGAATAATGCAAACATACAAAGATATATGAATATGAGGACCGCGCCTCCGACGAAGCCCGTTTCCTCTACATAGATGGAGAAGATGTAGTCGTTCTGGGCCTCAGATACGTAGTTGTACTTGGCACGGGAGCTTCCGAGGCCTCTGCCCCACATACCGCCCGAGCCCAAAGCGTTATGGGCATTCGTAACCTGACGGGTCTCGTCCTCCGTTACCTCGACCTCCTCGTCACCGCTCGTCGCCGCGAAGATGTTAAGTCTCTGGTAAACGTGTGCGAAGTTCTTTCTGAAGTTCGGGTTGACCGCCGTATAAACGGATACGAATATGATGCCTGCAAGAAGAAGCGTAAGGCCTCCCAGGAACCATGCTCTTATACCTGCGCCCGAATTCAATGTGCACATGAATACGATGACGCCGATAATAAGGAAGCACGAGAAGTGCGGCTCGAAAAGGATAAACACGTCGACCAGAAGGCATGCGCCGACAGGAAGGATGAAGTCGAAGAAAGCGTGATTCCAAGCCTGTCTCTTACCCGACGATGACTTAAGTCCGCCCTTCGCACGAAGCCGCACTATGTATTCTCTGTAGCCCGCAAGCGCTATTATAAGGCCAACCTTACAGACCTCCGACGGCTGGATCTCTATAGGACCTACGATGATCCATCTTCTCGCACCGTTGATCTCTTTACCTATAAGCTTTACCGCCACGGCAAGTCCCAGACTCACGGCATAAGCGGTCATGAAGATCGCGGGATGCTTGAAGAAATTAACCGGCAGGAACGCTATTATCAGCGCTACCGCGAGACCTAATAAGGTGAATATGATCTGCTTTTTAAGATAGAAAGCAGAGTCGTGGCTTTCCTTCGCGTAACCCGCGGGACCCGATACGGAATAGAGTATGACAAGGCCGAACACGACGATCGCGAACATCATCAGGATCAAAGGTATGTTGGCCTGCTTTTGTGTATGTATCTTAGTCATTATCAATATACTCTTTCGCGAGCTTCTCGAATCCGAATGAGTGCGAAGCCTTGAAAAGAACCGTATCTCCCTGCTTTATAACATCATTTACCGCATGTCTTACTTCGTCGGTATCTGCGCATGATACCACAACAGCATCAGATCTTACACTCTTAAGACCTTTGATGAACGCCTTACGGTCATCTCCGGTGACGATTATCTTGTCAAAACCGTACTTGCCGCATTCCTTTCCGGTCTGCTCATGAAGAGATGAAGATTCATCACCCAGCTCGAGCATTCCTCCGAGGACCGCGATCTTGCGGCTTCCGGGATTCGTTCTGTCGAGGTTCTTAAATGCTGCCGCCATAGACTCGGGCGATGCATTGTATGCATCGTTAATGACAGTGTACTTCGTGCCTCTGTAGGTCTTGCCTCTTCCGTCCATAGGCAAGTAAGAAGAAAGTGCTTCTTTAGTCTTCTCCATATCGGCTTTAAGGAGAACCGCGCACATGATGGCAAAGCATGCGTTTCTGACGTTATGCTCACCGTCCAAAGCAATGTGCACACCCTCGATCGTGTTCGACTTATCTCCTGATGCGAGCTTCACATCGAAGTCAGTGCCGTCGTTCTCCTTAAGGTTATATGCTGTCATCAGTACAGGGCAGTTCATCACATTGCCGTCAAGCTTATCACTCACGGACACTGCCGCAAGGCCGTTGTTAAGCGGTATCACGTTTCTTACATAATCGAAAAGGAAATCGTCGTCACCGTTAACCAGCAGAACACCCTGTTCCGTAAGGCCGTTGATGATCTCAGCTTTCGCGGCTCTGATCTCTTCTCTTGATCCCAATATACCGATATGCGAATAACCGACATTGGTTATTACAGCGATATCGGGATGAGCGATATTCGTAAGATAATCTATCTGTCCTCTTCCTCTCATACCCATCTCGACCACGAGGACTTTGGTTCCTTCGGGAGCCGAGAGGATAGTCTGCGGAAGACCTATCTCATTATTAAGATTATTCTTTGTCGACCACACGAGGAATGAAGGCTCAAGTGCAGCCTTGATGATCTCTCTTGTGGTTGTCTTGCCGACGGAACCCGTGACTGCGATAACCTTACAGCCGAGCTTGAATCTGTAGTGCTCCGCGATACTTCCCAACGCCTTGAGCGTATCCTTAACAACGATGCCGACAGCATTCGAAGGAACCTTGGTCGCGCTGTTTACGATAACCGCGCATGCACCCTTCGCCACTGCCTGATCTGTGTAATTATGTCCGTCGAAGTTCTCGCCCTTCAAGGCGATATATATGTTGCCCTCTTCAATCGTTCTGGTGTCAGTCGAGACTCCCGATATAAACACCGTTCCGCTTAATGCACCCTTACGGTTAACGACTGTTCCGCCTACTGCAGCGACAACTTCATCGAAAGAGAACATCCTTCTCATGACCTGTCCTCCTTTATTCTCCTTGCCGCCTCCGATGCGGTCTCAACGTCGTCGAAATGAATTGTCTTATCCTTAAATATCTGATAATCCTCATGACCCTTGCCCGCGATAAGAACTATGTCTCCCGGGTCCGCGATCTCAATTGCCTTATGGATAGCTTCCGCTCTGTCAGCAACAGTCTCGAATCTGCCGCCGGTCTTCTCGATCGCCGATACGATATGACCTATGATGACCATCGGATCCTCGGTTCGGGGATTATCGGATGTTACGATCGTATAATCCGACTTATTGCCCGACACATCGCCCATCTCGAATCTTCTTGTATGCGACCTGTCACCGCCGCATCCGAACACCGTGATGACACGTCCTTCAGTCGTCTCTTTCAACGTATCCAATACGTTCTCAAGACTTGCCGCATTATGCGCATAGTCGACCAGGATCGTGATACCGAGATCGTTCTTAACAGGCTGAAGTCTTCCGGGAACTTCGATGGCTGCGAGACTTCTTTCCACTGCATCCGGCTTAACTCCCGAAAGGAATGCCGCCGTCAATGCACAAAGAGCATTATAGACATTGAACTGACCCGGGATCGCTACGAAGAACTTTCCGTTATACCAGGGACACGTAACATCGAAGTAAGTTCCCGCACGTCGTTCCCGCACGTCCGTCCTTAATGCCGTTCTCGAGGTTATATGCCTGTACATCGCATGTATCGGAAAGACCGTACGTTACGATCTGACATCCGCACATTCGGGCCTTGCAGAAGAAGTCACCGCTTACCGGCGTATCCATATTGATAACAGCAACCTTTGATTGCTCGAACATCTTAAGTTTGCAGTTAAGATAATCTGCCATATCGGGATGCTCATTGCCTCCGATATGGTCTTCGTAGAAATTAGTAAAGCATCCGATCTCATAACCGATACCGTAAACTCTGTCGAGCTTCAGGCCCTGGCTGCTGACTTCCATAACACATGTGTCTGAACCGCAGTCGGTCATTTTCTTAAGAAGTTCATAGTTATCGCGCGCCTCAGGTGTCGTATGTGCTGCATGTATCTTCTCGCCGTCTACGATGTCATAAACGGTTCCGATAAGTCCGCTCTTTCTTCCGGCCGTCTCGAGAATATCTGCCAGCATGAACGATATCGTGGTCTTACCCTTGGTACCCGTGATACCGATCATGTGAAGCTTCTGCTCGGGGTGATCAAAGAACTCGGCCGCGAGGTAAGCAGAAGCCTTACGTGAATCTGCAACCTTAATCACACACGCCCCGGAAGGCTCTGCCATTTCTTTAAGTTCATCATCTGAATAAGGGCAGTCAGAAGCGTCTGTTACTATCAGGGACGCACCCTTTTCGAGAGCTGACTTTATAAAAGCATGCCCGTCCGAATTAAAGCCTTTTACCGCAACGAAAAGACTTCCGGAAACTATCTTGCGCGAGTCAAATTCGACCGAGGTGATACTCTCCGGGATCTGTCCTGTTACCAATGTATACTCGCCGTAATTCATATCAGCCTACCATTCCTTCCGTCTCTTCAGTCTCTTCGCCGTCATCGGATACCACGCCATCCTCGCTCTCAGGCTCCGTTACGGCTTCCGAAGAATCGGGAACAACATTCGTATCCTCAAGTGTTACCGTGACGATGGAACCCGAGAATACCGTGCTTCCCGCCATATCGCTTTGACTTACGCATATACCCATGACATCGCCTTCAATGAGGCAGTTCAGGTTAGCGTCTCTTAAAGCTTCCATACACTCGATCGCAGTCTTGCCGGAAAGATTCGGCACGGAGCTTGTGAGCATCTGCGTGTTCTCGCCTTCGGGATAGAGCATTACGATACCGGAGCTGTAAAGCTGAGCATCGGTTGAAGGATATGTGTAACCTACTATGGTCTCGGCCGTCATGTTGGTCGCGCCGTATACACTGGAGATTCCGTTGTAACCGATCCTCGATGCAGCCTCTGTGGCCGTAAGTCCGACGACGGGCTGTACCCAGTATCGTGTCGTGAGCTGATCGTAATCGTCTGCAGTAAGAACTCTCGGAACGCCCATGTAACGGAGCGTGCTTTCAACTATTCTCGCTGCAGTAGCAGCCGCAGCGGATGAACCTACCGAATTCTCTGCAGGCTTGTTAAGAACTACGAGCACCGCGATCTGCGGATCGTATGAAGGTGCGAAACAAGAGAATGAAAGTACGTGTGCGCCTGCCATCTCACCGTTCTCGATCGTGGATGTCGAGGTCTTACCGGCAACATAATATCCCGGAACCTGACCTGCAGAACCTGTACCTTCGTCTACAACGTCGATCATGAGCTGTCTTACTCTCTCACATGTGTCCTCTGAGAAGATCGTTCTTATGACCTCAGGCTCGATCTCATCGACGATGTTGCCGTTCTCATCAGTTATATAGTGAACAACGTGAGGCACCATAAGATTGCCTCCGTTAACGATAGCGCAGTAAGAGTTAAGAAGCTGGATAGGTGTAACCGTTGCAGACTCACCGAATGAAAGACAGCTCATATCGATGACGGTAGGGTCGGTATGAAAGATACCCGTTCCTTCAGCCGGAAGATCGATACCTGTCGTCTCGTAGAATCCGAACATGTGAACATATCTGTAGTATCTGCTTACGCCTATTCTCTGCGCGAGCTGAACGAAGATAGGGTTACACGAATTCTCGAATCCCTGACGCAGGGTCTCGATTCCGTGGTTACCGCCGTTCTGCTTCTGAAGCCAGCAGGAGATCGTATCGATATCGGACACCTGGATAGGCGCATCGGAGAACTGCTCGTTCTCGTTCGTGAGATTCTCTTCGAATGCGATACATGTCGTAAGAGCCTTAAATGTCGAACCCGGCTCGTATGTATCGGAGATGCATCTGTTACGCCAGACGTTACCCATCAGATACTCGACCTGTTCGTCATCATCCATCGCATTCCACACGACCGCATCCATGCCGTAAGGGATTCCGTAAGGATCGTTAAGGTCATAGTCGGGAAGCGATACCATCGCGAGGACCGCACCGGTATAAGGGTTCATTACGATGGCGCAGATACCGTCTCTCGGCGCATACTGGATATAAGCGCTTCGGCAGACTTCCTCTGCGATCCTCTGGATATTGATATCGATATTAAGTACAAGGTTATTACCGTTTACGGCAGGCTGTGTGATGGCGTCTGAATAAGGAAGAACGCCTTCTGTTCCCTGGTCAACCTCAGAGTATCTGTAACCGTCGGAACCTGAGAGCACGCTGTTGTAGTAAGCCTCAAGTCCGTATACACCGTTAAGGCTGACACCGTCGTTGCTTGCATAACCGATGATCTGCGCCGCAAGGCTTCCGTAGTTATAGTATCTTTGAGGCACCGCGAGGAATGAGATACCCGAGAGCTGATGCTGTATGCAGTATGTCTTCGCAGGATCTGCAAGCTCAGCTTCGAGGTTTCGTATAAGGTCCATACCTGCGACATCGTTTCTTTCATCCGTAGCATCATCGGGATCCACCGGAAGTACTTCCTCGATATCTGACGCGGGCATCTGAAGAAGCTCGGACATATCCGCGATAAGCTGGGATCTTGTAAGAGTGCCGTTCGCGATCTCGGTACTGGACATTAAGATCTTAGGCGAGATTACGACTGTGTAGTTATAGGTATTTGAAGCGACAGGCATGTTGTTCGCGTCGTAGATAACACCGCGGTCAGCTTCGTAGGACATAAGTCTCCACTGCTGATCGGAAGCAGCTCTCGCATACGTGTCGTAATCGATGACAGTGGTCTTGTAAAGATTGCCTATAAGATAAAGCGCGAAAAGCCCGATCAGGGCATAAATAGCGAGAGTAAATCCAAGTGATACTCTCTCATTTTTGCTCTTCTCAGGATGATCCGGAATTGGATTTTCTTTACTGATATTTCTGTCTTCACTCATTCCGATGCTTCTTCTTCGAGGTAGTAGTTTGTCAGAGCTTCCACAGCGCTGTCATACGCCTCCTCGCTGATTCCGAACTCCTCGTCATATGATACCATAGTTACGAGTTTGTCATCCTCAGGCATCGGGATGGTTACGACCTGATTTGCATTCGGGTCCTGCATACCGAGAGCGAGTGCCTGCGCTCTGATACTGTCCATATCTGTTATACCGTTAACGTCCTCCTCAGAGTCAAGGATATTTCTCTTCAACACCGCTATATCATCCTTGAGATCCGAGTTGTCTTTTGCAAGCTCCGCAAGGCCTACCTGCGGATTGATAAGTAACATAAAAAACGCACCGACGAAAATTATAAGTCCGATAGCAATAACAGTCTCGAAAGCTCTGCTTCTTGTAGCTCTCTTGATCTTCTTCTGCTGCTCCTTAGCAAGCTCAGCCTTCTTCTCCTCTTCGTCCATAACATTAAGAGCAGGGTATTCATACACCTTCTTGGAAATAGGTACATATACTTCCGTATAAAACTCGTTTGTCTTAACCGAAGACATCTTCACTGCCCCCTCTGCTCTATTCTTTCAAAGACCCGAAGCTTCGCGCTGTGGGATCTGTTGTTCCTTTTTAATTCGTCCTCACCTGCCGTAATTGGCTTTCTGGTAAGAACCTTCCCGAGGCTCTTCTTGCCGCATACGCATACGGGGAAGTCCTTGGGACATGTGCAGGGATCCTGTAAAGTTCTGAACTCTTCCTTTACAATGCGGTCCTCGAGAGAGTGGAAGCTTATGACAGCCATTCTGCCGCCGTCGCTTAATCTCTTGGGTCCTTCCTGCAATAACATTCTGACGGAATCAAGCTCGTGATTGACCTCGATCCTTATTGCCTGGAAACATCTCCTGGCCGGATGCTGATCCTCATATCTTGCTTTCGAGGGCATGTATGAAGCGATGCTTTTCGCGAGCTGCAAAGTAGATGTGAAAGGCTTCTCCTTCCTGTCTCTTACAATGCCCGACGCTATCCTTCCCGCGTAACGCTCCTCCCCGTAAAGCCTGAAGATCTCCTCAAGCTCCTTCTCACCGTAAGTGTTAACCACCGTGTAAGCCGAGAGCTTCTGAGTCTCATCCATCCTCATATCCAGAGGTCCGTCAACAGCGTACGAGAAACCGCGCTCTGCCGTGTCGATCTGGTGTGATGAGACTCCGAGGTCTGCAAGTATTCCGTCAACCTTGTCAATGTTCATTTCGTCCAGGACCTCTGCAACATGCGAGAAATCCGACTTAATTAACTTCCAGTTCTTATCAGGATGAGCTTCGGCCTTCTCCCTGCATGTTGCAAGCGCCTCATCATCCTTATCCAGGGATATCAGCATCCCCTTTGAGGAGAGTCTTAAAAGTATCCCCTCACTGTGGCCTCCGCCGCCTGCCGTACAGTCCACATAGATCCCGTCAGGCTTTATGGCAAGAGCCTCCATGCACTCATCGAAGAGAACCGGGATATGAACAAACTCTCCCTGCGCAGCCTCTCCCATCACAGACCTTCTACGAAGTAAGTGGTCTCAAGACCTTCAATCGAAGAGATATCGTGATCCTCTTCGTCGTAGTGAGCCTTAGTGCAGATCTCGAGCTTACCGTCGATGTCGAATACGCAGATCTCGTCACCGTGGTTAGCTCCTATTCTTTCCCACAGCTCATCAGACACCTTAATTCTGCCCTGCGTATCAACAGTGCACTCCAAAGACTCACCAATGATCTCTCTTTTGAGCTTTCTGACCTTGGGGTCCATAGAATTGAGGGCCTTTAACTGTGCGGAAACTTTACGGAAGTCTTCAGCTGTATAGACACTTAAATAACCGGTATCAAGGCTGTTAGTAACTACCAGCCGAGTTAGTGACACGGATTACCACATTTCTGTCGTTTAGTACCACTTTCCTCCACGATTTGTATTGTATATGTAACTTTTTTGTTATGCAAGGACTTTTATCGATTTTTCTTGATTTTTTGTTCGTTTATTTGCCGCTGCCCCTCCGATGATTTGTGCACGAGTGCCAAAATTGCCTGTGATCCGCTGCAATTGGTGTGTTGTCGGGCTCAAACGTTGGCTCACATTCAAGTTGAGACAACAACTCAGCCAACACTCGACCAAAAGATTTCAAACAGATAGAATTAGGGAAACATCTATATAAGGATTAAAGATATGAAATACTTATTAATATATATAGCCATTATGAGCGTTATCACTTTCGCAGTTTATGGAATCGATAAATTCAAGGCCAAGAAGGATCTCTGGAGGATCCCGGAAAAGGTTCTCATACTTCTGGCATTCATCGGGGGATCACTCGGAGCGCTGATTGCGATGTACACTTTCCACCACAAGACCAAGAAGATCAAATTCAAGGTTCTTGTCCCCCTGGCACTTATAATCGATATTGCCCTGTTGGTCTTTGTTGCTACACAGATTCAGTAAGGTATTAATTACAGAAGGCCGCTGATACGTTATAATCTTGCCCATGGAAGACATACACAAGAAATTCATGAAAGAGGCGCTCAAGGAAGCGCAGAAAGCTTACGAAAAGAAAGAGTGCCCAATAGGCTGTGTCATCGTCAAGGATGGTAAGGTCTTTGTCCGTGCGCATAATCTGAAGCTTACCAAGTCCAATGCGCTGATGCATGCAGAGGTTATCGCGATTGATAAAGCCTGCAAGAAGCTAGGGGACTGGCGTCTTAATGATATGGATATGTATGTAACCCTCGAGCCCTGCACAATGTGTTCCGGCGCGATCGTCCAATCGAGAATAAGGAAAGTATACTTCGGCGCATATGAACCCAAGTCAGGCGCGGTATGTTCATGCAACGACATCTTCAATGTTGAACACGGCCACAATCATAAAGTCGAATTCGAAGGCGGCGTCATGGAAGAAGAATGCTCCGAATTAATGCTTAAATTCTTCAAAGAAATGCGCGAGCGGAACAAACTCAAGTAATCTCGATTTTTCCGTTCACCTTATGCATCACAAGATGAGCTAACTTAAGATTGATCATCATAATCACAATCCCGGCAAAAATCAGCACAACTGACAACACATCAA
>CADAXO010000054.1 GCA_902791885.1 Oscillospiraceae bacterium | reverse complement strand
CGGACCGAAGATCGACCTTCAGATCAAGGATGCTCTCGGAAGAGAGTGGCAGTGCGGTACTGTACAGCTCGACTTCCAGCTCCCTCATAACTTCGAGCTCACATACGTTGATCAGGATGGTTCCCAGAAGATGCCTATCGTTATCCACAGAGCTATCTTCGGTTCCCTCGAGAGATTTATCGGTATCATCACCGAGCACTTCAAGGGTGCATATCCTTTCTGGCTCAATCCTTTCCAGGTTGCTATCGTACCTATCAGAGAAGAGCACAACGAGTATGCCAAGAAGGTTGAGATTGCTTTGAAGGAAGCAGGTATCCGTGTTGAGGTTGATTACAGCGATATCAACATGAGAGACAAGATCAAGAGATTCAAGAATATGAAGGATCCTTATATCCTCGTTCTCGGTAATGAGGAAGCTGCTGCTGAGCAGGTTTCCGTAAATGTAAGAGGCTCCAACCAACAGGTTAGAAACGTTCCTCTTTCCACATTCATCGAGAAGTGTAAGCAGCTTAACGCTGACAGAACTTTGGAGCTTCCTTCCGAATTCTGATCGTTATAAAAGATGAATAACGAAGCACCCGTCGGTTAATGCCGGCGGGTGTTTTTTACGGTTAACAATTCGTAAATACTACAAATATGCTGTCAATTTGATTTTTTTCTGCTTAGCGCATGTGATAATATCACCTTATTAAACTTTATTGACAGGAGGGTCCTTACATGGCATGTTTCCTAGTCCCCGCAGCTGAAGCCGTAGTTACTACTGTTATCTCCAAGGCTTTGGATTCCAAGTACAAGAACACAGAAGCTCCTTCCGTAGTCGGTAAGATAAAATGGCTTAATAACCTTCTTTGGGGCGGTTCTGCTCTTCTTGCATTCGAGCATATCTGGCATGGTGAGATAGTGCCGTGGTTCCCGTTCCTTACGGCAGCCGGTAATCCTGAAGAAATGTCCGAGGTTTTACATGAGATGGCGACAGTAGGTGTCTCAATGGCAGTTGTTGTTACACTGATGTGGGCAGGTATGGTTATAGTGACATCTTATATGGAGAAGAAGGCTTCTAAACCTTCGCGTGCAGATGCGAAAGGAGGCGTAAGATGACACTTCTTATTACTGTATTTGCAGCTATTATCAGTACGGTTATCTGGTATGTAACTTACGGTAAAACAAATATGCGTGTAGGAACACTTGCATTGATCTACTGGGGTGCATCGTTGATGTGGTCTGTCGATGCAGTGTTCGAGTATGTTGAGGTGGGCGATGCATTCTTTAATCCTTCCGTTGCTGATATGCAGAACGATGCGTTCCTGGGAGTATCGGCAGTTGCATTGGGGCTTATGATCTGGCTTGTTATTGTTCTTATCAAGGACCCCAAGGGTGTCGTACGTTCATCACTTGTTAAGAAGAACGCATGAATACCGATACCAGGAAGATATTGGAAGATGTAAAAAACGGCGCATTATCTGTTGATGATGCGCTTTTAAAGTTGAAGGTCCAACCCTTTGAGGACTTAGGGTTCGCCAAGGTCGATCTTCACAGGAAGATAAGACAGGGGGCTCCCGAGGTTATATACGGAGCGGGTAAGACCCCCGGACAGATCAATGCTATTCTTGAGAAAATGTCGGATACTGAGGAAAGGATACTTATTACGCGTCTTTCAAAGGAATCCTATGACCATATTCCCGTTAAGCATGAACTTACATACGATCCGGTATCAAAGACTGCGTATAAAGGTCAGATCCCCGAGCCTGACGGAATCGGAACGATAGTTGTCGCAACGGGCGGAACATCCGATATTCCGGTAGCCGAAGAGGCTGCTTTAACAGCCGAACTTCACGGCAATAAGGTAAGAAGACTTTATGATGTCGGAGTCGCGGGGCTTCACAGACTCCTGTCACATAAAGAAGACATAATGAGTGCGAGTGTGATCATAGCAATAGCGGGTATGGAAGGTGCACTGGCAAGTGTAGTCGGAGGCCTTGCTGATTGCCCGGTTATCGCGGTTCCGACGAGTGTCGGTTACGGAGCTTCGTTTGAAGGTCTGTCGGCATTGCTTTCGATGCTTAATTCCTGTGCGAGCGGCGTATCGGTGGTAAATATCGATAACGGCTTCGGCGCGGGATATCTTGCAAGTATGATCAACCATATGGAGGTCAGAAATGAAGACGTTATATCTTGATTGCGGAATGGGTGCAGCAGGTGACATGCTTACTGCGGCTTTAATTGAACTTCTTCCTGATCCTGATGCGTTTGTTGACAGATTGAATTCTCTTAATATACCGAAGATAAAGTATGTTAAAGAAAAGTCCGTTAAGTGCGGGATTACGGGAACTCATATTACAGTAACTGTAGACGGTGAAGAAGAGGATGAGCATATTCATGAAGAAGGACATCATCACCACCACCATCACAGCGGTATGCATGAAATAGAGCATATGGTGCATTCTTTTGATCTGCCTACTATGGTTAAGCTTGATATCCTTGCGGTTTATAAGATCATTGCGGAAGCCGAGAGCCACGTGCACGGTGTGCCCGTAAGTGAGATCCATTTCCATGAGGTCGGTACTATGGATGCTGTTGCTGACATCACAGCCGTATGTCTTCTTATGAATGAGATCGAACCCGATGAAGTTATAGTATCTCCGGTCCATGTGGGATTCGGGAAGGTTAAGTGTGCACACGGCATACTTCCCGTACCCGCTCCTGCTACAGCTTATATACTTAAAGGTATACCGGTTTATGGCGGAAAGATCGAAGGTGAGCTTTGTACTCCCACGGGAGCCGCGCTTCTTAAGTATTATGCAGACCGCTTCGGTGAGATGCCTTTGATGAAAGTTAATTCCATAGGTTACGGGATGGGAAAGAAGGACTTTGCTGCCGCGAATACGGTGCGTGCTCTTCTTGGTGATACCGAAGATAAGACAGAGGGGATAACTGAGCTTTCCTGTAATGTCGATGATATGACTGCCGAGGAGATCTCTTTTGCCGTGAATCAGCTTTTCGATGAGGGGGCAAATGAGGTGTTTACCGTACCGATAGGTATGAAGAAGTCGCGTCCCGGTACGCTTATCCGCGTTATATGTAAGGAAACTTCCAAGGAGAAGATGGTTAATACTTTGTTTAAGTACACAACTACGCTCGGAATACGCGAAGTTAAGACGGAACGTTATGTTCTCGACAGACGCATCGAGACTGTGGATACAGCTTACGGCAAGGTGAGACGCAAGGTGTCTTCGGGATACGGCGTTAAGCGTGTTAAGTACGAATATGACGATGTCTCCCGCATAGCAAAGGAGAACGGACTCGGTATAGACGAGGTAAGAAAGAATCTTGACGGTATCGGATAAGAAAAAGCTTCTTGAAGATAATCTTAAGTCTATGGGGAGGATCGTTGTTGCATTCTCCGCAGGTGTTGATTCGACTTATCTTCTTATGACAGCCCGTGAAGTTTTGGGCGAAAACGTTACCGCTCTTCTGGTAAGATCGTGTCTTATCCCTGATTCCGAGATATGTGAGGCGGAGTCTTTTTGCAGGGAACAGGGGATAGAGCTTATTACCTTGGATTACGATCCTCTTGCTATGGAGGAGTTCTGCGATAACCCCAAGGAACGCTGCTATATCTGTAAGAAGGCCTTGTTCTCTCTGATACTTAAGAAGGCGGAAGAAATAGGAGCAGATACAGTAGCAGAAGGCACTAATGCCGACGATGAGTTTGATTACCGTCCGGGTATGAAGGCTTTAAAGGAACTTGGGATACGAAGCCCGCTGAAGGAAGCGGGGCTTACAAAGGAAGAGATCCGTAAGCTTTCGGAGGCGGCGGGCCTTAATACATGGAACAAGCCGTCGTTTGCTTGCCTTGCCACGAGGATCCCTCAAGGTGACAGGATTACTGCTGAAGGCCTTTTACGCATCGAAAAGGCAGAGGATTTCCTGAAGTCTTTAGGGTTAAAGCAATACCGGGTGAGGACCCACGGAGATCTTGCACGGATAGAAGTAATCCCTCAGGATATGGGATATATCATGAGGGACGATGTGCGTTTATGTATTGATGCCCGTTTCCGGGAACTCGGATACCGCTATGTGTCGGTAGATATCAGAGGATACCGGACAGGAAATATGAACCGGCCTTCTTAAGCTGTTTCGATATACTCCTTTATTATATTTACCCACTCGATGAAATCGTTTACTGCTACGGATTCATTTGCCTGATGGCATCTGTCTTCAATCCAGGGAGTCTGCGTTCCGAAGGCGATAGTGTTGGGGATATGACGCGCATATGTGCCGCCGCCGATCGCTATAGCCTCAGTAAACTGTTCTCTGTATTCTTCTTTAAAATCCGTAAACTTATCCATGTGGCGTGACCATATATCGGTAAGCTTTTTGACGGACGGATGGTTCCTGTCCTTGTAGATCGGATCCATTGAAGAGACGATCTCGGCATCGAGACCGTATTCGGAGGCTTTTGCCTTAATATTATTAAATACTTCATCCATACTGAATGACATCGGTATTCTGAAATCAAGGTAAAGAGCGCATTCGTTTTCCTCGGCCTTCAATACTCCGATATTTGATGTGAGGGAGCCTGATTCATCGGTTATGCTGCATCCTGTGAATAATGCCTGATCGAAGTCTTTAACGAACTTAAGTACAGGATAATCATTGAGATCATATCCGAAGGATTCAACTGCTTCTGCAAGAAGGCTGATCGCATTTATGCCCTGTTCGGGCCTTGATGCGTGAGCAGGTTTGCCGGTTACCAGGATCTCATCGTCACCTATCGTACACTTGGCATTCGCAGGGACCATATTGACTGCCGTGCCGCAGTCAGCTTTAAGATTGTTCTCGTTGCCGCCGAATAACATGATGTGGAGGATACCCTTCTCACAGTAGACAACCGGGAACATTCCGTCGGGAGTTATGGAGAATTCAGGTATCTCTTCATGCTCTGCATAGTATTCGACACAGGAACATGAACGCTCTTCGTCGGTGCCGAGAATAAGACGTACTCTGTAGTTTGAAGGTTCTTTGCCTTCGTCGAGCAGTTCTTTCATTGCAAAGAATGACGCTGCCGCAGGACCTTTATCGTCAATGATTCCTCTTGCTGCCATCATCTGACCGTTATCGGAATCCGCAAAAGTAAGTGTAAACGGGTCTGAATTCCAACCTTCGCCTGCGGGAACAACATCCAGGTGACATACGATCCCTATGAGACGCTCGCCTTCGCCGAATTCCACCCAGCCTGCTCTGTCACCGGTAACACCTGTCCGCATGCCTGCTTTAGAGGCCTCGCTTAGGAAGAAATCTAAAGCTTCACGGGGCTTTTCGCCGTAGGGGGCACCTTCAGCCGGTACTCCGCCGGTGGATTTAATGCTGATGAGTTTCTCCAAAAAATCTTTCTGATAAGTAGTTAGTTCCATAGATTATCCAACCTTTCCACAGGAGATAATAAAATAAAACTTGCCTGTTTCCAATCTATTTGTTAATATACACGGGCATAAAAAACACGTAAGACGAAAAATCTTTGTGCTTTCAGGGAAAGTAAGGTCTTACGGAAGAAAAACAAGGAGGATTATTTTTATGCCAGTTATTTTAATGAAGCAGCTGCTTGAAGCAGGCGTGCATTTCGGTCACCAGACAAGAAGATGGAACCCTAAGATGAAGGAGTACATCTTCACAGAGAGAAACACCATCCACATCATCGACCTTCAGAAGACTGTCAAGAAGATTGACGAGGCTTATGACGCTATGAAGGAACTCGCTGAGAAGGGCGATATCCTCTTCGTAGGTACAAAGAAGCAGGCTCAGGATTCCATCAAGGAAGAGGCTGAAAGATGCGGTCAGTTCTATGTAAACAACAGATGGCTCGGCGGTACTCTCACAAACTTCAAGACAATCAAGACAAGAGTTGCAAGACTTCTTGAGCTCCGTGAGATGGAGCAGAACGGTCACTTTGACCTTCTCCCTAAGAAGGAAGTTGCTAAGCTCAAGCTCGAGATGGCTAAGCTTGACCTTAACCTCGGCGGTATCGTAGGAATGGATCACCTTCCTGCTGCTCTCTTCATCGTTGATACAAAGAAGGAGCACCTCGCTGTATCTGAGGCAAGAAGACTCGGTATTCCGATCGTTGCTATCGTTGATACAAACTGCGATCCTGATGAGATCGATTATGTTATCCCCGGTAATGATGACGCTATCCGTGCAGTAAAGCTCATCGCAGGTAAGATGGCTGACGCTGTTATCGAGGCTCACCAGGGTGAGGACTTCGCAGCATCTGTTGACGAGCTCGAGGAGCCCGCTCAGGCTGAGGCTGAGTCTATCGAGGAGATCGCAGCTTCCGAGGAAGCTTAATCTTCGTCATATCAATCTTAAGGAGGAAATACACATGGAAATATCATCAAAACAGGTAAAAGAACTTCGTGATCTCACAAGCTGCGGTATCATGGACTGCAAGAAGGCTCTTATCGAGGCTGAAGGCGATATCGAGAAGGCTAAGGACTGGCTCCGTGAGAAGGGTATGGCTAAGGCTGAGAAGAAGGCAAGCAGAGTTGCTGCTGAGGGTGTAGTTGCATCCGTTATCTCCGATGACCAGAAGACAGGTGCTATCGTTGAGGTTAACATCGAGACAGACTTCGCAGCTGCTACAGATAAGTTCAAGGCATTCGTTGAGGATGTTAAGACACAGATCATGACAGTTAAGCCTGCTGACATCGACGCTCTCAAGGCTTCTGCAATGTACAATGATTCTTCCAAGACTCTTGAGCTTGCTACAAAGGAAGCTATCGCTGTTATTGGTGAGAATACTTCCGTAAGAAGATTCGCTCTTTATGAAGTAAACGGCAGCGGTGCTGTTACATCCTACATCCACATGGGCGGTAAGGTCGGCGTTCTCGTTGAGTTCTCCGTAAGCGACGATGCTGTTATCGCTACTGACGCTTTCAAGACATTGGCTAAGAACATCGGTATGCAGATGCCTGCTCAGATCATCGAGACAAGAATCGTTCCCGGCCAGATCAAGAACTTCTACAAGCTCAACGTATTGCTTGATCAGGAGTATGTAAAGGACGAGGATAAGACTATCGCTCAGTACCTCGAGGCTGAGTCTAAGGCTATGGGCGCTGAGATCTCTGTTGCAAGATTCACACGTTACGGTCTTGGCGACGGTATCGAGAAGAAGGAAGAGGACTTCGCTGAGGAAGTAAGAAAGCAGGCCGGTCTCTGATAAAGAGATCTGACTCTTTACTCTTAAGTTAATAATCTGCCGGTCGGATTTATTCCGGTCGGCAGTTTTTCTAAGAAGGAATTATGATCTATTTTGATAACAGTGCGACAACCAAACCCTGCGATGAAGTAGTCCGCGTAATCAACGAGGATATTACAGGTGATATGTGGGGAAACCCGGGATCTTTGCATAAGCTTGGTATTAAGGCTTCTTCCGCTTATGATCAGGCTTTGAAGGATTGTGCATCAGTCCTTTCTTGTGATCCCAGGGAACTGATATTCACTTCATGCGGCACTGAAAGTGCCAATACTGCGATCTTCGGATATCTTAAGGCAAATCCCCGTAAGGGTAAGACCGTCATATCAACAAGGACCGAGCATAAGTGTACTCTTGAGACTTTATCAGAACTTGAGAAACAGGGTTATAAGGTCATTTACTTAAACGTCGGAAAGGACGGTAAGCCCGATCTTGAAGAGCTTAAGGCATCTCTTGATGACAGTGTCGCACTTATGTGTTTTACGCATGTTAATAACGAGAGCGGATCTATACTTCCTTTGGAGGAGATCGTTAAGATCAGGAAGGAGAAAGCCCCGGATACTGCATTATATCTTTAAGATCCACGGAATAAAGGGTGTAGGCCTTCTTTATGTTAAGAACGGCATTAAAGTATCCCCGTATATCCTCGGGGGCGGACAGCAGAACAATATGAGATCAGGTACACAGAGCCTGCCGCTTGCTTCTTCAATGGCTGTTGCCATGAAGGCGGCTGAGGCAGCACGTTCCGCTGCTTACACGGAAGTATCCTCGATAAACGCGTATTTAAGGGAGGAACTTACCAAGAGAGGAGCCGTGATCAATTCTCCTTCTGACGGACTTCCTTTCGTGCTTAACGTGGCTTTCAGAAACTTCCAGTCCGAGACGATGCTCCACTGCCTGGAGATTTATGATATCTTTATCTCCACGGTGTCTGCCTGCTCTTCAAAGTCCAAGAAAACATCCTATGTACTTGAAGCCATGGGTAATAGACAGGAGTATATCGAGCAACAGTGTTAGACTGTCCTTTTCGCGATATAATACCTTAGACGAGGCGAAAAGCTTTGTTAAAGCAATAGACGAGATTTATGAATTATATGAGGTAAACGTAAGATAATGGCAACCAACGTTATATTGGCCAGAATGGGAGAGGTAACTCTCAAGGGTTTAAACAGGGGACGATTCGAGTCCCAGCTTATGAGCAACTTAAGATACCGTTTAAGGATCTACGGCAAGCTCTTGATATTCCAGAAGCAAAGCAGGATATGGATCGAGGCAAAGGAAGAGGATAACCCTTATTTCGCCGATGAAGATTCCGCGAAGGAACTCATGATCGCCGTATCGCAGGTGTTCGGTATTGTCTCGGTCAGCCTTGCAAGAAAGTTTGAAGGTGACATTAACGATATCGACGCTAATGCGGAAGCTTATGTAAGACATCATCTTGAGGTTAACCCTAAGCACAAAACGTTCAAGGTAGAGTGTAAAAGAGGCAACAAGAAGTTCCCTTTGAACTCACCTATGATCTGTGAGGAAGTGGGAGCATACATCCTTGAGCACTTCCCGGAGCTTTCTGTTGATGTACATGAGCCTGACTTTATACTTAATGTCGAAGTAAGAGAATATAACTACGTCTATGCAGGCAGGATCCAGGGCCACAGAGGCCTTCCTGTAGGCACGGCACATAAGGGAATGCTTCTTCTTTCCGGAGGTATAGATTCCCCTGTTGCAGGTTATATGATGGCAAGCCGCGGTATGCCTATCGATGCCGTATATTTCCATTCATATCCTTATACATCGGAGCAGGCTAAACAGAAGGTTATTGACCTTGCGAAGATCGTCTCCAGATTCTCAGGAAGAATGAATCTTTATATCGTTGATTTTACAAAGATCCAGCTCGATATGGTTAAGAACTCTCCACACGATATGCTTACTATCGTAATGCGCCGTGTAATGCTTCAGATCGCTGAAAAGATAGCAAAGAAGAATGACTGCAAGTGTCTCATCACGGGCGAGAGCCTGGGTCAGGTTGCAAGCCAGACTCTTGAAGCCATAGCTATTACCAACGAAGTTGTTGATATGCCTATATTAAGACCTCTTATCGGTATGGATAAGGAAGCTACTATTGAAATGTCAAGAAATATCGGAGCTTTCGAGACTTCGATCCTTCCTTATGAGGATTGCTGCACCATATTCGTAGCAAAGCATCCCAAGACGCATCCTAAGCATTCAGATATAGAGGAAGCAGAGAAGAATCTCGACATTGAAGCTATGGTAAAGATGGGCGTCGAAGAAGGTCTTGAGGTTATCACTATATGAATATCGGAAAGCTGACAAACGAACAGCTTTCTAAGCTTGTCTTAAGCAGACTTCCTTCGCTGTCGTCTTCAACGCTGGTCGGTGCGGATATCGGTGCCGACTGTGCATGGATAGACTTGGGTGACCAGATGATGGTCATTTCGTCCGATCCCGTTACAGCCGGAGGTATGGAATCAGGTACATTGACGGTTCATGTATCATGCAATGATATCGCTGCCTGCGGCGTTAAGCCTGCAGGAATCCTTATCGATATCATCGCACCCCCTTCATGCACTGAAGAGGATATAAGTAAGATAGTTGATGATGCATCCGCTGAAGTTAAGAAGATCGGTGTTGATATAGTGGGAGGACATACTGAAGTCTCAGAGGCGGTAAATACTTTCATTGTTATATCAACGGCATTCGGTCTTGTAAGTAAGGATCATCCTGTTCCATTGGGCCGTGCCCTCGAAGGTGACAGTCTTATTGTTACGAAGACCTGCGGTATAGAAGGCACCTACATAGCTGCAAAAGAGCATACTTCCAAGCTGTCTTCGGTTCCCTCGGATCTTATCGATGAAGCTTCCGGGTATTCGTCTTTGATCTCCGTTGTGCCGGAAGGTTCTGTATGCGGTTCGCTGTGTTCTTCTTCGGGAGAAGTCAACGAGAGAGGCTACAAGCTGGGCGCAGCACATCTTCTTCATGATGTTACCGAGGGCGGCGTTCTCGGTGCGGCGTATGAAATGGCACATATTTCGGGATTGGGTATTACAGTTGACGAGACACTGATACCTGTTACAGAAGCTACTGAGAAGATATGTGAGACATTAAATATCAATCCGTTCAGACTTATCTCTTCCGGCTCACTTCTTATCGCGTCGCCTGAACCCGGGAAGATCCTCGATGCACTTCATTCCGAAGGAATCGATGCATGTATTATAGGAAGATTCACATCAAAGGATGAGGGCTTCATAAGAATAGACAGGAAGACAGGGGAACGTACCGAACTTACTCCTCCGCAGGCCGATGAATTATACGGTATGTGATATATTGTGATATATGAAGTTCATTAGAAAGCTTATTATATTCATAGTATTGGTTGTGGTGATCGTGTTCCTGTACAGGCATTATAAGCCGCAGATCGCTGACTTCCTGATCGATAAGGGAATAAATATCCCCGGAGTTACTGATGACGTGGAGATTTTTCCTTCTTCGGAGACTGTAACAGATCCAAACGGTAATGTATCTATTGTCGTAAGTATCCCTCCGTTATATTCGGACAGCATTACGGATGAGCATATCAATCAGATGATGACGGAATCCGAAGGCAGGTTTATCGCGACTAGAGAAGACAACGGAAGCGTATCGATCACGGTTTCCGAAGAGTACAGGGATGAGATCCTTAATGAGATGAGTTCGTATTATGACGATGCAGTCCTTAATAATCTTATTAACGGTCAGGTGCTGTCTATCGAACATAATGCGGACTACACTGTATTTACGGTTACCTGTGTAAGCGGGATGCCGGAGAATGATATCCTTACACTTACAGGCAAGCTTTTCGCTGTGGGCAAGCTGTATTCGTCTTTCGAGGGAAGAAACGATGCCAATATATGCGTCATTATCGTTGATTCCGTGGATTCTTCAGTGACGAATACATATGTATCCGATAACATCGGGGAAGGTCTCGTGAACGATGCAGGGCACTGGGCAGGGGATATGTTTGACAACGCTGTGTCGGATGTAGCGGAGCATTTCAATGGATAAGACTGTAAGCACCAAGCTTAATAAGTTCGAGATTATCTTTCTTATCGTGACGGCTGTCTTTATAATGACGCTGGTTACGACGTCTTCACCTATATATCCTTTCAATGTATGGGATGACACGAATGTATATTTCACTTTAGGAAGAGAGATATTAAACGGCCGCGTTCCTTACAGGGATCTTTATGAGCAGAAGGGCCCGATATTCCTTTTCCTGTATTCCTTTGCAGCTCTTATTTCCAAAACCGGATTTACCGGCGTGTGGGTGCTTGAATGTATTGCTGCATCCCTGTTTTCCGTATTCTCGTGGAAGACGGTTAAGCTTTTTATCAACGATATTCCGAAGATTGCGATAGGCCTTGTTCCGCTTCTTTTGAGCGGCGTATACACTATCGGCATGTTTAACTTCGGCGGAAGCGCCGAGGAAATATGTTTCCCGCTTCTGATGATTGTGTTCTATGTTGTTCTTAAGATGATAAGAACAGGCAAAGAAGCCATGCCGGATAAGAGAGAAGCGTTGATATGCGGCGTGATCGCAGGTGTTCTGCTTTGGACGAAGTACACTTTCCTGGGATTCATGGTATCTGTTGTAGTTCTTATTATTATCAGAGCCGTAATGACGAAGAACTTCAGGATGCTCGGCACGGATATCCTGTTCTTCCTTATTGGCGTTGCTGCAGCATCTTTACCGGTGTTTATTTACTTCGGAGTCAACGGTTCGCTCTCGTATCTTTGGGAATCGTATTTTTATAACAATATATTCAATTACTATTCGGATATTGTTTATACAGGCTGGTTTGCCAACCCCGTATTAAGATTCTTCGCATTGCCGTTGTTGTCGATAAAGTGTACGTTCGACTGGTTTAATTCTTATCTTGTTGTAATGATCCTGTCGCTTGCAGGTATCTTTGTTATCGACCGCAAGTACAGAAAGAGCGTATTGGTATTCAGTCTTGTATCATTCATTGTGTTCCTGTTCTTCCTGTTTACCAGACCTTCGTTTATCTATTACTACGGATATATCATGATGTACTATTCCGTGTTCGCTCTTATGCTCTGCGTATGGCTTGTAAAGCTTTTTGAATCCAAGCTGAGCAATAAAAGACTGGCAGCGTTGCTGTCATTGATCGTTATGGTGTTTCTTACATTTAACCTTCTGATTAAATGTAAGAATTATTATCTGCTCAGAATGGATAAAGAAGATCTTTCACAGTACATTTTAGCAGAGATGATCAACCGAACTGATGATCCCAAGATCATTACATATGACATTATTGACGGCGGTTTTTATCTTGCTTCAGGCGTACATCCTTCCAACAGATTTTTTACCACTATGAATTTCATAGAGAATAATAAAGAAGCTGTTGAAGAGCAGGAGAGCCTCATAGAAGAAGGATACTTCGATTACATAATCACAATGAGAAATGATTACGAATGGGATAACTATGAGATCGTGACTTCAAGTATAGAACCCTTATCAGAGAACCGATGCCAACGCCTGATATGTGTTGATATGATCGGTCGTATGAAGTCTTGATGTCGTATCACCTTCAGCTCTGTAAGCACCGAAAGTAACGAATATATACTCATGGCCGTTGATAGTAGCGGCTGTTGCAAGGCAAAGGCCTGCTTCGGATGTGAATCCTGTCTTACCGCCGATGAATGATCCGCCTTCGAAGTCCATTGAGGACAATCCCTGGGAGAATGTGCTGTAGATAGTAAGTCCGCCGGGATGAGTTACCGTAGGTGTTGATGTATATACGGTGGTAGAGAATACTTCCCTGTACTTATCGTTCTCTAATGCGGCTCTCAAAAGATTTGCCATATCACGAACTGTTGAATAGTGATTGGGATCGTGAAGACCTGTGCAGTTCGTAAAGTGAGTTCCTGTCATGCCGAGCTCTGCGGCTTTCTGGTTCATAAGTTCTACGAATGCCGCTTCAGAACCTGCGATCCTGTTGGCAAGTCCCAGACAGCACTCGGCACCGGATCTTAACATCAGTCCGTAGAGAAGGTCGTTGATGGTAACAGGCTCATTGCATTCGTATCCTGCCGTGGAAAGGTCCTGATAGTAAAGAGTATCGTAGATCTCACGGGGAAGAGGACAGACCTCATCGTAGTCTGTAAGTTCCTCACAAGCGATAAGAAGAGTCATCATCTTGGTTACGGATGCGGGAAAAGCCTGTGTATCGGGATTCTTCTCGTCTAATACAGCACCTGTCTCGCCGTCAATGAGGATAGCCTCGTTGCTGTAGATATTACCGAGAAGATTTAAGCTCGGAAGAGGAGTAGGTGTGGGAGTAGGAGGCTCGGTCTCGGAAGGAACCGTTGCTTCCGTCTCGTAATATGTGAGCGTAACTTCAGTCTCGCTGCCTTTATTCTTGTTGTTGGATTCAAGCCCGATTATGATGATCGCAACTACTGCCACAAGGATACAAAAACCTGCCAGAAAAGCCTTTCCTCTGGCGTTCAGTTTTATCCTTCTTTTCTTTTTTGAATTTGCCATATGATAATTATATAATTTCTTTATTGCGTATTATGTTTCCGCAATATGTTATTTATATAACGAAAAAGGAATGAGGCTAATATATGACTTTTGAAAAGAAAGCTAAACTCTCACTGCTTGCTGCGGTTATCGGAGCGTTTCTGGGCTCAGGTATAATTCTTTTTCTTACACCTGCATTCAGATCGGTTGCACTTACTCTTCTTATAACCTGTGCGGTCGTTTTTATCGTCGTTCTCGTCCTGGCTTATGCTCTTGAAGGGAAATCCAAAAAGTTAAGAACTCCAGTGTTTGTTGCCGTCGTTATTGTGTCTTTGCTGGCTGTGTCCTGCATAGCTTTATATAACTACGGTAAGCTCATGACTTTCCATCCGTACTTCGATGAGGATTCTTATGACGAGCTTTCGGATATGAGTAATAAAGTTTATGAGATCTCGGAAGACGGTTTATGCGGCTGGAGACTTCCTGCTGCCTCAGAAACCGGTGATACGCCCAGGCCGGTCATTCTTTACTTCGGCGGAAACGGTGAGAATTCTTCAACCAAGATCCTTCATATCATGGAAGAATCCGATCTGTTCTTCCTCCACGATGATTATGATTTCATATTCATCGATTATCCGTCATACGGTTTAAGCGAAGGCAGTATAAGCGAGGATGCTATGAGAGATTATGCTTTAAAGGCATATGATATCGTTACTTCTCTTGATACAACATCTTCTGTGTCACTGCTTTCTTATTCGATCGGCAACGGTCCTGCTGTATATCTTGCTTCCCAGCCGAATGTCGAGATAGAGAATATGGTCCTTCTGGCACCTTACTATTCCGGCTGTGATCTTTACAACAACTATCTCAATATATTCCACGGTCCCTTGGTCCTTCTGGCGGCTTACAGAATGCCTGTTTATAAGTATGCGGGAAATGTAACCTGTCCCGTTACGGTTATCGCTTCACAGGATGATGAGGTCATCCCGATCGAGTCTTCCAGACACCTGTTTACCGAGCTTTCGGAAAGCAGTGCGAGCTTCATTACCGTTCAGGGAGTCGAACATAACGACTTCTTCAGTACGGATGAAGTGATTGATGCGGTAAGAAATGCGTTTGGAGGTTGATCTTATGAGAACCGACTTAAGATACAAGATCACATTGGCTTCAGTTATTGCTTTATCTTTACTGCTCCTGTCGTTTATAGCTGCTTTTCTAATGTTCACAAGCACTGTATGGTTAGGGCTCATCCCAATCTATCTTTTCGCAGGAGCTTTTCTTGTAACATTGATCTTAAGCTATGTTCCTTTTATGAGAGATCATATGTGGCTGTCAATAACATGCTCTGCCGTTCTTTGCGGCGTTGCAGGGCTCATAATGTACCTCGTTATTTGATTTAAGGCCTGAATAATAGTAAAATCGCGTGAAAACGCGTGCACGGAGTGAGTCCTTGTTCAAGAAGCTTATATCAATCGTCACGGCTATGACCGTAATCATGCTAATCGCACAGCCTGCGTTAGCTAATGTGCGTTTCGAAAGGCTCGAGATGATGTGGAACGATGCGACTGATGCCGAGCGTTATTATATGTCTTCTGATGTTAAGGCTTATGCCTGCGGACTGTCGACATCTGACTTTATCTTCTTTGCCAGAGTAGTAGAGGGGGAGGGAGCCGACAGTGATGATAACATCACAGATAAGGTGTTCGTGGCAGCAACAGTTCTTAACAGAATGATGTGCAGCAGATGGCCGACCAGAACTGCTATCGCGACTTTGCAAAGACCGGGACAGTTCGAGGTCGTTGACCGCGAGACTCATCAGACTCACTGCGGAAGATCTCTGGATTCCGAGTGGGCTATAGTTATAGCTTACAGAATGGTCGAGAATAAAGAAATCGACTGCCATATGGTATATTACAATGCGTACGGCTTTACGGGTTATTCGAGACAGTTTATAAACTATGCTTATTTCGGAGGAAACTATTTCTCATTGCTGCCGTGTCAGTGCGCATCCTGTACAGAGAGGATGCCGGACTGGGATGAAGACGAATGTGAGATGCTTCCTGACGACTATGAGATCTTAAGACCTGAAGGCGTCGGACCGAATTATATTTGATACAAATTTAGGAGGATATACACATGTACGACAAGATCAAAGCAGAGGATTCTGAAGTCTATTCCGCAATAATGCAGGAATTGGGCAGACAGAGAGACAAGATCGAGCTTATCGCATCAGAGAATATCGTTTCTGAGGCAGTTCTCGAGGCAGCAGGTTCGGTTCTTACGAACAAGTATGCCGAGGGTTACCCGGGAAAGAGATATTACGGCGGATGCGAGTATGTAGATATCGTAGAGCAGCTCGCTATCGACAGAGCTAAGAAGCTTTTCGGTGCTGAGTATGCTAACGTTCAGCCTCACTCAGGTGCTCAGGCTAACACAGCAGTTTACTTTGCTATCCTCGAGCCCGGTGACAGGATCCTCGGTATGGATCTTTCCCACGGCGGACATCTTACACACGGTATGAAGCTCAATGTTTCCGGTCGTACTTATGAGTCTGATTTCTATCAGGTAAACAAGGAGACAGGTGTTATCGATTATGAGGAAGTAAGACAGAAGGCTCTCGAGTTCAAGCCTAAGGTTATCGTTGCAGGTGCTTCCGCTTACCCCAGGATCATCGACTTCAAGAAGTTCAGAGAGATCGCTGACGAAGTAGGCGCTTACCTCTTCGTTGATATGGCTCACATCGCAGGCCTCGTTGCTGCAGGACTTCACCCTAATCCGGTTCCTTATGCTCATATCGTTACTACAACAACACATAAGACATTAAGAGGACCCCGCGGCGGTATCATCCTCACAAACGATGAGGCTCTCGCAAAGAAGATCAATTCTGCCGTATTCCCGGGACAGCAGGGCGGCCCTCTCATGCACATCATCGCTGCTAAGGCTGTTGCATTCAAGGAAGCTCTTTCTCCCGAGTTCAGAGATTATGCAAACCAGATCGTTAAGAATGCCAAGGCTATGAGCGAGGCTCTCCTCGAAAGAAACGTTAACCTCGTTTCCGGCGGTACAGACAATCACCTCATGCTCATCGACCTCAGAGGAACAGGTATCACAGGTAAGGAGCTCCAGCTTCGTCTTGATGACTGCAATATCACAGCTAACAAGAACACAATCCCGTTCGATCCCGAGAAGCCTTTCGTTACTTCCGGTGTTCGTATCGGTACTCCTGCCGTTACAACACGCGGCATGAAGGAAGAGGATATGGTTGAGATCGCTGATCTTATCTCTATCTGCATCTTCGATTATGAGAACAGAAAGGATGAGGTAATCTCCCGTGTAGCTAAGCTCACAGAGAAGTATCCTCTGTACCCTGACTTTAACTGATGCCTTCGGAAGAGTTATCTAATCAACCGCTTCCGTACAGGATGGCTCCCCGTAACCTCGACGAGTATGTCGGGCAGGAGCATATTGTAGGTAAAGGAAAACTTTTGAGGAGGATGATTGAGGCAGATCGACTGTCCTCAGTCATCCTTTTCGGTCCTCCGGGAACAGGAAAGACTGCTCTTGCAAGGGTCATCGCGAACTGTACAACGTCCAATTTCAGATCCTTAAATGCTGTGACTTCAGGTGTCTCAGACATTAAGGCCGTTATTGATGATGCAAGAAATCCCCTTATATCCGAGGGAAAGAAGACAGTACTTTTTATAGACGAGATCCACAGGTTCAATAAGCTTCAGCAGGATGCACTCCTTCCGTTCGTAGAGGACGGCACTATAATTCTTGTCGGAGCTACCACTGAGAATCCGTTTTTCGAGGTGAATAAGGCTCTTGTATCAAGATCTACTGTACTTCAGCTTTATTCACTTAAAGACGAAGATATCGCGAAGATATTAAGAAATGCTGTTGATGATAAGGAAAGAGGCTACGGTCTTACCGATATCAGGATAAGCGAATCCACTTTAAGCAAGATCGCAGCCCTTTCGGGCGGAGACGCAAGAAACAGCCTTAAAGCACTTGAACTCGCGGTGATTACGACGCCTCCGGGCGCTGACGGCTCTATAGAGATTACCGATGAAGTCGTAAGCGACTGTATGCAGAACAGGACCGTGCTTTTCGATAAGGACGGGGAGAGCCATTACGACAATATCAGCGCTATGATCAAGTCCATGAGAGGTTCCGACCCCGATGCCGCTGTATTGTATCTTGCAAGAGCTTTGGCGGGGGGCGAGGACATAGAGTTTCTCGCAAGACGCATACTTATCTGTGCTTCCGAGGACGTTGGCCTTGCTAATCCCAATGCCTTGCTGGTGGCAAATGCCGCATATCAGGCTGCAGCTTCCGTCGGTATGCCTGAAGCCAGGATACCTCTTGCAGAAGCGTGTATAATAGTCGCGGCCTCACCTAAGTCGAATGCATCGTATCTTGCGATAAACAAGGCTTTGGATGATGTCAGAAACGGGGATACGGGTTCTGTACCGATGCATCTTCGTAATGCGCCCGCCAAAGGCATGGAGGATCTCGGGTATTCGGTCGGCTATAAATATGCGCACGACTTCCCGGGACACGTTGTAAAGCAGCAGTACATGCCCGATGCCGTGAAGGACAGAAAATACTACGAACCTACCGATATCGGCTACGAGAAAAGGATTGCCGAGTATCTTAATTACGTCGAAAGGATGACTAAGGATGACTAAGAAGATCATAAGCATGATGCTGGTGTTTGTCATGGGGCTCACGCTTCTTACAGGATGCGGCAGCAAGACTGATGAGTTTGTAACCGTGGCTAACATTAACCAGTCTTCGGTGAACGTGGCGGAGGGTTTCTTCCAGGCTATTTTTACTAAGGACCAGGAGCTTTTTGACGCATGCTTCCCTGCAAGCTTCAGGGAGTTCGAGAATGAGGACGGCGAGACAGTCGACATGGAATCTGTGCTTGAAAGCTATGCTTCATACCTGGATCCCACATATACGTATGTAGGTGCCTCTTTGTCCGCTTATAACGATTACGATGAGGAACACGGTTATACTGACTTCCCCGAGCTTTCGGAGCAGATCGCAGCTATTCACCACACTACACCTGAACTTATCGCGCAGGCACAGATCGTAAAACTCCGTCTGAACTTCGACGATGCTGAGGGAAGCAGACTGACAACAGACGTCTACATTATGGTCTATAAGAGCGAAAATGCCTGGTATGTGTATGAATTGCAGAATTCCGACGCGGAATTTGCAGTCTGATATCGTTAAATTTGCTATTGAATGCAATAGTACGTTGTGTTAGTATTGTGTTCACTAGAAAGACAGATGTCCACGATACAAGGACATCACAGCAAACAGGAGTTAAAAAATGGAACAGAAGTTAAGAGTCGGCGTCATCGGCGCTACGGGTTATGTAGGACAGAGATTTATTTCTTTACTTGAGAACCATCCCTGGTTCGAGTGTGTTGCTTTATGTGCATCACCCCGTTCTGCCGGCAAGACTTATGAAGAGGCTGTAGAGGGAAGATGGAAGATCGACCGTCCGATGCCTGAATATGCAAAGAAGATGATCGTATACGGAACGGATAATATCGAGGCATATGTTGATCAGATCGATTTCACGTTCTGTGCCGTTGATATGAAGAAGGATGAGATCAGAGCTCTTGAGGAGAAGATCGCTAAACTCGAGTGCCCTGTTATCTCCAATAACTCAGCAAACAGATGGACAGAAGATGTTCCTATGATCATCCCCGAGATCAACTCTGATCATGCGGCTTTGATCGATGCCCAGAGAAAGAGACTCGGAACGAAGAGAGGATTTGTTGCAGTAAAGCCTAACTGCTCCATTCAGAGCTATGTACCTGCTCTTACACCGCTTCTTTCTTACGGAATTGAGAAGATCTCCGTCTGCACATATCAGGCTATCTCCGGTGCAGGCAAGACGTTCGACATCTGGCCTGAGATGGTCGGCAACCTTATCCCTTATATCGGCGGTGAGGAAGAGAAGTCCGAGAAGGAGCCTTTAAAGGTATGGGGTAAGCTTGCAGGAGATCATATCGAACTTGCAAGTAAGCCTGTTATCTCCGCACAGTGCTACCGTGTTGCCGTTCAGGAAGGCCATACGGCTGCAGTATCCGTAAGCTTCACGAACAAGCCTTCCAAGGAAGATATGATCAAGGCATGGAACGAGTATGTAGGTGAGGCTCAGAAGTTAGAGCTTCCTTCGGCTCCCGAGCACTTCCTCCAGTATCTTGAAGAGGATAACAGACCTCAGCCCAAGCTCGATGCAATGTTCGGCAACGGCATGGGCGTAAGCGTAGCGAGACTTCGTGAGGATAACATCTTCGACTATAAGTTCGCCTGCCTTTCACACAATACTTTAAGAGGTGCTGCCGGCGGCGGAATGCTCACGGCTGAGCTTCTTACAAAGAAGGGATATATTACTGCCAAGTAATGCCCGTATTAACAGCAGACAGTATAACAGTAAGTTTTGAGACCCGGCGTGTTCTCGACGGTATAAGCTTCACCGTTAACCAAGGTGACAAGATAGCTTTTATCGGAGATAACGGCGCCGGGAAATCTACGTTGTTCAAAACCATTAGAGGAGTCTTTACTCCCGAGAGCGGAAGAGTTATTTTGCACGGCAACACGACTGTGGGTTTTCTGTCCCAGAATATGGATGAGCAGGACTTAAGTTCAGCTACATTAAAGCCGCGCGATATGATCGACATTGAGCTTCAGATGAAGAGGCTCGAGTCAGAGATGGTGACCGATCACTCCCGTGAGAAACTCGATGAATACGCTGCCGTCACATCCAAGTATGAAGCGATGGGCGGTTATGATTACGAATTCCGTATTAAGGAAGCTCTTGCAGGCTTAGGTCTTAAGGACATAAGCGACAGGACTGATCTCATGACTTTGTCGGGAGGCGAGAAGATGAGAGTCTGTCTTGCACGCCTTATCGTGGAACGTCCTGACATCCTTATGCTTGATGAGCCTACGAACCATCTTGATGCTGATGCGATCGAGTGGCTTGAGGATTATCTTTCTGCTTACGGCGGTTCTGTTTTTGTAATAACCCATGACCGTCACTTCATCGATTCATTCGCCAACCGCGTTATAGAGCTCGACGGCGGTCACATAACAGAGTACAGAGGCAATTACGACAGCTACAAAAAGCAGAGGGAGGAATTCCTCAAGACTCAAAGGCGTGTCGTCGAGAACCTCGAGAAGGAGCTGGAACATCAGCTTGATGTAAAGCAGACTATGCTCTCACACCGTAATATCTCAGGCTACCATCAGCGTGAGAAGATGGTGGATAAGCTTGCGGTAATACTCGAAAAGGAGCGTGCGCGCTTACCTTCGGGTGAGAATAAGATGAGCTTTAACGTTGTCCCCGAAGAAAGAGAGGGCGCATCGGATAAGGTCGTTATTCAGGTCAAGAACGTAAGCAAGAATTTTGATGACGGACCTATGGTTTTCGAGGATATAAGCTTCGAATTAAGAGCAGGCCAAAAGCTCTTCCTTGCAGGTCCCAACGGATGCGGAAAGTCTACGCTGTTATCGATGTTAAGAGGAAGGATCGCAGGCTTTGACGGAAGCGTGTTTATAAGTGCGTCCTCTACAGTAGGCTTCATGGAGCAGTTCGTGCCTTTCGATGACGAGACGGCGACTTGTTATGAGGAGCTTATAAGAAGGTCCGATCTTACCATAACTGAGGCAAGATCGCTCCTTGCGAGATTCGGCTTCAGAGGCGACGATGTTTTTAAGACAATTAATGTGCTGTCGGGAGGAGAGAGAAGCAGGCTTTATCTGTGCCTTATCCTTGAGGAGAATCCCGATATATTGTTCCTTGATGAGCCTACGAACCATCTTGATATCGAATCAAGAGAGATACTCGAGGATGCTTTAGCCGAATATAACGGAGCCATCATTTGCGTAAGCCATGACCGTTTCTTTATAGAGAAATGTGCGGATAAAGTACTAGGTTTCAATAACGGTACAGCCAAGCTTTACGATACTTACGAGTACTACAGACGTGATGTAAGAAAGACTCCCGAGAAGGTCGTTTCCGAACCTGCCCCGAAGAAGGTTCAGGAGAAGCCCAAGATGAACCAGGCCGAGGAGAGAAGGCAGAAGGCTCAAAGGGCAAACAGGATCAAGGAACTTGAGAAGCTGATCGAGGAGAAGGAAGCAGAGCAGAAAGCTTTGGAAGAAAAGTTCGTCTCGGGGGATGCAAAGAAAGAAGATTATGATTTGTATGCCTGTAATGCGGCTGTAATAGAAAAGATGTATGATGAATATGGTGCGTTATGCTAAAATTTTATATCTATGCCGAACAGACGGAGGTTTAACATGATTGACGATATCGAATTATTGAAGATTATTGAGAAAGATCCCAGGATTGCTCCTGCGGATATCGCCGTTCAGCTTGGAGCCGCCGCCGAGGAAGTAGAGGCTGAGATCGACAGACTTAAGGAGGAGAAGATCCTCTTAGGCTATACAGCAGAGATCAACTGGTCTAAGTCTTACCCCGAGAAGGTAACGGCTCTTATAGAAGTACGTATCACTCCTCAGAGAGACAGAGGCTTCGATAACATCGCTAAGATCTTAAGCAAGTACGAGAAGGTAACGGACTGCTATCTTATGTCCGGTGCTTTTGATCTGCTCCTTATCTATAACGATGACAGCCTTAAGAATATTGCTGAGTTTGTATATAACAAGGTTGCTACAAGTGAGGGCGTTCTTTCGACGGCTACTCACTTTATCCTCAAGAAGTACAAGAGTAACGGTATCTTCTTCGAGGATGAGACTACAGATGACAGGCAGGCGATTGTCTTATGATAGATTTGAATTCTAAAGTATCAAAATCCGTCGCATGCGTACCGCCTTCAGCTATCCGTAAGTTCTTCGATCTTGCAAGCGAGATGAAGGGTGTTATATCCCTTTCCATCGGCGAACCTGATTTTGTAACTCCCTGGTCTATAAGAGAAGCGGGTATCAATTCACTTGTTGACGGATATACTCACTATTCTCCCAATGCGGGTTATACGAATGCCAAGAAGGCAATCGTTAATTACATAAACAGACGTTACGGTATCGAGTATGACCATAACGGCGAGTGTCTCATTACAGTAGGCGGTTCCGAGGGACTTGACCTTGCGGCAAGAGCATTGATCAATCCCGGTGATGAAGTAATCATCGTAGAGCCCTGCTTCGTAGCTTATAAGGCTACAGTGCTTTTTGCTCACGGTGTTCCTGTTATCATTTCGACAAGGCAGGAGGATGACTTCAAGCTTAAGGCTGAAGACCTCGAGGCTGCAATCACCGATAAGACAAAGTATCTGATCATGGGTTATCCCGGCAATCCTACGGGTGCAGTAATGACCATGGAGGACTTAAAGCCCATCCGCGATGTTCTTATGAAGCATCCTGAGATCATCGTAATCTCCGATGAACTTTACTGTGAGCTTAATTATGTAAGCGATGAGTTAAGTTCTCTGGCAAGATTCCCCGAGCTTAAGGACCGTGTCGTTATGCAAGATCCATCAGTACTGCATCATGAGTGCTCCTTCAATGTCTCAGTTCGCCGTTGTTGAGGCTGCCATGAACTGTGATGATCAGGTAAAGGCGATGAGGGATGAGTATAACCACAGAAGAAGAGTGATCATCAAGGGCCTTGCTGATGCGGGACTTGAGTGTTTTACGCCTTCCGGTGCTTTCTATGCTTTCCCTTCGATTAAGAACACGGGCCTTACTTCAGAGGAGTTCTGTGAGAGGTTCCTCATGGAGAAGAAGGTAGCCATCGTTCCCGGAAGTGCATTCGGTGAATGCGGTAAGGACAATGTGCGTATAAGCTATGCAGCATCAATGGAGAATATTAAGACCGCGATGGAAAGACTCGCGGAATTCACCGAAGAATTACGAAAGGGTAATCGTTAATGCTTGAATTTGATAACGTAAGACTCGAACTCGAATCTTATAAAGAACCGATCGAAGACCTTAAGGATTCGCTTCATATTGAATCGCTTTCCACAAAGATAAGCGAACTTGAGGCGATGACTCAGGACCCCACATTCTGGAATGATGTTACCAAGGCTCAGAAGCTCCAGACGGATCTTCGCCGTATGCAGCAGAAAGTTGAGAACTACAACAAGCTTTCGTCTGACAGGGACGATCTTCTTGCTTTGTGTGAACTCGCGAATGAGGAAGAGGACCTTGATTCACTCGAAGAGCTTCAGGCCGGCCTTGAGAAGTTTAAGCAGGACTTCGAAAAGATGCGTCTTGAGACTCTTCTTACAGGCCCTTACGACAAGAACAATGCTGTACTGTCGCTTCAGGCAGGTGCAGGCGGAACAGAGGCTATGGACTGGGTAAGCATGCTCTACCGTATGTATACCAGATGGGCTGAAGCCAAGGGTTATGAGATCAAGATCATGGATTATCTTGAAGGTGAAGAAGCAGGAGTTAAGTCCTGTTCCATCATGGTAATCGGTGAGAACGCTTACGGCTTCTTAAGATCCGAGTTAGGTGTTCACAGACTGGTACGTATCTCTCCTTTCGATGCGGCAGGAAGACGTCATACGTCTTTTGCATCTTGTGAAGTTATCCCTGAGATGGATACCAATATCGATATCAAGATCGATCCCAAGGATCTGCGTGTAGATAAGTACAGAGCTACAGGTAAGGGCGGACAGCACATCAATAAGACTGATACGGCTGTAAGACTTACTCACTATCCTACGGGAATCGTTGTTGCCTGCCAGGCTGAAAGATCACAGGTTCAGAATATGGAGTCTGCGATGAATATGCTGAAGGCTAAGCTTTTCGCTTTGGCTGAGGCTGCCCAGATGGAGAAGATTGAAGATCTTAAGGGCGATCAGAAAGAGATCGCATGGGGCTCCCAGATCAGATCATATGTATTTTGTCCTTACACACTCGTTAAGGACGCCAGAACAGGATATGAAGAGGTAGATGTAGATGCCGTTATGGACGGCAAGATAGACGGCTTCATCAACGCATACCTGTCGGGGATGAAGATCGAGAAATAAGGGGGAAAACATGAGAAAAACTATATTCCACAGAGTATCCGCCACTTTGCTGGCGCTTGTTGTTGCGTTGGGATTCTTTGGAAGTTTTGTTTCAAGAACAGTTAAAGCCGATATCTCAGCAAATGCTACGGTAATCAACTGCAATAATGCGGTTAATGTCCGTGAGTATCCTACCAATCAGTCAAGAAATGTAGGAAGTATCGCTCTTAATGAGAGGATTCAGGTTACAGGGTCAACAATGGCTTCATCTACTGACCAGTCCGACCTGTCCACATGGTACAGCATCAACTACAATTCGAACGGAGAAGTTAAGTCCGGATATGTAGCTGCTTATTATGTAAGACTCGATCCTTCTTCAACTGGAGCATCGGATTCCGCATTCGAATCTTCAATAGCAGACTTCCCTGAAAGCTATAAGCCGTATCTTCGTGATATGCATAATGCTCATCCGTCATGGCAGTTCGTTCCCGTATATACAGGTGTTGACTTCAATACTGCTGTAGGAATTGAGACAAGACCCGGAGGATCACTGATCAGCAACAGCTGCAACGGTTCATGGAAGTCCAAGGCTGATTATGCTTATAACGCTGCAACCAATACTTATACTGTAGTCGATGCATCCAACTGGGTTAATGCTTCAGCAGAGATCGTTTCCTTCTATATGGACCCCAGAAACAGTCTTAATGAGACGGCTGTATTCCAGTTCCTGGATCTTACATATACCGTGGATAACAGTATCCCTTCTTCACATGTTCAGGGCATACTTCCCGGTACTTTCCTTAATACATCGGCCGCCAACCAGAACGGTGATGTGATCAATTACTGTGATATCTTTGCCGATGCAGGCAATATCGCAGACGTTAATCCCATCTTCCTTGCAGCTCATGCAATTCAGGAGTGCAGTAAGGGAGGAAGTAATTCTTCAAGAGGAACTAACGGTTACTATAACCTCTTCAACATCGGTGCATATTCAAGCGCTACTGATGCTACTGTCATCGGTCTGAACTTCGCACAGAACGGTTTAAGTGATGCAGGCTTTAATTCCACATACATGATCCCCTGGGATACTCCCGGTAAGGCTATCGTCGGCGGAGCAATGTGGATGAGAGACAACTATATCTGGGCTGGTCAGGGAACTTTGTACTTCATGCGATTTAACTTCGATCCCGCGTCATCCAGAGATAAGGGTTATCACCAGTATATGACTGCTACTGCATCTGTATATACAGAGGCCGCCCGTATGCAGACAGCTTATATCAGATCCGGACTTTATGATTCAGGTGAGGTGTTCAGAATTCCTGTATTCGACAATATGCCTTCTTCAGCTGTTGCGCTCCCTCCCAATGAGATCGCTGCACCTTCATCAGGTACTGAATGGGTAGGAAGAGACGGAGTTGAGACATTCCTTATCTATCTTTACAGATCGACATTGAGCAGAGATCCCGATGCGGCAGGTATCAACTATTGGTACAACAACATCAAGATTAACGGAATGTCCGGTGAGGACGTAGCTTACGGCTTCGTATTCAGCCAGGAGATGACCAACAGGAACCTGAGTAACGAACAGTACGTACGAATTCTTTATAATGCGTTCCTCGGCCGTGAATGCGATGCTGACGGCTTGAATTACTGGTTAGACAGGCTGTCTTCCGGAAGCTCAAGACTAGACGTTTACCACGGCTTCTCGAGATCGGCGGAATTCGCGGCATTGTGCACGAACGCGGGCTTCAGTCCGTACTGACCGGTTCTCTAATATTAATAATATAAAAAGGACTGTCTGCAGACAGTCCTTTTTGTTATAATTTACAATGACTTTTTGTGTCCGGATTGGAGAATAGAATTAATTGACGAAGTACATCTACAATGCGAGGGATATAGCCGCTTATATTAAGTTCTTCAGTGTACCCCAGTACATGGAAGTTTCTTACATGCAGTATATCTTTAACATCGGCACACCTGTTCTTGCAGCACCGCTGTGCCGCGATTTTGAGAAGTTTAAGAATGAAGTCTACAGAGAGCTTTATCATCTGTGGGCATGCGGCTTCGAGGATGAAAGAAGCGATATTGCCAACATGACTTCAGGAGGCGAGAGAGCCTTTATGTGCGATCAGGAGTGTATTAACCTTGAGTCTTACATGAAGCTTATTACGCTGCACCTGATTTTTACCAGAAGCCTTCCTTATGTAAATCTTAACTTCGCAGGTATGCCTCTATCTTTGGGCATCGACTGTGACTATGAGCTTTTTGAAGAGAATGTCGTTAAGTGTATGGATTCACTTAATCTTGTAAGCAAGGACAGGTTCGGCAAGGATTTTGATCTTACAAGAGGCGTTCCCGACGAGCTTTTGCAGATATCTTTGACAGATGAATTCAAGTCTTCTTTACGCGAGGGTGATTTCAGGGAGACACTCCGCCAGGAGCAGAAGATAAAGATGAGCGAGCTTCGTGAGAAGTCCCTCAAGGTGTTCGGAACAATTCCCTGGAGCAGGAAAAGAGGAAGACTGGTTGTAGCGGATCAGTCCGTACCGAACGTAGTTGTAAGAAGGTCTTTGGGAGAGAGGGCTAACAGAAGCACAACAAGCAGAAATCAGCCGAAGGGTACACCCCTTGAAGATATAAGACACAAGGATGGAAAGTGATCTGATGGATATAAGATACAGACTTGGATTGGACATAGGATCTACAACTATCAAGATAGTTCTTCTTGATGGGGAAAAGATAGTTCACAGAGAATACAGAAGACATCATTCGGATATCGCGGGACTTTTGAATCAGCTTTTCGAAGAGCTTAATGCGAAGTTCCCGAAGCTCGAAGCTTCCGTTACCATTACGGGTTCCGGCGGACTTTCCGTAGCTAACTGGCTCGGACTTAAGTTCACACAGGAAGTTATGGCTGAGACAGAAGCCATCAAGAAGTATCACCCCGAGACTGACGTTATCATCGAGCTCGGCGGAGAGGATGCGAAGATCACATATCTTCACCCTGTTATCGAGCAGCGCATGAACGGTACCTGCGCAGGCGGTACGGGTGCTTTTATCGACCAGATGGCATCGCTTCTTCAGACGGATGCCGACGGACTTAATAACTTCGCTAAGGATTACCGTTCTCTTTATACGATCGCGAGCCGCTGCGGCGTATTCGCTAAGAGTGACCTGCAGCCCCTTATCAATGAGGGTGCGGCAAAGGAAGATCTTGCAGCTTCTATTTACCAGTCTGTTGTTAACCAGACTATCTCAGGCCTTGCCTGCGGACGTCCCATCAAGGGCCATGTCGCATTCCTTGGCGGCCCGCTGTTCTTTAATTCAGAGCTTCGTAATGCTTTCGAGAGAACCCTTGCCGATAAGGTAGATTCATTCTGGATGCCGGATGAGGCAGAGATCTATGTCGCTTTAGGTGCGGCATTAAGTTCTGATGATGCTCCCGTACATCTTCCGGATCTTATCGAGAAGTTCAAGAACAGGGAAGGCTTTACGCCCGATATCATCAGAATAGCGCCCCTGTTCGACAGTGAAGATCAGAAGAGAGCTTTCTATGAAAGACATGAGAAGGATCAGGTCAGGATGCATGACATCTCGACACAGAAGGGTCCTCTGTATCTCGGTATTGATGCCGGTTCCACTACTACGAAGGCTGTCCTCATCAATGAAGAAGGTGAGATGGTCTATTCTTACTACAGCAGCAACAGAGGCAATCCTGTTTTCTCAGCTGTAGAGATCCTTAAGGACATCTATTCCAAGCTCGGCAAGGATGCTTATATCAGATATTCATGTGCCACAGGTTACGGTGAGAATATCATCAAGGCGGGCCTCGGAGTCGATATCGGTGAGATCGAGACTATGGCACACTTCCAGGGCGCGAAATTCTTCTGTCCCGATGTTGACTTCATCATTGATATCGGCGGCCAGGACATGAAGTGTATGAGGATCAGAAACGGTGTTATCGATTCTATTATGCTTAACGAGGCTTGTTCCTCCGGATGCGGATCATTCATTCAGACATTTGCACAGACACTCGGTATGGATCCCGTTTCATTCTCGAAGGCTGCCCTCGATGCGAAGAGCCCGGTAGACCTCGGAACGAGATGTACAGTATTCATGAATTCCAAGGTTAAGCAGGCACAGAAGGAGGGAGCATCTGTCGGTGATATCTCTGCAGGTCTTTCTTATTCTGTTGTACGTAATGCACTTTACAAAGTTATCAAGATCAGAGATACCGAGCAGCTCGGAAAGAAGGTAGTAGTTCAGGGCGGTACGTTCCTCAATGATGCTATCTTAAGATCGTTCGAGATCATCTCTGAAAGAGATGTTATCAGACCTAATATCGCAGGCCTTATGGGTGCGTTCGGTGCTGCACTTATAGCCAAGACAAGAGTTACGGATGCCGACAAGACTACTATACTTAAGGCTGAAGAGCTTGGAAGCTTCGAGATGGACAGTGAGAATACGGAGTGTCCTTACTGCGGTAACCATTGTAAGCTTACTATCTCCACTTTCTCCAACGGTAAGAGATTTGTATCGGGTAACCGTTGTGAGAATGGTGAGCGTGTCGGTCTTGATACCGATGATGAGACTTCCGGAGACGAAGTCTTCAATATGTTCAAGTATAAGTATAAGAGGACTTTTGCTTATAAGCCTCTTGCCGAGAAGGATGCTCCCAGAGGAACTCTCGGTATACCGCGGGTACTCAATCAGTATGAGAACTTCCCGTTCTGGTTTACGACTTTGACCAAGCTTGGCTTCAGAGTACTGATATCAGCAAGATCAAGCCATTCGATATATGAGAAGGGTATGGAGACCATCCCTTCTGAGTCCGTATGCTATCCTGCAAAGCTTGCACACGGCCACATTGAGAATCTTATAAGCCGCGGCATCAAGGATATCTTCTATCCCGATATCCCTTATGAAGCTCTTGAGAATAAAGATTCAGGCAATCACTATAACTGTCCTATCGTTTGTTCATATCCTGAAGTTATCAGGAATAATGTCGAGAACATCAACGAGAAGAACATTAACTTCATGAATCCTTTCATGCCTTTGGATGATCTGGATGAAGTTGCAAGGCAGCTTGCCGAACTGTTCAAGGATAAGGGCGTAACACTCGCAGAAGCTAAGGCTGCTGTTAATGAGGGTGCCGAAGAGCACGGAAGATTCAAGGAAGATATAAGGACCGAAGGCGCGCGCATGATCTACGAGATGGAGAAGCGCGGAATGCACGGTATCGTACTTGCAGGAAGACCTTATCATATCGACCCTGAGATCAACCACGGCATTCCCGAGATGATCAATCAGTTGGGACTCGGTGTTCTTACGGAAGACTGTGTTGCTGTTCCGGGAAGACTTGCAAGACCTATCAGAGTAGTCGATCAGTGGATGTATCACACAAGACTTTATGAGGCAGCTGCGTTCGTAATAACTAAGCCTAATCTCGAGCTTGTTCAGCTTACATCGTTCGGATGCGGTCTTGATGCCGTTACATCGGATCAGGTTCAGGAAATCTTGGAAACAAGCGGCAAACTTTATACGCTCCTTAAGATCGACGAGGTAAGCAATCTCGGTGCTGCAAGGATCAGAATGAGATCTTTGGTAGTTGCGATGAATGAAAGAGATGAGCTTGTTAAGGCGGGTAAGAAGCCGGCAATAACAGCTGATCCCAATAACCCTGCTTATGTATTGAAGCGCGTTGAGTTCACTAAGGAAGACAAGAAGAAGCATACTATCCTTGCTCCTCAGATGGCTCCTATACAGTTTGACTTCGTCGAGAGCGTATTCCACTCCGAAGGCTACAGAATGAAGCTTCTTAAGCAGGCTACAAGAGAGGATATCGAATGCGGACTGAAGTTCGTTAATAACGATGCATGTTTCCCGTCGATCATTGTAGTCGGTCAGATGATCAATGCTATCATCAAGGGTGATATCGATCCCGATAATACAACTCTTATGATCACTCAGACCGGCGGTGGATGCCGTGCTACCAACTATGTAGCTTTCTTAAGAAAAGCTTTGAAGGAAGCTGGTTACCCTCAGATCCCCGTAGTCGCGCTTTCTGTTCAGCAGTTCGAGAAGAATGAAGGATTCAAGCTCAATCTGCCGTTCGCAAAGCATGCTATTGAGGCTCTCTGTCTCGGTGATATGCTGACTACGCTTATCCTGAGGACTCGTCCTTACGAGGTTGTTCCCGGATCTGCGAATGCTCTTTATATGTATTTCAACAGGATCGGAAGACAGATGCTCAATAAGTCAGGTTTTGCTGATGAGCTTACAGAGCGTTACGACCAGATAATGCCCGGTAACTATTGGGACAGAAGCCCGGAAGAGAAGAAGAAGATAAGAGACTGTCTTGCTGATATCGGGGTTGACCTTGAGAACATTCCTACGGTCAAGAGCTATAAGAAGTTCATCAAGCTTGCAGTAGAGAAGTTCGATAAACTTCCTTTGCAGGATATCCCGAGAAAGCCCCGTGTCGGACTTGTAGGAGAGATCCTCGTTAAGTTCCAGCCCGATGCCAATAACAATGCTCTCGATGTAATCGAAGCTGAAGGCTGTGAAGGCGTTCTCCCCGGTGTTCTCGACTTCTTCCTTTACTGTGCTTATAACCCTGTATGGGCTGCTGCCAATATGGGAAGATCCAAGAAGTCCGGATTCATCAATTCGAGATTCATCGATATTCTCGAGAGCTTCAGAAAGCCTATCAATGAGGCGTTTAAGAAGACCGGCGGTAAGTTTATGATGACTGAAAGGATTGAGGAACTTGCCAAGAATTCCTCCAAGGTTCTTTCCTGCGGCAACACTTGCGGTGAGGGCTGGTTCCTTACGGCAGAGATGATCGAACTGATACAGGACGGTGTGCCCAATATCATCTGTTCACAGCCTTTCGCATGCCTGCCTAACCATGTAACAGGCAAGGGTATGATCAAGGAGCTCCGCCGCCAGTATCCGACATCCAACATCATTCCGATCGACTACGATCCGGGTGCTTCGGAAGCTAACCAGCTTAACAGAATCAAGTTGATGATCTCTACTGCACATGCAGTGAGAAACGCAGAGATAATGGCAGAGAAGGCTGCAAAGAATAATGGCTAAACTTCTTCTTGTTGACGGAAACTCGATAATCAACCGTGCTTTCTTCGCGGTCATAGGAAGAGCCCCGATGACTGCGCCTGACGGTACGCCTACAGGTGCTGTAAACGGCTTCTTCAATACTTTGTTAAGTGTCAAAGATGAGTACAAGCCTGATAAGATCTGCGTTCTTTTCGACCTTAAGGCACCGACTTTCCGCCATAAGATGTATCCGGAGTACAAAGCACAGCGAAAAGGCATGATGCCCGAGCTTTCCGCACAGATGCCCGTCACCAAAGAGCTTCTTGATCTTATGGGTATCAAGAGGATGGAACTTGAAGGATATGAGGCTGATGATCTTATCGGAACTTTGTCTTTGATGGGAAAGAATGAGGGTGATCAGGTCTACATCTTAAGCGGAGATCACGATGACTTTCAGCTTATTGACGATCAGGTAAGCGTCATCCTTCCTCAAAGCGGAAAAGGCAAGCCGCCGAGAGTTCTTTTCGACAGGGCCATGTTCGAAGAAACCTACGGGGTTAGTTAATGTTAAAGCTTTGATGGGCGATAATTCCGATAACATCAAAGGCGTTGAGAAGGTAGGAGAGAAGACAGCATTTAAGCTTATCGCTGATTACGGTTCCATCGACGGAATCTTTGATAACCTGGATAAGCTGACTCCTTCTTTGAAGGCTCATATGAGTGAATCACGCGAGCTTGTTGATATGAATATCAAGCTTTGCACTATCTTAAGGGATGTACCGGTTCCTTACGGTCCGGAAGAGATGTCCTTTACGGAAATTAATGATCCTCAGGGATTACATGACAGATTAGCTTCTTTGGGCCTTCGAAGCCTTATTAAGAAGTTCGGACTTGAAGACCTTAAGGTGCAGACTTTTGAAGAACCTGAATCAGATCTTTCCTCGTATCTTGAAGAATATAATGACGGAAAAAGTAAGCTCACGGTAGTATACGATTCTGTTCCCGAAGGTGATGATCTTGATGTTGCCTTCACGCAGGATAAAGTACTTATCCTTGAAGGAACAACTCTTTACGTAAATGATCCCGAAGCTTCACTTAAAGCTTTGGATAAGTGTGAGTCATTAAGGTCTTACGACTACAAGATCAATTCCAAGATCCTTCCGAGGATACCTTCCAAGCTTACACGTGTATACGACACATCGATAATGGGTTATGTCCTTAACGTGATCTACGGCAATTCGCCTGATTTCACGAGGCTTTTTGAGAATACATTTGCAATGCCTTATCCCGTTGAAGAGAAGAGCGGACAGATTTCTTTATTTGACGTTCAGGACGAGGAGACGACATATAAGGTTAAGGCGGAGAAGCTTCTTCTTAACAGATGTATCTGCAAAGCTCTCCTTAAGAAAGCTGAAGATGAAGGTCTTACCAATCTTCTGATGAATATCGAATTCCCTCTTACCGTTACGCTTGATGCTATGGAAAGAAACGGTATGAGTGTTTCTTCTGAACGGCTTAATGCACTTCACAAGGAATTCTCCGAACGACTGGAGACACTCGAGAAGGAGATACACGAACTTACGGGATTTGAGTTTAATATAGGTTCCCCGAAGCAGCTGTCCGAAGTGCTTTTCGATGCGGATAAGCTTAACCTGCCTCACGGCAAGAAGGGTAAGACGGGGGTGTACTCGACTTCTGCCGATGAGCTTAACAGGATCGCCGATTTCCATCCTGCCGTGCCGAAGATCTTGGAGTGGAGAGCAATATCCAAGCTTGATTCCACTTATGCTGCAGGACTTTTGCCGAAGATAAAAGAAGACGGCCGTATTCATACCACGTTTACGCAGGCAATGACCAATACGGGCAGACTGTCTTCCGTTGATCCAAACCTTCAGAATATCCCTGTAAGATCTGAAGAAGGCGCGAGAATAAGAGAGTGTTTTACGGCTCCCGAAGGAAAGATCCTGATCGATGCTGACTACTCTCAGATAGAGCTTCGTCTGCTTGCGGCGATGTCCGGTGATGAAGTCATGACAGAAGCTTTCCTTAACGGAGAGGATATTCACAGAAGGACTGCATCCAAGGTGTTCGGTGTTCCCGAGGAAGAAGTGACCCACGAGCAGCGTGCTGCCGCTAAGACCGTTAACTTCAGTATTGTTTACGGAGTGTCCGACTTCGGTCTTTCTACGGATCTCGGTATTTCCTTCAGGGAGGCCGCCGATCTTATCAAGTCTTATGAGGAACAGTTCCCGAAGATTACGTCATACCTTGACGGACTTAAGAAGAAGGGTGAGGAAGAAGGATACGTAAGTACTCTTTACGGAAGAAAGAGGATCTTATCCGAACTTAAGTCGCCTAACAGAAATGTCAGAAACTTCGGTCTTCGCGCTGCTATGAATACACCTGTGCAGGGTACTGCCGCAGATATCATAAAGATAGCCATGAACAAGGTGTATCTTGCATTAAGAGAGCAGGTTCCCGGCAGTATGCTCATCATGACGGTTCACGATGAACTTATAGTCGAGTGTGATCTTAAGGACGCAGAACTTGTGTCTTCAATATTGAAAAAAGAAATGGAGTCGGCCGCAAGCCTTACCGTGCCTTTGGTCTCAGAGACAGGTTCCGGTAAGAACTGGCTTGAAGCTAAGTAAAGATGTTTGTACTTGGAATTACAGGACCTATCGGCAGCGGAAAGAGTACGGTAAGCAAGTACTTCGCCGAAAAGGAAATACTCGTGCTTGATGCAGATCAGATATCAAGAGATGTTACGGCAGCTGAAGGCGCTGCTATTGATGAAATTGAAGCGGAATTCGGCCCTAAGGCGATTCTTTCCGACAGAAGTCTTAACCGTGCGTATATGGCTGATGTTGTCTTCAAAGATAACAGAAAGCTTGACCAGCTTTCCGCGATCATACATAAGCAAGTATTTATCGTTATGGATAAAGTTCTCGAAGAGCAGAAGAAGCTTAAGACAAAGCTTGTAGTCCTTGATGTACCGATCCCTGTAAATAAAGGCTTTGTCGATCATTGCGATCAGATATGGGCGGTTACTTGCGAGGATCATATAAGACTTGCAAGGCTTCTGGACAGAGGTATGAGCAAGGAAGATGCCTTGAGGCGTATTGCCGTTCAGATGACTAACGACGAATATGCGGCTTTGGGCGATCATGTTATCGATAATTCGGGAACGATTGATGAGCTTAATGAGCAGATAGAAAAGCTTATAAAGACCGAGCTTAACGAGAGAGGCATCAGGGTATGAACGGCACAGTCCTGACTGGATCGGTATTTGTCCTGATCGCATTGGCCTTACTGGTCTTACTGTGCATTATCAGGAACGATACCGTAAAACGGTACAGGAAATTCTTTATTGCAACTGAGGCGATATATCTGTCGGGAACGGTGCTTCTTCTTATTGTGTTTAATGTGATAAAGGGAATAACGGTTCCTCTTGCGTTTGTTTCTGAGTTCCTTATATCGATGGTTTATTCAATGACTGTCTTCGCTATGTTATTTATAGCGAAGAAAGCCGGTATGCTTATGGAAAATCAGCAGATATCAAGGATCGTTAAATATGAGAGCATCTTCAATGAGACATTAAAGATGATGGAAGATCCTGATAATGTAAATACCGAAGATTTACGTAAGAATATTGATTCTCTTGAGAGTTATTATACGAGCGAAGAATGGAAGAAAGACTATGCTGACGATGAAGCCGGTGTCATTCCGAATAACATCAAGCGCGGTGTTCTGTCACAGGATGGGATAAGCGATCTTCTGGATAAGTATCAGCAGATGTCGAGGGAGAATGTATGACAATGTACGAGAGAATAGTCGCGGGACTGTTGTATGATCCCGGCGATCCGGACGAAAGGTTCGAACGGGAAAACCTCTGATCTGTATGAGTACTATAAAAGGAAAAGCAGGTGTGATTGTTAAGATCGTTATAGCTTTTGTTGCTGTTATACTGGCTGTTACAGCAGTGATAAATGTATATGTGATCATGTCAACATCAAGTTCAATCAAGGATTATGAGGACTTTAACGGGCATTATGATTACATAATCGTATTAGGGTGCGGAATAATTGACAATCAGTATCCGACGGATCTTATGGTCGACAGGTTAGATATGGCGATAAGGCTTTATGAGGATGGTGCGGCTCCAAAGATCCTTCTAAGCGGAGATCACAGGGAAGATGACTATAAC
>CADAXO010000053.1 GCA_902791885.1 Oscillospiraceae bacterium | reverse complement strand
CACACTTATCAATGTCGCTATGCTCTTCCTGGGTAAGATATTAAGGCCTGAACAGCAGTTCGGATATGAGGTGTTCGTCTATCCTTTGGTCTACGGACTCATCGGTATGATTCCCGCGCTGATCGTACGCGACGGCAAAGAACTTACGGTTAAACAGACGATAATTAAGGAAGTCATTCAGATGGTGCTTACCGTTGTCCTTCTGGTGGCATTTATATTCGGCGGTAACCCTGTAGACAGCGAAATTGTGAGAATGGCATCGCTCGTTGCATTAAGCGTTGTTCTTGTCTACGCAGGTGTGTTTGTTATCAGGTGGTTGCTTGACAAGAGAACCGCTGATAAGCTTAATGAGGATCTTGTAAGGTTCAAGGAAAGAACAGTCTGTGATGAATAATAAGGAGACGGATTAATGAGATTCTTCAGAAAAACGGTGCTGACGGTTGTATGTATTGTTATGGCAGTTGCTTTTGTTTCCTGCAGCGCCGGTAAGGATCCCATCGCCGAATTGGCAAATGATTATTCAGGACGTCTTCAGGAAAGCGGTGTGTCCGCTGATGATGTTCAGGCGATGGATGCTTCTGATATCCCGAATGCCAATGCATATGAAGGAACATTTTATTTATGTACTGACAGGGATATGCCTTCTTTAGACTGCAGGACTTATGATGACCCTGACAAAGCACGTGAGGAATTCGAGAGAATGTACGACTCGTTCAATGAGTCGTTTGATGAAGATTCTTACGAAGGTGAGTATCAGTGCTTTTATGAAGATGATTACGGGTATATCGTTCTCGACGGAAGTTTCCCCGGAGTCGGTATATTTGGCGATGTATACAGGATGGGAAACGAGATCTACGCAGGAGTCTATTACTCCGGAAATGCAGTGGCTGTTATCATGCCCCGTAATTCTTTAAGCAACAGCGATGTTGAGGGCGTGATCTCGCGTCTTGAACTTCCGATGGCAAACGGCAATAACACTTGATAATTAACCAATCTTTATGATTTCTTAATCTTTACTTGTGCTTATATTAACCCTCGATTGTTAGAATGCTAATGGAAAACAAGGAGGGCATGTTATGCTTACTGTCAATGGAGTTACAAAGAAGTACAAGAAATTCACCGCTAATGACAATCTAACATTTACGATCGGCGACGGCGAGGTAGGAATCCTCTTAGGACCCAACGGTGCCGGTAAGTCAACGATCATCAAGTCCATCGCAGGACTTCTTAAGTATCAGGGTTCAATCGAGATAGACGGAAAGGATAACCACTCTCTCGAAGCTAAGAGACTTCTCGGATATATCCCTGAGATCCCCGCTCTTTACGATACACTTACGGTTGAAGAGCATCTCGAGTTTATAAGACGTGCATACAGGGTAGAGGATACATCGATCAAGGAACAGCTCCTCGAGAGATTCGAGCTTTCCGATAAGAGAAAGAAGATGGGTAAGGAATTGTCCAAGGGTATGCAGCAGAAGGTTTCGATCTGCTGTGCACTGATGCACAATCCTTCGGTTGTTATCTTCGATGAGCCGATGGTTGGTCTCGATCCCCATGCTATTAAGGAATTGAAGCTTGTATTCCAGGAGCTTCGTGATCAGGGTAAGACAGTTCTTATCTCCACACACATGATCGATACGATCGAAGATTACTGGGATGTAGTTCATATTATGATGAACGGTAAGATCGCAGCAACAAGACATAATGTTCCCGGAAACTCTGACGATAAGGATCTTGAGACATTGTTCTTCGAGATCACGGAAGGTAAGGCTTAAGGAGGATATTATGTTAGGAGCATATCTTTACAGGGTGCGCAGATCTGCGTTAAAGCACCCGTGGAAAATTATATTCGTATTGTTCTTTGTAGCCATCTTCGTATTCATGATGGCATATCCCACTATTATGGCTATGCCTAACTCAGACGGAACGATGAGCAACTCATATGTCCCGAGAGATCTGGCTGTTGTAACAGGCGGTCTTTATCTTATAACCATCGCTATGTTCAACGCCATGTTCTATACGGGATTGAAGAACGGCGTAGTCGGTTTCTCGACTGCTGATGTTATCTACCATATGGCAGGTCCCTTCACACCGAGATTCAACCTTCTGATCGCAGCTTCAGGAACGATACAGATCTGTATGTTCGTTACCTTCCTTCTGACGACTCAGACGGCTCTGATCTACAATGCTATCGGACCTTCAACGGTCGATATGATCTATATGGTTATAGGTGCGTTTATTTCAGGTGTTGTCGGATACTTCGCAGGATCATTCTTCGGTGCGAGATTCTCTGATGAAGAGGGTAAGAAGAGAACCGTAATGATCATAGGTATCGTTGTCGATGCGATCGCAGTATTGGGATTCCTCGCTACTTTCTTCATGAAGAATCCTTCTCTTTCCGGCATCGATATCAAGAGTGTTCTGTCGGCTTTGGGAAACTCATGGTTCATTAAGGCATTCCCTGTAGGCGGCTGGATGACGATGATGTATGACGGCCTTATCAGCAATTCGCTGATTCCGATGATCGCAGGTGCGGTCCTTACACTTGTAAGTATCATTCTTATCCTTTTTGCTTACAGCCGTTTCTCACTTGAGTATTACGATGAGGCTATCGAGTATGCACAGAAGGCTCATGATCTTGCTGAGCAGAAGAGAGCAGGTATCGATTCTGATACAGCTGCCATGACAAAGCGTGCCAAGGTAGGTAAGGAGAAGCTCGGAGGAGGTGACGGTGCCAATGCACTTACAGCTATTCACTTCCTGATGAATAAGAGAGGATCAAAGTTCTTCTTTGTAAATCCCGTAGGAATAATGTACAGGATCATCACTGCAGTTTACCTTGCTTTCATGGGACAGGATCCCGAAAGACCGGAGATGTTGATCTTCTCAGCATTCATGATGATGATCATTCTGAATGCCGTTCTCTACGCAGGAGGCAAGACTGTAACCGAGTTTACGAAGCACTACATCTATCTCATACCTGAGCCTTCGAAAACAAAGCTTTTCGCCTGCTTGAAGTCAGATCTTCCCGAGATGATATTCGACTCCATTATCTGCGGAGCGCTCATGGCGATCATGTGCAAGTTTACGATCCCGGCAGCTTGTGCGTTCGCTTTGATGATGGTTATCTTCGATCTTCTCTGCGAGATGGCAGCTCTTCTTATCATGAGACTTCTGCCGGCACTCGGAAGATATCTGCTGACGTTTATAAGAAACCTTGGTACTATGGCCGTAGCAGGTATTGCATGTGTTCCGGTAGCTGTAGTATATCTGATAACAAAGAGCATGACATTCGGTGTGCTTGCAGGCGCAGCAACAGGATTTGTACTTCTGATAGTTCTGCTTCCCGTTGCAGCAATAGTTGTTGACAGAGCGGAGATGTAATCATGGCGTTCATGGGCATGGTATTCGGGGCGATATTCGTCATTATCCTGATAATCGTCTTAAGTATCGTTGCCCTGTGCTTTGTGATCGGCATCATCTGCAAGATTATAGGAAAAGTTAAGGACAGCAGGGGAGCGCGTATAGCGGGGACAGTGTTCTTTGTTATCGCGCTTGTCCTGCTGGCTCCCGTTATAGCACTTTTTGTATATGGGTATTTCAGCACTGCTTATTGGACTGTGAACATGCCGGATGGCAGTACTTCTAAGATACATCACAGTACGGCAACCGAATTCCGTGATTCGATCACGGATTATATTGATAACGGTGATGAGGATGCCCTTGAACATGTTGAATCGATGATCGAAGATAATGAGGCTTTGGTTTATCTTCGCGATAATAATCATGCAGGCATTCTTGAATACGGACTTGAGGCCGGTAGCGCGGATATCGTAAGGCTTGCTTTGGATAATGGAGCTCCTGTTGATTCTCCTGACAGATTCGAGAATATGGCTTACATAGATTCGACATGGGAAGAGTTTCTTAATGAGGCATCTGTAAGAACCATTACGCAGGATGATATTGAGATCGCTCAGATGCTCTTTGATGCAGACTGTGATACATCATATGATTCGAATGTTCCGTACTATTCCAATCTGTTCGGAAAAGCCGTATGGGCTGTTCTGTACAATGATGATGAAGTTACGGATACAGAGATCGGATTCCTTGAAGTTTTTACAGGCAACGGACTTGATTCAGACTCTTCCCTGATGCTCGTCTATGAAGTGCCTTCCAACTACCTGTTCGGCCCCGAGACGCATGAGGGTGTAGAACGGGATGATAATTATTATCACGTTCTCGAGATGGCAGGCCTTAGCGGAAGATAATAAAGCATGATATAGAAACAGAACACATGTTCTGTTATAATCTATATATGTTTAAGTTAGTATCACAATTTACTCCTTCGGGAGATCAGCCCAAGGCTATATCGCAGCTGGTTGACGGCATTAATAAAGGGATGCGCGGACAGACTCTGCTCGGCGTTACGGGTTCGGGTAAGACATTTACCATGGCGAATGTGATACAGAAGGTCAACCGCCCGACTTTGGTCCTTGCACATAATAAGACTTTGGCGGGTCAGCTTTATTCCGAGTTTAAGGAACTGTTCCCTGAGAATGCCGTTGAATACTTCGTCTCATATTATGATTACTATCAGCCTGAGGCATACATCGCTTCTACGGATACATATATCGAGAAGGATTCTTCCGTTAATGATGAGATAGACCGTATGAGGCACTCCGCCACCAGAGCGCTTCTTACACGAGATGATGTTATCGTCGTATCTTCCGTATCGTGTATTTACGGTATCGGCGAGAAGGAAGATTATCTTTCGTTGATGGTGGATCTTCATGTAGGTCTTGAGATATCGCGCGATGCTGTTATGGCAGAACTTATCAATATTCAGTATGACCGTAACGACTTCGAACTTAAAAGAGGAACCTTCAGGTGCAGGGGAGATGTGCTTGATGTTTTTACTCCCGATTCCGATAACCTCATTACGAGGATAGAGTTCTTCGGAGATGAGATAGATAAGATCTCTTATGTGGATGCTGTCACCGGTCATGTCCAGTACACCAAGCCTTTCGCTGAGATCTTTCCTGCATCGCACTATGCGACGGGAAGACAGAAGCTGGAGCGCGCATTAGGGACGATAGAAGAGGAGCTTGATGAAAGGATCAAGGTCTTAAGAGATGACGGTAAACTTATCGAAGCCTACCGCCTTGAGCAGAGGACCAGATATGATCTTGAGCTTTTAAGGGAGACCGGTTTTTGTAAGGGTATAGAGAACTATTCCAGACACATAGCAGGACGTAAGGAGGGTGAACCTCCGTGTACGCTTCTCGACTTTTTCCCGAAGGACTATCTGATGTTCATCGATGAGTCCCATGTTACCGTACCTCAGGTAGGAGCCATGTATAAGGGAGACAGGTCGCGTAAGGATATGCTTGTGGAGTACGGCTTCAGACTTCCTTCAGCGCGTGATAACAGACCTTTGAAGTTTGATGAATTCGAACCCCGCATGGGTCAGACGATATTCGTATCGGCTACTCCTGCAGATTATGAGAAGGAACACTCTGAGCAGGTTGTCGAACAGGTAATAAGACCTACAGGACTTCTTGAACCGCAGATCTATATCAGACCTGTTGAAGGTCAGATCGAAGATATCATCTATGAGATCCGCGAGAATAACAAGCGCGGTGAGAAGTCGCTTATTATGACTCTCACGAAGAAGATGGCCGAGGATCTTACCGACTATCTTGAGAAGGAAGATATCAGAGTCACTTATCTTCATTCGGATATCGAGACAGTCGAGAGAATGCAGATCTTAAACGGTTTAAGGAATGATGAGACTGATGTAATAGTCGGTATCAATCTGTTGAGAGAAGGTATCGATCTTCCCGAAGTTTCTTTGCTTATGATCCTTGATGCGGATAAGGAAGGATTCTTAAGATCTGAAAGGTCATTGATCCAGATCATAGGAAGATGTGCACGTAACAGCAACGGACGCGTTATCCTCTATGCGGATGAGGTTACCGATTCGATGATGGGCGCAGTTTCCGAGACTAACAGAAGACGTGCGATACAGGAGAAGTATAATGAGGAGAACGGCATTGTTCCGAAGACAGTGACGATGCGCGTAAGAAGGATAAGATCAAGAAGCTTGATGTTAAGAAACTTATCGATACATCAGATCCCGGCAAACTTTCTTCCGAAGACAGGGATAAGCTTATAAGCACTCTTACAACTGAGATGAAGAAAGCAGCGAAGGATCTTGATTTCGAGAAGGCTGCAGAGCTTCGTGATGTTATCATCGGACTTAAGACTAAGGCGGACTAAATGGGAGAAGGATTCGTACATCTGCATCTTCATACCGAGTACAGTCTTCTTGACGGAGCGATCAGAATAAAGGATCTGCCGGAGAGACTGAAGCAGATGGGTATGACCGCGTGTGCCATTACGGACCACGGTTCCATGTTCGGATGCGTCGAATTCTATAAGACTATGACCGATGCCGGCATTAAGCCTGTCATAGGATGTGAGGTCTATGTGGCTCCGGGTTCGCGTTTCGACAGACCTGTGGATAATAAGTCGAAGGCCTATAACCATCTGATACTTCTCGCGAAGAATAATGAAGGTTTGACGAATCTTAACAGGCTTGTAACCGCAGGCTGGACTGACGGCTTTTACAGAAAGCCCAGGGTCGATAAGGAACTTCTTGAGAAATGGCATGACGGACTTATCTGTCTGTCGGGCTGTCTTGCGGGTGAAGTCGCCTGCCTTATCAAGGAGGGACGTTTAAACGAGGCTGAATCGGCGGCACTTTGGTACGATAACCTTTTCGGAAGAGATAATTACTATCTTGAGATACAGAGCAATTTCTTAAGAGAGCAGGGCACGGTCAACGCGGCTCTCGTAAAGCTTTCAAGAAAGACCGGCATACCTTTGGTTGCAACTAATGACTGCCATTATCTGAAGCAGGAAGACAGTCATGTGCATGAAGTTCTTTTGTGTATGCAGACCGGTGCCAAGATAACGGATCCCGACAGGATGAAGTTCGAGACCGATGACTTCTATGTAAGGTCCGAGACGGAGATGAGAAGGTTCTTCTCCGAGATCCCCGAAGCCGTGGACAATACCGTGAAGATCGCCGATATGTGCAATGCGGAATATGATTTCTCTACGATTCATCTTCCCAAGTATGATGTCCCCGCAGGCTTTACGGATAATACGCAGTACTTAAGATATCTTGTCACCGCAGGACTTGAGAAAAGGTTCGAGGTAAGGGGTGCGGCAGCTGATGCAAGCGTCTACATCAAGAGAGCAGACTATGAGCTGAGCGTTATTAATTCGATGGGTTATACAGACTACTATCTGATAGTCTGGGACTTTATCAACTATGCCAAGACGAACGGTATCATGGTGGGACCCGGAAGAGGTTCCGGTGCAGGTTCACTTGCTGCCTATGCTATAGGAATTACTGACGTTGATCCTATTAAGTACAATCTTGTGTTCGAGAGATTTCTTAACAGCGAGCGAGTATCAATGCCCGACTTCGACGTTGATTTCTGTTATGAGAGGCGCCAGGAGGTCATCGATTATGTAACCCGCAAGTACGGCAAGGAGAGAGTCGCGCAGGTAATAACCTTCGGAACTCTTGCCGCGAGAATGTGTATCCGTGATGTCGGCAGGGCTTTGGATCTTCCGTATAACCGTATCGATAAGATAGCGAAGATGATCCCTGACGGTATGGGAATGACGATAGCAGCTGCGATGGAACTTCGTAAGGATATGAAGGCTGAATATGATGCCGATCCCGAAGTGAAGAAACTCGTGATATCGCACCACTGGCCGTAAATGACGGTAATATGGTCGTGCAGTTCGCGAAGGCGGATATAGAGAGTGTAGGTCTTCTTAAGTTCGACTTTCTGGGTCTTCGTACACTTACGGTCCTTCGCGATGCTGCTGATATGGTTAAGGCGAATTACGGCAAGGAGATAAACTTCGATAAGATACCTCTCGATGATCAGAATGTCTATGACATGATCGGAAGAGGAGAGACAGTAGGTATATTCCAGCTTGAAAGTGCAGGTATGACATCGTTCATGAAGGAACTGAAGCCTTCTTCGATTGAAGATGTTACCGCTGGTATCTCGCTTTACCGTCCGGGACCTATGGACCAGATCCCGAAGTATATCAAGTGTAAGCACAGTGCGTCTGAAATCACATATGATCATCCGCTTCTGGAACCCATTCTGAATGTAACTTACGGATGTATGGTCTATCAGGAACAGGTAATGCAGATCGTAAGAGATCTCGCCGGTTTCTCGATGGGTCAGTCTGATAATATAAGACGAGCCATGAGCAAGAAGAAGAAATCTCTCATGGAGAAGTACAGGCAGCTCTTTATTTACGGCGGTGTCGATGAGACCGGCCGTTCGATCGAAGGTGCGATAAGAAGAGGAGTTCCAGAACAGATCGCGGATAAGATCTTCAATGAAGTAGTAGTATTCGCGGGATATGCATTTAACAAATCTCACGCTGCATGTTATGCGATAGTCGGTTATTACACGGCTTACCTTAAGTACTATTATCCCGCCGAGTTTATGGCGGCTATGATGAATTCGTTCAGGTTCAATATCGTTCAGGCGGCTTATTACATCAACTGCAGCGGCAACATGGGCATAGATGTGCTGCCTCCGGATATCAACAGAAGCCATGCCAAGTTCTCGACAGAGAAGCTTACTTCCGGCGAGATGGCCATAAGGATCGGTCTTTCCGTACTTAAGAATGTCGGTGAAGCTGCTGTCAACACCATAACGGATGACCGTGACGAGAACGGTCCGTATACTTCGTTCGAGGATTTCCTGAGACGCTGTGCGAAGATCGGAATAAAGAAGAATCTAGTTGAATCACTGATACTGTCTTCTGCATTGGATTTCACAGGGCTTAACAGAGCCACTATGGTGGCTACCGTAAGGACTGAACTTGATAAGATCTCCAGTGAGAACAGCAGACAGGTTGAAGGACAGCTCAGCCTTTTCGATGTGATGACACAGGACGCACCTTCCGGCGACGATTCCATAAGGATCAACTATGTGGATGAGTTCCCCGATTCCGAGAAGCTTGCTTATGAGAAGGATGTTGTAGGACTGTATCTGTCGGGTCACCCGATGGCTCAGTATACAGGATTTATCGACAGGTATTGTACTTTCGACATGAGGGCTTACAGAGAGATCGTAAGTGAGGGCAGAACCGAGTCTTTGAACGACGATGCGCAGGTTATAATGTGCGGTATGCTGCTGTCCAAGCGGATAAGAACGACGAAGTCAAAGACCGCTATGGCTGTGCTGATCGCCGAGGATATGTACGGACAGTTTGAAGCAGCTATGTTTGGCAAGGTCTTCGATAAGTATGCGACCTCAGTGGAGACGGATAAGCCTTATGTCTTTATCGGAAGAAGAAGGATACAGGGGGAGGATACATTCTCCCTTTCTATAGATGCTATATTCCCAATCCCGGATGATCCTGAGAAGATGGGCGAGATTACTAGTAACTGGCTTTTCCGCAAGGCTTATGAGTCTTCGGGAGCTGCGTTCCCTGATAAGAAGGAGATTCCAATCCGCGTGAAGCAGGAAGTTCCTGCTGAAGACGCGCCCATTACTGAACAGAGGGGCGGAGTGAAGATAAGATTTACGGGTGACCCTAACGGCAAGCCGTATCAGAGGCTTCTTAATTTCCTCGCATATTTCCACGGCAGCACTCCGGTTCAGGTCGAATTTGCCGATCACAGTACAGTCTTGCTCGATCCGATGTGCAGTGTAGATGTATCTGAGGACGTTTTGGATAAGCTTTATGACCTGTGCGGCAAGTCAAATGTAACTTTTCTGTGAACAATTGTGTAAGGAATGTGTAAACAATAATCCTTTTTCTTCATTTTTGCTCCATTATTGTGTTTAATAAGGATAGTGTTTGGGTGTTTTGTTCTAGGCGGGAGGTCACTCCATGAGAAGGATTATTAAGTCAAGGAAGGGATTTACTCTTATAGAGATGGTTCTTGTATTAGCCATCATCGTTATTTTGGCCGGCGTTCTTATGTTAGGAATCAGCAATTATCTTGATAAAGCACATAATGCTGCGGCATCAATGTCGGTTCATAACAGTAATGTCGACATGATAAACAGAGCTATAGGAGACGCTATCGGTTCGTGATATCAATGATCACGATTCCCTTATATTAAGCATAAAACGCGGGAATAATATTATTCCTTATATTTGATTATGCTCTTTAGTGTATAATCTTAACGTTAAAACTTCTGCGGAGGTATGTTTTTCATGCTTAATATTCCTTATGACGAGAATAATATTCCCGATATCAGTACACTTAAGGCCCCTAATTACGACAATATGAATCCCGATGATGTGGCTCCCATAAAGAGAATCGGCGTTCTTACGAGCGGCGGTGATGCTCCCGGAATGAATGCTACTATCAGGGCCGTAGTACGTGCCGGTATCAATTCCGGAATGGAAGTATACGGAGTAACAAGAGGTTATCACGGACTTTGGAAGGGTGAGATCTCCCAGATCGGTATGAGAGATGTATCCGAGACTCTTCAGCGCGGCGGCACTTTCCTTATGACTGCAAGATCCAAGACATTCATGACTGATGTCGGAGTTTTAAGAGGCGCCAAGATGATGGAAGTCTACGGCCTCGATGCACTTGTTGTCTCAGGCGGTGACGGTTCTTTCAAGGGCGCAAGAAACCTTGCAAGACTCGGAGTTCCCGTAATCGGTATCCCCGGAACGATCGACAACGACATCGGATGCACAGAATATACTATCGGTTACGACACATCGATGAATACCGCTATGGAAGCTATCGATAAGCTTCGCGATACGGCATCTTCACATGAGCGCTGCTCAGTAATCGAGGTCATGGGAAGAAGCGCGGGTTATATCGCTCTTAACGTCGGTATCGCTACAGGTGCTGAGGTTATCCTTATCCCTGAGGTTCCTTTCGATTTTGATAAGGATGTTCTGAGAGTTATCCTCGACGGCAGAAACAAGGGTAAGAGACATTATATCGTTATCGTAGCCGAGGGCGCAGGCAATGCCGCAGATATCGCTACAAAGATCGAGAAGAATACCGGCATAGAGTCCAGACCTACTATCCTGGGACATCTCCAGAGAGGCGGATCTCCTACGCTTCGTGACAGAACGACGGCAAGCCTTATGGGCGTTCATGCCATCGACTGTCTGCTCAACAAGAAGTACAACAGAATTATCGTAGAGAGGGGCGGCAAGATCACGAATGTTGATCTTGAGGAAGGTCTTGCAATGCAGAAGACGATCCCTTCCATCGAGATAGAGAATGCGAAGAGACTTTCGTAAAAGAGGGTAATGTACAAGTACACGACATTTGAAGAGGAAGCTGAAAGAAAGAAGATCAGGGGCAGAGTATTAAGTGTCCTTGAATTCGATAAAGTAAAAGATATGCTTCTTGAATTAACGAGAACGTCCTATGGGCGTTCTCTTGCTTCGTCTGTCTTTCCTACGACGGATCCCGATGTGGTGAAGGAGAGCCTGGAAGATACATACGAAGCTTTTACTTTTATGAGTAAGTACGGCGCTCTCCCCATAGGGACGTTCCCTAATGTTGAGGAGAGCCTGAAGTATATAGATGCGGGCGGAACTTTGGACATGAGAGCGCTTCTAGATGTAGCGGTGTTCTTAAGAAGTGCTGCCGATCTTAAAAGAGTAGTCTCCGATGACAAAAGACAGGATCTTGCCGATACCAATCTTTTCATGTCCATCGCGGCTTTGGAGCCCGAGACGAGGCTTCAGGAAGAGATCTTTAACTCGATCATTAGCGACACGGAGATGAACGACCGTGCAAGCAATGAGCTTTACTCGATAAGACGCGAGACCAAGGATGTCGTAAGGTCCATAAGAGTTATACTCGACAGGATCATACGAAACAGCGGCGATATCTTACAGGAACAGATCATAACTATAAGAGACGGAAGATACTGCGTGCCCGTAAAGTCGGAGCAAAGATCGAAGCTTCCGGGTATCATTCACGACACGTCTTCCACAGGTCAGACTGTATTCATAGAGCCCATGGGTGTCGTCGAAGCCAATAACAGGATCCGTGAATTAGCTTCACTTGAAGAAGCTGAGATCGAGCGTATACTCATGAGCCTTACTGCCATGGTCGGAAGGTCTGAGCAGGTCATCCGAAGTGACATCAGCCTTATCGCGCAGATCGACTTCAACGCTGCCAAGGCTGAACTTGCCATCAATATGAACGCGGTTAAGCCGATCCTTAACACCAAAGGACATATCAAGCTTCTTAAGGCCCGCCATCCTTTGATCGGTAAGGATGATGTTGTGCCTGTCGATATCGAGAACGGTGAGAAATACAGTACGCTCGTAGTAACCGGTCCTAACACCGGCGGTAAGACCGTAAGCCTTAAGACGTGCGGCCTTATGACACTCATGACTATGACGGGCCTCATGATTCCCTGCGCAGACGGAACGGAAATCTCCGTTTTCGACAGGGTGCTTGCGGATATCGGTGACGAGCAGAGTATCGAGCAGAGTCTGTCCACGTTCTCGGCACACATTTCAAATATTGTATTTATCCTGAAGAACATAAGGGGACGTTCTCTTGTGCTCCTCGATGAGCTTGGTTCGGGAACGGATCCTGCCGAAGGTGCTGCGCTTGCCATAGCAGTTCTTGATGCGCTCAAGGCGAAAGGCTGCGTTATCATGGCGACGACTCACTACAGGGAACTTAAGGAGTACGCCGTTACGACTGAAGGCGTAATGAATGCTTCCTGCGAGTTCGATACCGACACGTTAAGCCCCACGTACAGGCTTATCATCGGAACTTCCGGCACGAGTAACGCTTTCGTTATCTCCAAGAAACTCGGTATGCCGGCACACATCATAGACGATGCCAAGTCCCGTATGACGGATGAAGATCTTAAGCTTGAGAAGCTCTTGTCGGAGGCGGAAGAGGACAGAAGGAAGGCCGGCTCTCTTGAGAAGGAGAACGAGAGGCTCAACAACGAGCTTAAGGATAAGATCCGTGAGCTTGAGGAAGAGCGTAAGGCTTTGAAGGCATCGAAAACAAAGATCCTGAATGATGCAAGGGCAAAGCAGAAAGATATGCTCGAGCAAAAGCAGGATGAACTTGATGAGCTTATCAAGGAAGTTAAGGCTAAGGCCAAGAAGAATTATAACGAGGATGCCAAGGCGGAGCTTGATAAGATCAGAAGAAGACTTCGTGCAGGCGTTAAGGATCTGTCGTCGGATGAAGATGATGATGTCTCGCTTAAGGTAAGTCTGCCGGGCGAGCCGCCGAAAAAGATCGAGAAGGGTCTAAAGTATTACGCACCCAATCTCGGTGTTGTCGGAACGGCACTGGATTCAACCGATAAGCCTAACGGCAAGGTAAGGATCCAGAACGGCATCATGACATACAATGTCACCTTGAATGAATTGAGAACGCCGACAAGCGAGCAGCTTACCAAGCCTTCCGAACCTGAGGATACTCTTTTTGCAAAGTACAAGGGTGCGGGTAAGGCCGGAAGCTCATCGACTCTTAAGGTGTCTAAGGCACAGACTGTCGTGTCAGAGCTGATGCTCATAGGTAAGAGAGCAGCTGAGGCAGAGTCTGAGCTTGATAAATATATCGACGACTGTCACCTTGCAGGACTTAAGACAGTCAGAATAGTACACGGTAAGGGAACAGGTGCCTTAAGGTCGGCAGTCGAAGGAAAACTCAGCGTGGATCCGAGAGTCAAGGAGTTCAGGCTCGGTGATCCTGCTGAAGGCGGAGACGGTGTTACTATCGCCAAACTTGTCTGATACGGAAGGAATAATATGAATAACGGTAAAAGGCTTAAGATCATAATCGGGGCATACGGAAGCGGAAAGTCTGAGATTTCCGTTAATCTCGCTCTTAACATGAGGAAGAATTCTCCGGAAGACAAGGTGCTTCTTGCGGATCTCGATATAGTCAATCCTTTCTACAGGTCGGCTGATGCCTCGAAGATCCTCGAGGAGAATAACATCAGGCTGATCTCGCCGATGTATGCCAATTCAAATGTCGATGCACCCGTACTAAGCGGTGAGGTTTACGTAATCTTCGACGATGAAAGCTACAGCGGTGTGTTCGACATCGGAGGCGAGGATATGGGTGCCACTATCCTGGGATCCATGAAGACGCGCCTTGATAATACCGATGCGGATCTTCTGATGGCAATTAATACCAGAAGACCTTTCACTTCGACCGCAGATGAGATCATCATCATGGCGTCCGAACTTCAGGAAGCTTCGAAGATGAAGATCACCGGATTTATCAACAACACAAATGTGCTTGAAGATACAACTCCGGAAGACGTCTTCGAGGGCGAGAAGATTATTAAGGAAGTTGAGAAGAGGACCGGGATTCCGCTTGTAATGACTTCAGTTATGGAATCACTGATGACTGAAGAGGAACTTAAGAAAATTGAAGCTCCCGAAGTCATGATGATGCAAAGGACTATTAAGTATGCGTATTGACCATAAGACACGTAAGGCTTGCAAGAAGGCCGCTAAGACCAGCCTTCGGAAGCATTATTTTATCTTTGTTTTGATGTGTCTTTTTGCGTCATTTATAGGTGCGGAGTTTGTAAATTCCAATAATCTCGCATCTGCAAGATCGGATGTCATGGAGCTTTTTATCCGTGACTATGAACCTCAGATAATTGCAACCGGGAAGAGGGCAGAGTCTTTGCCGGGTGCTTCCATATTCACCGATATGTTAAGAGATCTGATCAATGACGTTAAGCTCTCTGATGAGAAGGCGGATGAGCTGTTCTCGGGATCGGCAGGAACCATCAATCAGGTGATCAACGCATTTACTTCGGGAACCGTCGTCGATACCGTTTCATCCGTTGTAATGAATATCGTAGGTTCCGAAAGTGTAGCGGATATCATAATGATCTCATTATCAGCTGCCGTTGCCGTATGGTTCTGGATGTTTATACAGCTCGTTTATACTTCGGTAATGAGAAGGGTAGTCCTGGAGGCGAGACTTTATAAGAAGATCCCGGTCAACCGCTTCCTGTTCTTCATGCGCACCAAAAGCTGGCTTAATGCCGCGCTTACGCTCGCGGTATATACGTTGCTGTCATACCTCGCGCTTGCAACGATCATTGCATTCCCGGTAGTTTATTACGGCTTATGCATGGTCCCTTTCATTCTTGCAGAGAATCCGAAGGTGAAGCCTTTGGATGCGATCAAGCTTTCATGGCGTATGACAAACGGCCATAAATGGGACCTGTTCGTTAACTCTTTCACGTTGTTCGGATGGACTGTCCTCGCTGTTTTTACCGCAGGCCTTTCCAACATCTTCTTCGTTAACGGATATAAACTTGCGATCTACGGTGAACTGTACAGCCTCTTAAGAACTGAAGCCATAAAGAATGACATCAAGGGCAGCGAGCTGTTTAATGACAGGTATCTTTTCGAGAAGTGCGACATGAACCGTCTTAAGGGAGCTTATCCCGAGGCAGTGCATGTGTTAAGCGCACCCGAGTATAAGCTTCAGAACATGACGGGGGCGAAGAAGTTCTTTGCAGATCATTTCGGCGTCGTGCTGTGGAATACTCCCGATGAGATAAAGTACGAGGAGAACCAGGCGAGCAGACAGCGCATCATGTATATGCGTGACGAGATGGAGGGTATAAGCTATCCCACGAGAATGTCTCCTATGGGTGAGTCCCGTAAGGAGAGCAGGCTCGCTTCCATGCACTACATGCGTCACTACTCCGTACTGTCTTTGGCATCGATGTTCTTTATCTACTCGTGCTTCGGCTGGGTGTGGGAGGTAGTTTACTACTACATGCTTCAGGGTCACTACATTAACCGCGGTGTTCTTCACGGTCCGTGGCTTCCCATCTACGGTGCAGGCGGACTTGCGATCCTGATATTCCTATTCCCGCTTCGAAAAAATCCCGGCAGGCACTTCTTTGCCACCATAGGCTTATGCGGTGTGCTCGAGTACATGACAAGTGTGGTCCTCGAGTATGCGTTCGGGTCACAGTGGTGGAACTACGACGGCTTCTTCCTTAACATTAACGGAAGAGTCTGCCTTGAAGGACTTCTTGTCTTCGGCCTCGCGGGAATCGCATTTATCTATTTCCTGTCGCCGATCCTTGATGACTTCATAAGAAAGATCAATCCGGCAAAACTTCTGCCCGTGGTGATAATACTTGTTGTGCTGTTTGTATTTGATTTTATCTATTCTAATGTCAATCCGAATATGGGTGACGGAATTACTGACGGCTTCGCGGGTATTGAACAGACTGCTGTTACCGAGACTTCGGATATTTCCGCCTGATCTTTGTACAAAGTCCATAAAAAATATTTGTTATTCAGTTTTAATTATTGTAAAATAATCTAGGTGTGCGGTGCCATTGCCCGGACGCCGAAAGAATAAACCAACGGAGGATTTGAATATGGGATTGATTTCTAATGTAATGGGCGCAATCGGCGATTCTGTATCATCTGTAGTAGCAGATCAGTATACCGAGTTCTTTACATGTGATTCCCTGGGACAGAATGTTCTTGTACGCCAGGGAGCAAGAAGAATGCAGAAGGGACACAACAAGGGTGACGTTGAAGTTATCAACAACGGCGCAATGATCGCAGTTCCTGAGCATACAGCATGTCTTATGGTAGACAACGGCAAGGTAGTTGACTTTACTATCCAGGCCGGTATGTACACGTGGGATTCTTCATCCGCACCTACAGTCTTCGCAGGCAACGACGGTTTCCTCGATGCAGCTAAGAAGCTCGTCAGCGAGACATGGACCCGTATGAAGATGGGCGGCGAGATCGCTACACAGCAGAGAATCTACTTCGTAAATATGCTCGAGATGAGGGATCAGAAGTACGGTACACCTACAGCACTTCCTTATCACGATCCTGAGTACAGAAATATCTACATCAGACTTAACGGTGTATTCTCATACACTATTAAGGATCCTGTAAAGTTCTTCCAGACACAGGTCGGAAATATCCAGGGTGAATATACAAACGCTCAGTTCATGGGTACACCTGCTGATCCTAAGCAGCCCAGAATCGAGTTCATGGATAACTTCTCTGAGGTTCTCAATAAGTGCGGAACAGTTGACAAGATCATGTTCGCTGACCTGCCTTCCAACCAGGGCAAGCTCCGTACATACATGCAGGACGCTCTCGATGAGGAGTGGCTCAAGAACAGAGGTGTTGTTGTTTCCTCCGTTGCTATCGGCGGTATCACACCTGACGATAAGTCCAGAGAGAGAATCGAGCAGATCGACCAGTCCAAGATGTTCGGTGCTGATCCTAACGCTCTTGCAGCTCAGGCTGTACTCGGCCAGACACAGGCTATGAATACTGCAGCAGGAAATGCAAACGGTGCAGTTAACGGCCTCATGGGCATGGGTATGGTAGGCGGCATGGGCCAGATGGGCGGCGGTATGAATTCCGCATTCCAGTTCTTAGGTCAGCAGCAGGCTCAGCAGCAGGCAGCTCCGGCTCCCGCACCTGCAGCAGCTCCCGCTCCCGCGGCAGGCGGATGGACATGTTCCTGCGGTACAACCAACACAGGTAAGTTCTGCTCTAACTGCGGAAGTGCTCAGCCGGCACCTGCAGCAGCATGGACATGTGAGTGCGGAACACAGAATACAGGTAAGTTCTGCTCTAACTGCGGCAAGCCCGCTCCGGCAGGTCCTTGGACATGCGAGTGCGGAACACAGAATACAGGTAAGTTCTGCTCCAACTGCGGTAAGCCTCAGCCTTGATCAAGGCATCAATAATTGATTAAATGAAGCCCCGGTGTCAAAAACCGGGGCTTTTATAACGGGAAAAAACAATAATTTATATAAACGCATATTAATTGAAAATCATTTGAGCATCTTTTATAATGCTATCTTAATGAGTTTAAAAGAGGGAGTATAAAGCAATGGCAAAAGTCACTTTTAATGACGATCTGTGCAAAGGCTGCGGTCTTTGTGTCAATGCGTGTCCCAAGAAGATCCTCGAACTTGATAAGACGAGACTTAACAACAAGGGTTATCATCCCGCTGTATGCACTGACCTTGATTCGTGCATCGGCTGCGCATTCTGCGCAACTACATGTCCCGATGTTGTCATTACTGTTGAAAGATGAGGATTAGATGATGGCACAGAAGAAAGTACTTATGAAGGGAAACGAGGTTATCGCTGAGGCTGCACTTCGAGCAGGCTGCAGAAACTACTTCGGTTATCCCATTACACCTCAGACAGAGGTTATGCACTATATGGCAAAGAAGATGGTCCAGATCGGAGGAAACTTCGTTCAGGCTGGTTTACGGTGCGGCAGCTGCAGGCTTCAGAGTAATGACATCTTCATCTTCTCCGGGAATCTCCCTGAAGCAGGAGGGTATCTCCTATATTGCAGGTGCAGAGCTTCCCGCAGTTGCAGTTAATATCGTAAGAGCAGGCCCGGGCCTCGGAGGAATCCAGCCTTCACAGGGTGACTATTTCCAGGCTTGTAAGGGCGGCGGACACGGTGACTTCAGAAACATCGTTATCGCACCTGCTTCCGTTCAGGAATTATATGAACTTACTGTTGAGGCATTTAATCTTGCCGATAAGTACAGAATGCTCTGCATGATCTTAGGCGACGGTACCTTAGGTCAGATGATGGAGCCTGTAGCTTTCAGAGACGAGGAGCCTATCATCGAGCCCGAGAAGCCTTGGGCTGCATGCGGCAGAGGCGGAAGAGCCGAGCACAATACGGTAACTTCCATCTACATCCAGCCTGACGATCTCGAAAGAAAGAATCAGGAGCTTGTTGATAAGTACAAGATCATCGAGAGAGACGAAGTAAGATATGAGGCTATCGGTATCGAAGATGCCGAGATCGTTATCGTTGCATTCTCCACATGTTCGAGAATCTGCCGTAATGTTATGAGACAGGCTGCCGAGAAGGGTATCAAGGTCGGAATGATCCGTCCTATCACTCTCTGGCCTTTCCCGAAGCAGATCATCCGTGATACTGCTGCACTTCCAAACGTTAAGGCATTCCTTGATATCGAGCTGTCTGCAGGTCAGATGGTCGAGGATGTTCAGATCGCAGTAAGAGGTCAGAAGCCTGTTCACTTCTACGGAAGAATGGGCGGTAACCTTCCTATGCAGAAGGAAATCTTGGACAAGATCATTGCGATCCACGAAGACCCTATGAAGGAGGCACTTGACTGATGGCTGTTGTTTTCGAAGCTACAAAGGGACTTACGGGCAAGCCCTTCCATTATTGCCCGGGATGCACACACGGAATCATCCACAGACTTATAGGTGAGGTTATGTGTGAGATGGGTATCCTTGAGGATACTGTTTCCGTTGCTTCCGTAGGATGCTCCTATAACAGCTACGAGTATTTCTCCTGTGATGCGGTTCAGGCTGCACACGGAAGAGCTCCCGCTGTTGCTACAGGTATAAAGAGAAATCTTAAGGACAAGGTTGTCTTCACTTATCAGGGAGACGGTGACCTTGCTTCCATCGGTGCCGCAGAGATCATTCACGCAGCTGCAAGAGGAGAGAAGATCACAGCTTTCTTCGTAAACAATGCCGTTTACGGAATGACATCAGGTCAGATGGCACCTACTACATTGCTCGGTCAGGTAACAACAACATCTCCTTTCGGAAGAGATGCATCTTACCAGGGTTATCCGATCAACGTAAGTGAGATGATCGCACCCATCACAGGTGCAGCTTATGTAGAGCGTGTTACTCTTACAGATTATAAGAACATCATGAATGCGAAGAAGGCAATCAAGCAGGCATTCCTTGCTCAGCAGGCTAACCTCGGTTTCACGATGGTCGAGTTCCTGTCCACATGTCCTACCAACTGGGGTAAGGAGCCTCTCGAGGCTATGGACTGGCTCAAGGAGAAGATGATCCCTCAGTATCCTCTCGGAGTATTCAAGGGTGCTGATATCGATTTCAAGAAGGTCGAGGCTGATCTTAAGGCCGCGAAGGAAGGAGCAAATTCATGATTGATTTTTCTATAATCCTCGCAGGCTTCGGCGGACAGGGAATCCTCTCCGCTGGTAAGATGGCAGCTGAGGCTGCACTTTATGAAGGTAAGGAAGTTTCATGGTTCCCGTCTTACGGACCTGAGATGAGAGGCGGTACTGCCAACTGTTCTGTTGTTATCTCCGATGAGCCCATCGGTTCTCCCGTAGTAAACAACGCTGACGTTCTTATCTGCCTTAACCAGCCTTCAGTCGAGAAGTTCGAATCTTATCTTAATCCGGGCGGAATCCTTATCATCGACTCATCGCTTTTCTACGTTGAGCCTACACGTAAGGATATCAAGTTCATACCGATGGAAGCTTCAAAGATCGCAAGTGATCTGGGCAACATGGCTTTCGCTACGATCTCCATGTTAGGCTGTATGTCAGCTGCCACAGGATGCTTCAAGAAGGAGTCTTTCGAGTCTGCGCTTTATGAGATCCTTCCCGAGAGAAGACACAAGTTTATCCCGGGCAACATGGAGGCTTTCTCTAAGGGTGCTGAGTTTGCCAAGTAATTACAACGGGTGATAGAATAATTTTATGGCTATTTCACCTGAGATAAAAATACATCTTGTACATGATCTGCTTCCTTTCTGGCTTAGTATGGAAGACAAGGAGCACGGCGGATTCTATGGCTATGTTAAGTCCGACGGAACTATAATTCCGAAGGCTGACAAGGGATGCGTTCTTAATAGCCGAATCCTCTGGGTTTTCAGTACATGTTACAAGCTTTGTATGGACGGAGCTTTAAGCGAGGTCAAGCTTCAGGATGCCGGTTATTCTTCTCTCGATATACTTGAGGCAGCAAGAAGAGCCTATGAGTTTTTCCGCGATCATTACTTCGATCCGGAATACGGCGGAATCTACTGGTCAGTAACTTACGACGGTAAGCCTTCCGATACGACGAAGCATGCGTATAACCACGCTTTCGCTATCTATGCTCTTTGTGAGTACTATGAGATAACGAAGGATATCGATGCATTCAAGTTCGCTTATTATCTTAAGAACTGTGTCGAGAATATGTTCACCGATGAGCTCGGATATCTTGAGTCATTCGGAAGAGACTTCATCATGGACAAGAATCCGCATCTTTCAGAGAACGGTGTCCAGGCCTATAGAACATTGAATACTCATCTTTCTGTCATGGAAGCTTATACGGAACTTTACAGGATCAACAAGGAAGTAAAGGATCACTTCGTAAAGAGAAAGATCATCAATGTCCTCGACATAATAGACCGCAATATCTATAACCCTGAGAAGGGAAGACTCGAGGTGTTCTTTGACAAGGATTTCAAGAGCCTTATCGATCTAAGATCAATAGGTCATGACATTCAGGCGAGCTGGCTTCTTGACAGAACGTGTCAGATCTTAGGCGACGATAATGTTGCTGAAAGAATGGCTCCCATATCTGAGACACTTGTCCGTAAAACGTTAGAGTGCGGGTTCGACGGACACTCATTTGCTTATGAGATTGAGAACGGTGTCGTTAAGCAGGAACGTGCATGGTGGATCCAGGCGGAAGCAGTAGTCGGATTCGTTAACGCCTTCATGAAGACAGGCGATAAGGAATACAAGAATGCTGAGAGAAGAACATGGGAATTCATCAGAGACCACATGATCGTTAAGAGCAGACCTGCCGAGTGGTATCAGGAAGTTTCACAGACAGGTGCACCTGATTTAAATAAGCCTTTGGTTGATGAATGGAAGTGTCCGTATCACAACATAAGAATGTGCTGCGAGATCTTAAGACGTAACGAAAGAGCTACCGAAGAATTGTAATTCGGGGCAAATATTAACCTTTTGTAAAAATGCACAAACGAGGGTTCTTTATCCTCGTTTTTTTTGTGTTTTCAGTTGGTGTTATCAATTTTTTATTATATAATATGTGAGTAGTAAAAGGTGGAGGCATGTGCATGGACGAGGCTTATTTGTTTAATCGCGGCGATAATTACATGAGCTACAATTTTTTTGGAGCTCACCCTTATAAAGAATCAGACGGCAATGAAGGCTTTATTTTCAGAGTTTGGGCCCCCAATGCTCTTTCGGTCAGCGTAATCGGTGACTTTAACGAGTGGAACGCTCTTGCCGATCAGATGAAGAAGTTAGGCGGTACAGGTATCTGGGAAGTTAAGATCCCCGGTGCTTCCCAGTGGGACCGTTACAAGTACAGAGTAGTCGGTGCCGACTCGAGGATCTACGATAAGGGAGACCCTTACGCAAGACACTTCGAGACGAGACCGAATAACGCATCTATTGTTTATAATCCCGATGACTATACATGGGGCGATCAGGATTATATGAAGAACAGACCCGATGCTCTTTCCGCAAGACCTATCAACATCTATGAGATGCATTTGGGATCATGGAGACAGCATCCGGACGGAAACTTCTTCACATACCGTGAGATCGCA
>CADAXO010000052.1 GCA_902791885.1 Oscillospiraceae bacterium | reverse complement strand
AAGCTCGGACTTGAGACTGAAGAGCAGATCGAGAATGATCTTAAGGATATCGCTGACAACATAAATAAATACATGAGCGAGGGCATCTGGGGCGCTGCACAGGAAGGCTTCATCTTAACTGACAGAGCTACAAGCCTTCACCCTTCAAGAAGGGGAATCATGCTCGCCGTAGATCTTGAGACTTACGACTACACCCCCGGCAACAAGGCGCTCATCAGAGCTACCGAAGGTACGGTATTAAGCCGCATACCTCCCAGAGTTAAGATCAGAGCGAACGCTGCAGTAGAGCTTCCCCACATCATGCTGCTTTATGATGATCCGGAAGACAAGGTCATCAGCAACGCTCTTAACACAAATCCGGCAGTCATCTACGACACAGACCTTATGCAGGGTTCAGGCCACATTACGGGAAGATTCGTACCCGCGGGCTCCGAAGCAGCAGAAGGAATCATCAACGACTTTAAGTCACTTATAAGTGCGGACGGTTTGCTTTTCGCTGTGGGCCACTCTCTTGCTTCCGCGAAGGCTCACTGGGAGAACGTCAAGAAGAGCGTGCCGGAAGAAGAGCAGAAGACGCACCCCGCGAGATTCGCGCTCGCCGAGGCAGTCAACATCCACGACAAGGGCCTCGACTTCGAGCCGATCCACCGCGTGATCTTCGGCATCACCAAGGATGAGTTTATGAGTAAGGCGGAGGAGTTTTTCGGCGCAGATAACATGCAGGGCGGCGATCAGGCTTTCACTGTAGTCAACGCAGGAAGCGACGACATAAAAGTAAACTTAAAGAACGCGCCCCACACGCTCGCAGTCGGCTCCGTCCAGATGATGATCGACAAGTTCGGGCTTAACTGCGACTACATCCACGGCGAGGACTCCGTAAGAAAGCTCGCCGCCAAAGACGCTGTCGGCATCCTCGTGCCCGGCATCAGCAAGGACACTTTCTTCGCGACCATCGAGAAGGAAGGCGTTTTCCCCAGAAAGACTTTCTCCATGGGAGAGGCTTTCGAGAAGAGATTCTATCTTGAGGCGAGGAAGATCACATTATGAGCAGAGTCTGCATTATAGGTGCAGGTCTGTCCGGACTTCTGTGCGGAATGAGGCTTACCAAGGCGGGCTTCGATGTCACTATCCTTGAGGAGCTGACGTACCCCGGCGGACTTATGGGGCGGCGAATATATCGAGCTTCTGCCCCACCACTTAAGGCGTACCGACAAGGCGCTTCTTGCCGTCGCAAGAGAGCTTGGGATCGACAGCAAGATCAAGTGGTACGATGCTTTCTGGTACGGCAAGGCTTCACGTAAGAAAGTAGGTTACCCCGAGGGCGGTTTCGCGACTTTAATTAACCTGCTTATACAGAACATCACGGACTTGGGCGGCAAGATCTTCTACTCCACGAGTGTTTCCGAGATCACGCGCAAGGACGACGACAAGTACTTAACTTCGTGCGTCCTCTCCGACTCGCGTAAGTATGAGGTCGAGAGCGAGTACGTTATCTTCACGGGCTCGTGCAGATCTTTTGTAAACGTGAGCCACGGACTTCCGATGTCCATGAACACCCGCGACCAGCTCATGAACCTCACATACCAGTCGAGGATCTGCCTCATGCTCCTCATGAAAAAGCTCCCGAGCGACGCTTACATCCAGCTCAAGTTCCCCGCGAACATGAACACGCCTTTCGCGAGGATCGTAAACCACAGCTCGTGCTTCCAGGACAGAAGCTACGGCGGCCAGATCCTGTACCTCGTGGGCAAGTGCCAGATCAGCGATCCGCTGTGGGTCGAGTCGGACCAGAAGGTCATGGAGGAATACTTCCGCGCCTACAGGAAACTCTACCCGCTCATCAAGAAATCCGACATCAAGTCCTGGCGTCTCACCAAGGTCCGCTACGCCGTCTCCGAGCAGTTCCCCGAGACAGACCTTTCCGAGCCCATCGAAAATGTTTTCGTCTGCTCCTCTGCTCTCACGGATCAAGCCACATTCGAGACCCCTGAGAACAGAATGGACAACATCACGGCGCTCTCGAACGACATCTGCGCCAGAATAACCTCGAAAGAAAATTCACACAATGAACACAAAGAAACTATCGTTACAGCAATTTGATCTTCGAAAACTTTTTCTCTTTCTGATCCCCCTGGCAGTCTACCTTCTGCCGGGTTTCCTTCTTATGGGTGCAAGCGACGGCTTAAATGTATTCAGGTTCGCGCTGACGCTCATCCCTTTTGCTGCAGCAAGTTTTCCTTTGACAGTTAAGCTTTTCCCCTTGTCCCGAAGCGGCGGATATACACTGGGCAAGACCCTCGGTGTCCTCGCGTGCGGACTTCTTATATGGACGCTTACATACCTTAAGATCGGCAGACTTAATATCGTATTCATCATCCTGTCGATGATCCTTCTTGCCTTCTGCAGCTGGTTCCCGAAGAACCTTAGAGAAGAGGCATTAAGGTTCCTGAAGAAGGACGGCACGGTCGGCAGCATCGCAGCAGAAGAAACTGTCTTCGCGCTGATCCTTGTTCTGCTTTGCTTCTTCAAGGGCTACAACTCCGCGATCAACGGCCAGGAGAAGTTCATGGACTACGGCTTCATGATGTCCATGATCAGAAACTCCAAACTTCCCGCGAACGACATGTGGCTCTCGGGATTCTCGATCAACTACTATTACTTCGGCCAGTATATCTACGCGTTCCTCGCGAAGCTGTCATTAATTAAGACAAGCGTAGCCTACAACATCTCGATGTGCTGTGCGATCGGTCTTCCTTTTACTATGTGCTATTCGATCGGCCAGATGCTCATCGACGGCGCGAGAGAACACGGTGCACGCTGCGGCCGCGTAGTCGCTACGATCTGCGGAGTTCTTGCAGGTCTTTCAGTCTGCATCTTCGGTAATTCCCATTCGTTCTATTATGACCAGGACAGTATCGGCAACGGACTTCTCGACAAATTCGCAAGCTTCGGGATCAACGTCGGAAGGACCGACAATTTCTTCTATCCCGACAGTACACGATTCATAGGCTATAACCCCGACTCGAAGATACTCCCGGGCATCAACAACGGCGGTGACTATACCATCGAAGAATTCCCGTTCTATTCATATCTGGTCGGCGACCTGCACGCTCACGTCTGCTCGACCATGGTTGTTCTGCTGATATTCGCACTGGCGGTAAATCTTGTAAGTCTTGTTTATTCGTCTGAGCTTCTGCAGAGTCTTAATCCTTCTATTGGCAAAGACTTCAAGACGTCCTTGATCGCTGAATTGAAGTATCTTTTGAGACCCGAGATCGTCTGCATCGGCATCCTTCTTGGAATCTGCCAGATGACCAACTACTGGGATTTTCTTATCTACTTCATCTTCGGATCGATGCTCCTTCTCGTGGTCAATACCTACAGGACTTCCGCGTTCTCCTCGATCCCCGGAGCCTGCGTTTTCGTTGTCGCAGTAGGCGGCATCCTCGGTCTTTACCTTAAGGCCGCTTACATGCCTTTGCTCCATACTTTGCTGCAGCTTTTGCTTTTCGCTGTTGTCGCAGTGGCTTCCACGAAGATCCCGACGGCTTTATCCAGGACCGCGCTCGGCATGAGTTTCTTCTTCACTACCGCGACGATCGTGGCGCTGCCTTTCAACTACAACTTCGAGATGATCTCGAACTCCCTCGCGCCCTGCGTCAACCACACCTCGGCGTACCAGCTTTTTATCCTCTGGGGAACACACGTGACTATCTGCGTCGCGTTCGTCATCTTCGTCATCGTCTTCAAGAATAAGGACAACGGCAAGGCAGACTACAACAACCCCATCGAAAAGTTCTTCAAGGAGCGCAACCCGATCGACGTTCTGATGTGCGGCAGCGTAGTTGTCGGATTACTGCTTCTCACCTGCCCCGAGATCTTCTATGTCCGCGATATCTACACCAGCGGATACTTAAGAAGCAACACGATGTTCAAGTTCACATACGCGGGATTCATAATGCTATCTATCTGCATGGCTTACGCAGTGTTAAGACTCATGTTCATGGATAACAGGAAGGGCGAGTTCAGCAATTTAACGTTCGTTGTATCGATAGTCTTCTGTTTCCTGTTGTTCGTTCCCGCCCACTATACATATGCTGCATTAAGACAGAGAAGCGGCGACCTTGATATCAGCAATTACTTCACGATCGACGGAACAGCGTATATCGATAAATACTCAAGTTCACATATGGACAATGTTAGTGAAGGAAATCTCGTTGATTACAGAAACGCAGTCGAGTGGTTCAACGAAGAAGTCGAAGGCGACCCCGTAATCCTTGAGGCTTACGGATTGAGTTATACAGACTTCAATATGGTATCCGCATATACAGGACTTCCGACCGTCTGCGGCTGGCAGACCCACGAGTGGCTGTGGCGTTTCCACGGTATAGTCGACATTGAATCCGACCTGCTGGTTGCCGATCCCGACCACAATGTATGGGAACTTTATCTGACGCCCAGACACACTGACATAGATATCATGTATACGTCGGACGATCCCGACATCGTCTATTCATTATTGAGAAAATACGACGTCCGCTATGTCGTGATCGGCGATCTCGAACGCACAAAATACAGCGGCGTGGATAATACCGCGATGTTCGCATCCTTCGGCCGCGTCGCCTACACATCCGGCGACCTCATGGTTGTGGAGATCTTCTACGAGTAAGTCTGTTGTCTCAGAGGGTCAGCGAATACAGCAATGCATCGCGGCCGGGGCCGTAGTAATCGCGGCGCTGATTGTATTTTACAAAGCCGGAACGCTCATAAAGTCTGATCGCAGACTCATTATCTGACTCAACCTCCAAAAAGGTCTTACAAACACCGCGTGACTTAAGATCAGACAACATTGAATCAATAAGCGATCGCCCCACACCCTGACCGCGGCATTCGGGCACTATACATATATTCCCGATCTCCGCTTCATCAAGAACGAACGATGCGTAGATATAACCAATAAGCGACTCATCAACCGCGACAATGCAGATCTTGTTATCGTCACTGACTACCGACTCAATACTCTCTTTATCCCACGGATGAGAGATGCCGGTCTTCTCGACCGCCATTATCGATTCAACATCCCCATAAACCGCGGGTCGTATATCCATCAATTATGATATCTCTCAGCTCTGGAGACTGCGCAGTACGATGCCTTGACCGCCGCGCCGTTTACAGGAGAAACTCCGACCGACGCGCTCATGATTCCCTTCGGAAGTATAACTGCGCCCGGGGCATACTCGACGCGGTGAGTGAAGAACAATGCCTTGCGGATTGTCTCGGCTCCGTCGCCGACAACGAGGATCTGCTTAGAAGAAGCACCTTCGACATTCTTCAAAAGCTCGATGAAATCTTCATTAAAGTAAGCGTCGTCTTCAATAAGATAGTTGCCTGTCGCATCGTCCAACGCTGCGGCGAAGACACGGTCATTACGCGCATCGAAGCACGGAACAATTATGGTGTCTGAAGGATCGGCGGTTACATTTTCGACGCTTAGGGCGAGGGCCTTAAGTGACGAGACAGGGATTACGTCGAGGCCTGTCGCGAGTGCCATGCCCTTTACCGATGACAACCCGATTCGGATGCCTGTGAAGGAGCCGGGGCCGGTCGTTACTGCGAGTGCGTCCATGTCGACGGGGTTCAGGCCGCAGTCTTTGAATACGCGCATCATCAGCGGCATGAATGTCTCGGAGTGCGTCTTTTTCTCGAGCGAGATCTCGTATGAAAGCTCTTTGCCGTCCTCGAAGATTCCCGCGCAGCATGTCCTGTTAGATGTGTCGCAGCATAAAAGTCTCATCAGGTTACCTCTATCTTTCTCGTGTCACCCGTTCCCGTGATCTTGATGCGAATGGTGTTCTTGGGAAGCAGGTCGTCTATGACCGAGCTCCACTCGATGACGCACACGCCGTCCCTGTCGAAATATTCATCAAGGCCCGCATCGATGAAGTCATCGCTTCCCCCGAGCCTGTATGTATCGAAGTGAAATAAAGGAACTTCCGCCGCTCCCCCGTCACGGGTCTCGACATACTCATTAACTATAGTGAACGTGGGAGAGCACACGTCGTCCTCGTTAAGACCCATGCCACGCGCGATGCCTCTGGTAAGCACGGTCTTGCCCGCACCAAGGTCTCCGTCCAAAGCGAAAACGGTTCCGTTCGCGGCCTCACGGCCGAGCTTCTCGCCGAGGCTTAAAGTCTCCTCCACTGTTGTCGTTATATATTCACTCATGTGTCACCTACACCAAGAAGCGCCGCCGCGTTCTCATATAAGATCTTACTTCTCTCGTCTGCCGTCAGCTCAAGCTCATCGAAAAGCTTGATCTCAGCTTCATGATCCCAGGTCGGATAATCCGTTCCCCAGAGGACCTTGTCGGCGCCGAATTTTCTTATGATCCTCACTGCCTGATCCTTGTCCATAAATCTGAAACACGAGCTGCTGTCGACAAAGATATCATACTTACCCGCGAGCCTCTGCTCGACATCATCCCAGACGCTCCAGCCGCCTAAGTGCGCGCCTATAATCTTAAGTCCCGGCAAAGCCTTGATAAAGACCTCGAACTGCTCCGGATTGGAAAGCTTGTAACGGAAATCGCCGCAGTGCGTAAGCACCGGAAGTCCTGCGTCGCGGATCATCTCGCCGAGTCTTATCGCCCTGTCTTCAGCCAAAGAGAAGAACTGAAAATCCGGATGGATCTTAACACCCTTAAGTCCCAATTCCAGAAGATGCTTAAGGTCGTCCTCCAGGCTTTCCGAATCCGGATGCAAAGTTCCGAATCCCGTGAACACCCCGGGATGTGCCTTAACTTCAGAAGCTATAAAATCATTGATCGACCGGACCTGCGACGGCTTGGTCGCTACCGAATGGACCAGATAATGGACCACCCCGACCTTCGATCCGTCCTTTATAAGATCGTCCGTCTGACCGTTCAACCCGATCTTGATCCCGTAGAAATCCGCGATCCCCTGAACTGCCCTCTCGGCGACAGTCTCAGGATATATATGACAATGTGCATTTATTATCTTTTGCATAGGAGATAATTATAAACTCTTGCCAATATGAATTCAAAAGTTTATACTACCCGACATGAACAGCAAGTTGTTTACAAGCTTTGATCTCTTTTTTGGATTTGGTTTCTTTACAAAGACCAGATAGATTTCACTGCGGGCAAACAGCAAAACAAAACTACACTAAGATAGTACAAGGTCCTGCGGTGAGAATCGCGGGACCTTTTCTTATCAACAAAACTCAGGAACAACAAAAACGGAGGACACAACAATGACACCTGAACAGCTCGACAGTAAGATCGCAGAACTCGTATCGCAGAGGATCGCCATGGATGCACCGAGAGATTATGAAAGACACTTCCTCTATGCATTGAACAACGAAAGCGATGCGACCATGACCACCCTCGAGAAGACTTTGTTCAGGACTCTGTACGGTCTTTCACATTCCTACACTTCGGCACATACACCGAACTCTTCCACACTTGATAAGACGATCGAAGAGGCACTTACTAAAACCCCCAAGATCTTCCCCGACTCAGCCATAGTTGCCTGCCAGGGTGTTGAGGGCGCGTACTCGCAGATCGCGTGCGATAAGCTTTTCGCTAATGCCGACATAATGTATTTCAGGACTTTCGACGGTGTCTTCCATGCAGTTGAGGCGGGGCTTTGCAGGTACGGCGTGCTCCCCATCGAGAACTCGTCCTACGGTTCCGTGACGCAGGTGTACGACCTCATGAAGACACACAAGTTCCACATCGTGCGCGCGATGAAGCTTCAGATCTCGCACAGACTTCTCGCGAAGCCGGGCGTCAAGTTCGAGGACATCAGGGAAGTCTACTCGCACTCGCAGGCCATCGGCCAGTGCAGCCGTTTCCTTCGCGACAACCAGAACATCAAGGTCAACATCGTAGCCAACACGGCGGTAGCGGCGCAGATGGTCAAGAACAGCGATCGAAAAGACATCGCCGCCATATCCTCCCCTGACTGCGCCCTCCTTTACGGGCTCGACGTCTTAAGAAGCGACGTGCAGAACTCAGACCACAACTACACAAGGTTCATCGTTATCTGCAAGGACCTCGAAATATATCCCGGAGCAGACAAGGCTTCGATCATGCTGGCCTTGGGTCATACTCCGGGATCATTATCTGATATGCTTGCCAGATTCTCGGCACTGGGCCTTAATCTTACTAAGCTTGAGTCCCGCCCCATTGAAGGCAGGGACTTCGAGTTCATGTTCTATCTTGATGTCGAAGCCTCAGTGTACTCCGAAGAATTCATAAGTCTCATGTGTCAGCTGGACAGCGACCCTCAGGCCTTCACGTTTCTCGGAAGCTACAAGGAGAACTGACGCTGATATTCAAGATCAGAATCTTTCATTAATAACTGAGCTTGTTCGGTCTTCGATGACAGAGATAACTTCATCAAGAGACTTCTGTCCTTCGAAGTAACCCGGGATTTCCTCGCTGATGATCGCATCTACAGGTGCGTCAACATTGAAAGTCTCGCCGGTAAGGCTGTCTGCCAGAGCTTCAAAATCATTAACGAGTGTCTCGTCAGCGTAAGTTGAAGACTCGCCCATCATGTTAAGCTCCTCGGGTGTATAGATAGCGAGTTTACGATCGACTGACTCATTATATCCTTCGACGTACTCTTCGCCGATCGCCTTGAATGCTGCACGGTTAACCGGAAGTCCGAATTCATAACCGAAGAGCTTCTGACAGTCATAGCTCATAACCATAGATACGAAGTCCATGCAGCCGTCGATATTATCGGACTGTGTGGAGATACCGATCGATGAACGGCCGACGATCTGGGGACCTCTTCCGTCGTATGAAGGATAACCCATCACGACCTTGGAATTCTCGAGGACCCTTCTGTGGTAAGTGTAGATATCGTTGATCATGACTTCGAATGCCTCTGCTTCATCGTAGAAGTCGTAATAGTTATCTTCGTCCTCCCTGGGCTCGAAGATATTCTCTTCAGTAAACTCGGCAAGAGTTCTGAATGCATCGTTGTCGAAGCTGACCCTGCCGTTATCGTCAGTCATGATATCCATCATGCTGTTCATTACGGTAAGGAAGAATCCAAGCTTACCGTAGTTCAACGGATCCGTTCCGTTGCAGCTCTCGGCAACGAATCTTCTGTACTCATCGAAAGTGAAACCCTTCTGACCGGGCTCAATTGAAGATTCGGAAGCCGCGATACCTGCGATCCTAAATGAAACGGGGATCTGATATACCGCATCACCGGTCTTCGAAGAATCGATTATGTTGGTGAAATAATCAGATGCAGGAAGATTGGTGTTTATATAATCAGAAAGATCGATAAGATAATCGGGGTTGTTGATCTGGCTGTAAGAAGCCGCACCGATGATGATGTCGGGACCGTCACCTGCGAGAAGATCAACTGACAGCTGGTTACCGAGATCTGCACATACATTATCGGTCAGATCGCGTAATGAATCTGAATCGTAATAAGCCATTTTATCGTTCAAGAACTCAGCGATATCGTATCTTGTATCAAACTCTGCAAAATACTCGGAGTTCTCTTCATTAAATCTGCAGACCGCATCACAAAGAGCGTATGAATAACCGCCGACGGAAGCGATCGTGATCACCTCTTTGCCTGCGTTCGGATTCGTATCAGCCTTATCGAATACATAGATGACCGCATCATCAGATCCTATAACGCTCATCGCACAAGGCTCATATATAATACCCGTCATTACTACCTGATCTTCGCTTATAGATATGGGATAAAGATCTTCAGCAACATAACGGTTTACATTAGTATTGGAATAACTAAATATCTCTTCTGTGGTATTGGAACCAAGATCGATGGAATAGATACCTTCACCGTTGATGATGACGCTGCCGGTACCTTCTATATTTCTGATATCGCCGAGGCTGGTGTTAAGCCAGCTGTAGTCAACCGGTGATTCAGACATTGCGTGTGTATTAAGGTCAAAATCCACATATACGGGACTGCCCATAACATCGAAGCAAAGAAGCGCCTTCCCTTCACCTTTCTCAAGAGCCGCAGGCATGTCATAAAGATTCTCCAGATTAAGTGAAGGCATAGCCTCACGGACACTGATAAGAGACTGACTGCCGTTGCCGTCAGTTACTACGAGATAGCATTCGTACTGTTCACTCCATGTGATATACAAGTCAAGCTTATATCCGCCGACATTAAATGACCTCAAGGGTGCATTATCTCCGAGAGCATCCTGGAAATCTGCATTCGAGTATTCAGTGATCTCGCCCAACTCACCGGTCTCAACATCCCATACGGCACGGTAGTTTCCGAGATAGTTATAGTCTTCGTCGTAGACTGTGGCGACAATACAGATCTCGCTGCCTTCCTTGCTTACGGAACTTACATATATCTCGGATCCGAGATCACGCTCCTTAAACGCATCTGCCAAGGAAACTTCAGAAACGAGATTGCCTTCCAGGTCGAAAGCCATGAGCTGATGCTCGCTCTTGCTCTCTCCGTTCTCATCAGGCTGATAGGAAGAAGATATATTATAAACGACCTTATCGTTTACGACGCCTACGAAAGACTTGGTCCTGTAAATGAACATGGACTCATCAGCGCCGTCGGTTACGTCGATCCTGGTCAGGTTATACCAGGGGGCATCATCTGCGATCTGCTCAGGGATTCCTGAAGCTCCGGAAGCAGATGACTTCGAACTGCTGCAGCCCGCGAAGACGGATGCTCCGATCGACAAGGCCAATATGGATGCAGCGATCCTCTTAATACACTTGCTCATTGTTTAATTTTTTCCCCTTTCAAATTGATCGGCTCATTGTAATCATCCGCAAGAAGCGGAAACAATGATCAATCAACCTGTCAGGTGTTGCTTTATCAACAAATAATGAGGAATCTGTCGCTTAACAGCCTTTGATCCTTATGCCTATGAGGCGGAACATGGTCTTGATGTAGCTTATGATAAACGGGATAAGGCGGCGCTTCGACTCGCCTGCGATCCTCTTATTGAACGTGATCGGGATCTCGGCTACCTTGAAATCCTTGCCGACTTTAAGCTTCATGAGAAGGAGAACTTCCTCGAGAACGTCGTAGTTCGTCGATGTAAGCCTGCATTCTCTTATTACGTCAGCTCTGTACATTCTGAAGTTGGTCGAGAGGTCTTTGGCCTTAACGCCCGTAACTATCCTGTAGACGCCGTTCAGGATATGGGACATGATCCTCGAAGAGACCGCGTCCTCGGTCTTGCCGCCCTTGGTGTATCGCGAGCCTATAACGACATCGTAGCCTTCCAGGAACTTTCTGTAGATGTCGGGAATGTACTTAGGGTCATGCGATCCGTCGCTGTCCAGGACCAGCATCTTGTCGCCCTTCATTACGGAGATACCCTTGCGGTACGCGCCTCCGAAGCCGGGCTCTTCCTGATTGACATAACGGGCGCCGACCTTGTCGCAGACGCCTTTGGTGTTGTCGAGGGGAGTCGCCGTATCAACGACGATCATCTCGTATTCTTCGCCTAAAGAATCGAGCTTTTCGATGAGTCTCGGGAACAATAAAGTGAGGCTCTCCTCTTCCCTGTATGCCAATAAAACTACGCTGATCATAGACTTATTCTAACACACATAAACAGTAATATTCTCAGTGCCGCCGTTAATAAAAAGCTCCACGCTGCCGACGTCTTCCAAAGTGAGTACATCAGGCTCGTGCGCGTACGGCCGCTCGAGTACGGTCCTGTTGTCGAACCTGACCTTGAGCATGCCGTCCCCGTACACGACGAAGACCGACTCCTTCTTAAGAAGGTGAAGCCCCTCGGTTATGGGAAGCATCGTGAGCCTCCCCGCCTTGTCGAAAGCCATTTCGCGCGGGAAAGTGAAAGCTCCTACCTGAAGCTGCCCCTTGTCCTCACGGCGGTTCCAGTTATACATCCAAGCTATGTTGATCTTACGCCCGTCAGGCGCGTCAAGTACCTGCGGCGCATAGAAATCGGGGCCCGTCTCTATCGTGAAGTAAGGCCAGGAATCAGGCTGCCCGTCGGGTACTTCAGGCGTGAAGTTAACTCCGTCGAATTCGCCCACAGCGAAAATAACCCTGTGCGGCATCGCCTTTATGGAGGAGAACATCAGCACCCACCTGCCGTCGACGTC
>CADAXO010000051.1 GCA_902791885.1 Oscillospiraceae bacterium | reverse complement strand
AGCAAGATTCAGAGGTGTCTGGCCGCCGAATGAAGCGATAACGCCAAGGGGCTTCTCCTTCTCGTAGATAGCGAGAACATCCTCGAGTGTCAGAGGCTCAAAGTAGAGCTTGTCTGATGTGTCGTAGTCTGTGGAAACCGTCTCAGGGTTGCAGTTAACGATGATGGACTCGAAGCCGAGCTTCTTAAGAGCGAGTGCAGCATGTACGCAGCAGTAGTCGAACTCAATGCCCTGACCGATTCTGTTAGGGCCGCCGCCTAAGATCATGACCTTCTTGTTGTTGGAAGAAGGAGACTTATCCTCAGGGATGTTATATGAGGAGTAGTAATAAGCAGCATCCTGTGTTCCGCTTACATGTACGCCTTCCCATGCTTCCTTGATGCCGTACTTGTAGCGTGCGTTTCTGATATCTTCCTCAGGTACTTCGAGGATCTTGCTTAAGTACTTATCAGCGAAGCCATCACACTTAGCCTTGCGCAGGATCTCCTCGGAAGGTACGCTGCCCTTCATGGCGATGAGCGCATTCTCCTCGTCAACGAGCTCCTTCATCTGTTCAAGGAACCAGTGCTTTATCTTTGTAAGCTCGAATATCTCATCGATGGTAGCTCCTTTTCGGAGTGCCTCGTAGATAACGAACTGTCTCTCAGATGTCGGGTAAACAAGCTTGGCAAGGAGCTCTTCCTTAGTAAGCTCGTTGAAATCCTTCGCGAAGCCTAAGCCGTATCTGTCCTTCTCAAGGCTTCGGATCGCCTTCTGGAAAGCTTCCTTGTAAGTCTTACCGATGCTCATTACCTCACCTACGGCACGCATCTGAGTTCCGAGCTTGTCGGAAGCTCCCTTGAACTTCTCGAAAGCCCATCTCGCGAACTTGATAACTACATAGTCACCGTCGGGTACGTACTTGTCGAGAGTTCCGTACTTGCCGCAGGGAATCTCGTCTAATGTGAGGCCGCATGCAAGAAGTGCAGAAACGAAAGCTATCGGGAAACCTGTTGCCTTTGATGCAAGAGCAGAAGATCTTGATGTTCTGGGGTTGATCTCGATAACTACCGTTCTGTCTGATACAGGATCGTGTGCGAACTGGCAGTTACATCCTCCGATAACCTGGATAGCCTCAACGATCTTATAGGACTGCTCCTGAAGCTTCTGCTGAACTTCTTCGGAGATGGTGAGCATAGGAGCGGAACAGAATGAGTCACCTGTGTGAACGCCGATAGGATCGATGTTCTCGATGAAGCAAACTGTGATCTTGTTGTTCTTAGCGTCTCTTACTACCTCGAGCTCGAGCTCTTCCCATCCTGCGATGGACTCTTCTACGAGGACCTGGTGAATGAGTGAAGCCTGAAGACCTCTCTCGCAGACGACCTTGAGTTCCTCTACGTTATATACGAGACCGCCGCCGGCACCGCCCATCGTGTAGGCAGGTCTTAATACTACAGGGTAATGGAGCTCTTCAGCGATCTTCAAAGCTTCTTCAACAGAGTAAGCCTCGTGAGATCTCGGCATCTCGATACCTAAGGAATCCATCGTATTCTTGAACTCGATACGGTCCTCACCTCTCTCGATGGCATCAACCTGAACACCGATTACCTGAACACCGTACTTATCAAGTACGCCGGCCTTGGAAAGCTCCGAACAGAGATTAAGTCCGGACTGTCCGCCGAGGTTGGGAAGCAATGCATCCGGCTTCTCCTTAGCAATAATCTGCTCGATCCTGTTTACGTTCAAAGGCTCGATGTAAGTTCTGTCAGCTACGTCAGGGTCAGTCATGATCGTAGCAGGATTGCTGTTTACAAGAACGATCTCGTAACCGAGCTTCTTCAATGCCTTACATGCCTGTGTTCCGGAATAGTCGAACTCACAAGCCTGTCCTATGATGATAGGACCGGAACCGATGATCAGGATCTTGTTGATGTCTTCTCTTTTGGGCATTTGCTTTTCCCCCGTATGTAAAATTTTTTATTAGCGTTTATCAGCCGAGCAGAATGCTTCTGACCTTGGCTTCCATCTCTTCCTTGTCGATAACATCCTTATGAAGAACAGGCTTGCCCGACAGGTCCTTGATAGCCTCGGGTATCTCAAGTCCGCTCTCGTCAGAAAGGGCCTTGATGATCTCGTCATTTGACTTACCTTCGCTGAAGCCCTCGCCTCTTATGGCATCCATAACTGCAGGAGAGAACTTAAAAGGTGAAGCCGTGGAAGCGAAGACAGTCTTTGTCTCGTCTCCGGATCTTGTGTGGTATCTGTTGTAGATATTGAAACCTACGGCAGTATGCGTATCGACGACATTATCGGTTCTGTCATATACGTCGAGGATAGTCTTATTGACGCCTGCATCATCGGCGAAGCCGCCAACGAAGATCATCTGCATCTTCTTTAATGTCTTCTCGTCAACCTTGTAGACACCGTTGGTGTTAAGTTCGCTCATCCACTCGGCTACCTGCTTATAGTCACCGTCAGTGATCTCGAAAAGAAGTCGCTCGAGGTTGGAAGAGATGAGGATATCCATCGAAGGAGATGTCGTCTTAAAGAACTCTCTGTTCCTGTCATACTTACCGGAAGAGAAGAAGTCGCAGAGGACCTTGTTCTTATTGGAAGCACAGATGAGCTTTCTTACCGGGATGCCCATCTGCTTTGCAAACCATGCAGCAAGGATATTACCGAAGTTGCCCGTAGGAACTACGATGTTGATGGACTCACCCTTTTCGATCTTCTCTGTTCTCAAAAGCTCGATGTAAGAGTAAACGTAGTAAGCGATCTGAGGAGCAAGACGTCCCCAGTTAATGGAGTTAGCAGAAGAAAGCTTGATGCCTCCGGAAAGAAGCTCTTCGTTGAAAGCCTTATCCGCGAAGATATTCTTAACGCCTGTCTGTGCATCGTCGAAGCATCCGTTGACTGCGATAACGTGTGTGTTGTCACCCGTTGTCGTGATCATCTGAAGCTTCTGGGCCTCGGAAACACCGCCAGTGGGATAGAATACGATGATCTCTGTTCCAGGAAGGTCCTTGAAACCCTCGAGAGCAGCCTTACCCGTATCACCGGATGTAGCCGTAAGGATACAGATCTTCTTGTTCTCGCCTGTCTTCTTCATAGAAGCAGTCATGAGGTGCGGGAGAAGCTGGAGCGCTACATCCTTAAAAGCACACGTAGGGCCGTGCCACAACTCGAGGATATACTCTCTCTCGTTATAAGAATTCAGCTGTACGAGAGGAATGGGATTCTCTCCCCACTTCTCTTCGCTGTAAGCTTCTCTTGTATACTGCAGAAGTTCAGACTCAGAAAAATCGTCAAGATACTTGGACAGAACTCTTGCGGACATCTCGCAGAAGCTCATATTCTTCATCTGCTCTATATCGTCTTCAGTAAGGAGCGGAATGGATTCGGGAACGAATAATCCGCCGTCGGGAGCAATACCCTTGATGATGGCTTCCTGAGCCGTAAACTTACCTTCATAACCTCTTGTGCTTATGTATTTCATTGAGCTACCTCACTCTCACTTGTAATCTCTTGTATTGTTTCCTGCGAAGTCTGAACCTCGGTTGTCTGTGTTGTTCCTGCTCCGTAGTTAGCTGCATACGCTTCGATGATCTCGGCAACCTCGGGATCTGCCTTCCTCTCATCGAGCTGAGCAATCAGAAAATCCAATCTGCCGGCTGTATCCGAACTGTTCCTGACCTTGTTCCATGTAGGGATTATCACATAGAAGATCAGGGCACATACGGCTGCCGCTATAAGTATTCCGGCGATTATCCTAACTGTAAGTCTCAGATTATCGGCGGGAGTCCGTACGTTCTCAACATTGACATCCTCACTCATCTCATCGCCGCCGGAACTTGATCTCATCATTACATCGCGGCGTTCCTTATCCGTGGCCATCTTAAAATCGCTCTTGCCGGTAGATGCACGCATAAGAATCGGAGCCTGCATACCGGTTCTGGCAGCAGTCTTGGAGGATCCGTCAGCAACTATCGAAGAAATATTCTTCTTGCTTCTTCTGGCTTCCGGTACAGAAGCAGGTTCTGCCTCATCGGCTCTGACCATCTTGATGGCTTCCTGGGCTACACTAAGGTGCTGCTCCGAAGCAAGGGAATTATTAACTGCGTACTCAAGAGCATCAGCTGCTCTTTTAAAACTGCCCTCTCTTGCAAGGCAAAGTCCGTAGACAAGTGCAGTATCACCCCATGTAGGATACTTAGTGATGAGGGGCTTTAAAATAATCTGGGCTACGTCCGTACCGTCTTTCTGGCAATTAAGAAGAGCACGATTGAACTGCTTAACGGCATATGCTTTATCATCGGAACTCATATCGTAGAGGATCATATCTTTCTCCTCCACGGGACGGAGCATCAACGCCAGTTGTCTGTAATCGTGCATAACTTACCTCTTACTTCGCCTATAAGATAGAGGGATCCTGTCACTAATAACGGAACCCCGTCTTCCTTCGTCTTACGGCAGGCTTCGGACACCGCATCCTCAGCACTGTCATATGAAACAGGCATAATCGAGTTATTATACACTATTCTTATTATTTTTAAAAGGGCATCAGGGTCCATCGAGCGCGGATTATTCACTCTTACAGTGTATACTTCCGCGGGATCAAGCCCGGCCTCCTTATAGGTTCTTATCATTCCTTCGACATTCTTGTCCGCCATAACACCGATGACGACTCTGAACTTAAGATCACTGAATCTTCCGCCGCACATCTGCTTCATTGTCTTCATCAGGCTCTCGGCACACTGGACATTATGTCCTCCGTCTAAGATAACGGGAGGCGCATAAGACAGAAGCTCGGCTCTGCCCTTCCATCTTGCCTTCTTAACGCCTTCTTTAAGCACTTCATACGGCATATCGAAAACACCGGTCAGCACAGTTAATGCAAGTGTGGCATTAAGCACCTGGTGCTCTCCGAGAAGACGGGTCTCAAAAGAACCCTCTTCAGTCTTAAACTGCATAAGGCCATTCTCAAGAAAAACAGCCGAACTTGGGCAAGGTTTGACGAACACCAGGTCAGAAACACCCTTGATATCTGCCTGTTTCTTCAAAGTCCTGCGTATTCTCTCCTTGGACTCCTCATCTATCAGCATATATTCAGGATCTGCAGCGTATACGGGGACATCCTTCTTGAAGATACCGGCCTTCTCATAAGTTATCTCCTCAATTGTGTCTCCCAGACGGTCCTGGTGATCAAAACCTATGGAAGTTATCACCGTTGCCAAAGGCTTTTCGAAAACGTTGGTGGAATCAAGCCTGCCCCCGAGTCCCGTTTCAAGGACTACGACATCGACATTTTTCTCTTTGAACCAAAGATAAGCAAGGGCCGTCATAAGTTCGAATTCCGTCGGATGCTCAAGCCCTCTTGATGTCATATCGGAAGTTGCTTCCTCCACCATTTTAAGAAGGCGGTCAAGATCTTTCTTTGAGATCTCCCCTTCGGTCTCGTCTTCAAGAAGGCGGTCAAGACCTTCCTTTCCGTATATTATGCGAAGTCTTTCAGAGAAACGTTCAAGATAAGGCGAGGTGTAAACTCCGACTTTATATCCGCCCTCTGCAAGGCAGGAGCTTAAGAATGTCACTACTGATCCTTTACCGTTGGTTCCTGCCACATGAATCACCTTAAGATCTTTCTCGGGATTTCCGAGAAGTCTGTCGAGTTCGTTCATGCGGTCAAGTCCGAGATTAATACCGAACTTCAATGATTCCTTGATAAATTCAGGTGTAGTATCAGCCATTTTTCTTCTTTCTGTTCTTAGGGCTGTCCTGTGCAACCGTCCTGAACACCAGCCATTTACTGACAACGAAGTTCATAACGATAAGGACACAATTATTCAGCACTTTTATAACATAAAGACACGTGCAGTTAAATCCCAGGATCGAGAATATAACGGTACCCTGCGGAAGTCCGGCAACATCCTCTGCGAAATAGACCATTAATGAGAATAATCCGACTTCTATAAGGAAGAAAGTCGACAGTCTTCCTGCAGCAAAAGCGAGCAGTTTCTTTAAGTGGCCGCTTCTGTTCCTGAATACGAATATACTGTTCGTTACATAAGCCGTAAGGATAGTGGCAACCCACGACACGAACTGTTTTACTATAAGTCCGAGATCATAGCTAAGCCCGAAGATATCTATGTTTATCGGATCTTTCAGGATCAGATCCATAATTACGAATGCGATAAAATTGGCAAGGGCCGTAAATATACCCGCGAAAGGGTACATTAGAAGCTCGCGTATTCTCTCCTGACCTGCCGTAAGGTCATCACTTCCGAAAAATACCTCTCTGGCTTTCATTCGTCAGACTCTCTTCGGCCTCGGATTAGCTCTGTTATTGAAGATCTTTCTGATCGCATATGTCATAGCGACTATGAATATCGACTGAAGAACACTTACAGTGATGAAAAGATAGAACAATGACCTGTAAACATTCTCGGCAGTTCTTTCTACGCTCTCGTATTTGAAGAATTCGCCAAGATCAGGGTCATAATAGTAGAAACTGCTGTTGCCGGTATCATCAGTCATATAGGTGATGAAATCCCCGTCCTTATCGACATATCCTTCCATCTCATTTCCGTTGATCTCATAAGACTGCTCAGTAAAACCTCTGGGAGCGTCAACGCCCTGAGGGACGGGCGTGCTTACAAGAACGTGTCCTACCATAATTACAGTAGACTCAGGTCTGTAGACTGTCGCGATTCCCGATACCGGGTTATAAAAATACAAAGACGGCTCATCGGTACCGTTATAGACATAAACAAGAACGCTGACCACACCGTCCTTGGCAAATACCGGAACAGCATAGCCGTTGATGGTCCTGGTCGTCTGCATGAAACCTTCAGGGATCTGAAGGTTAGTCGGGAATGTCATGAACGTATATGTGATGCCGTATTTATCCACAAATCCGGAACCTTCCGGAATGTAGTTCTCCTGTCTGTTAACAAAGATCCTGTAGTCTCTCCATCTTATGCCGTCCTGTGCAAGAACATGTATCGAGACGATATTCTCGCCCGAAGAAAGATCATCAGCGCCATCAATGGATATAGTTGCCTGAAGGTTATTCGGAACCGCATTGACCGTAACACTGTCAACATCACGGCTGACTGTGGCCGAATAAACGAACTCCTGCGGATCGAAGGCGGGCGTCATGGTTATACCTTCAAGTGACAGTGACGACAGCGTGGCATCTGTTGATACGCCGTGTGCGATATTGATAGTCAAAGGATCCGAACCGTAGGAAGCCAGCACTGTTCCGTCAGACCTTGTAAAAGTTCCCGTTGAGACAATACTTATGACCGAATCTCCGGATGTATCATTCTTCGCTCTTAATGCAAGCTGGAATATTACTGTCTGAACCTCGGCATTAAAAGGTTCAACTTCCGCACCGGTCTCCTCATCCGTAACCTCTACAAAGTCCGCCGTTACGACTACAGTACCCTCTTCATCAGAATTCACCTCAAATGCATAACCAGACAGGGCATCAGCAGCCGTTACTGAAACAAAAACAAACTTCTCGGGATCATAAGATATCTGAACAGGACCGAACTCCGATACATAATCGAACGTGTCGCAGCTTACATTGATATTGACTATGTCCCCGGGATTAACCGTATCCGTAGGCGATGATAAAGACAAAGTGATCGAACCGTCAGCTGAAGCAACCCCCGTAAGGACAGAGAATACCGACACAAAGGCAATAAATATCGCCATTAATCTTATCAACCACTTGTACCGATACTTCTTTTGCATCTCATTCTTCCTTAAGGCATATCGCCGTAAGTATCCGGCAGCCCCGTATAGACGGGTATCAGGAATTCAAACGGCTCATCAAGCATATCACATGAAGCGTATCCTCTGAAGTATCTGACACCTTCATAGTATGCCATCGAGATATTCTGCGCATACTGATGCTGGTAAAGGCCGTCGTTATTGCTTATGACGTCAAACTTCTGGAAATATAGAGTATTCTGATCTACTGCAATATAACTTCTCGCGATCCACAACGCACCGCCTCCGATAGCATCCTCTATGCTGTCCCAAGGAAGCATTAATGCAGCTTCATCATCGTCAATAACCTGTGCATCCGCATCAGATCCCCACATTGCATAGCGGGCTCCGTTTATAAGCGCACCGTTCTCTATTGTAGGATCGGGAGTCGATCCGATATTGAAGAAATTATAGTAACCTTCATAACCCGGCAGTTCACCTCTGCAAAGCAAAGACTCACCGTTATAACCCATCTCCTGTATGATCCTGCTCGCGAGAAGATAAGGTGATACTCCGGCATTCTGACCTGCATCAAAGATAATCTGTGCATAGTCGACATCAGGTGAATCCATAAAGCTTCCGGAAAGCATAGCCCTCAGACCTTCGACAGTCTGAACTCCGCTGTTATAGGAGAGCATCTCGAATGCGAACACATGCGTCTGATCAAGATAGTTTCTGGGATCAAGGAAATATCTGACCGTCTCATTGTTGGCGGCATGCCATCCTCCTCCGTCATACTCGGGGCTGGAAGAATCTGTCCACGAAGGATTGGTATTGATATTGGCAAGGCTTCTTGAACCGCTGTCTTCATAATCAAGGGCAGTATAGAAATCAAGTCCGGTATCGTACGGTGTGAAGATATAATTCGGATGAACGGAATGAAGGAGCCACAGACCGCTTCCGTAACTTACGGGGAACTGTGACAATGTCTCTTCACAGAAAGATCCGTCATCATCGCCGATAAGCGCATATAAGCATATGGTCTTGGTCTCTCCGTCAAACGAACGGACAGATACGGACAGTTTATTCTCACCGGAAGCAAGTCTGAATGAGCCTCCGACAGGAATCTGTTCGGAGCCTTCCGAGTTCTCGAGGATTGCCGTTACAGTCGCGAACGATCCTTCGGTTGCCGTCGCGTTAAACGTCAGTTCATCGACCTGGTCAGTCGACATAAATCCGTACTCACCTGTACTTGTGCTGAAATCAGGGAAGAAACCGAGATCCACGCCGGTACCGGTGTAAGAGACAGTAAAATCATCAAGCATTCCGTTGATGGGAAGATAAGACAGATCTTCATAGAATACGGTAATGACATTATTGCTCATATCCTGTATCTGAATCTGTCTGCCGTAATAAGTAGTGTTATTTCCCACCTGAGGATAAGGCGAAGGCACCGGGCCGACATCATCAATAACAGCCACATATCCGCCTTCATAATATGCTACTTCGCGGCTTTGAACCATGGTATAGCTTACGGCACCGGTATGGTTCTCATTGAGCGCACCGCGCTCGACTTTTATATAGAAAGTGTTGGACACTCCGGTAAGCCCGGTATCCTGAACAATAGCAGCTATATCCTGCCTTGTTCCTCTTAAGACCTCATAGCCGTGACCCGGAGTATCGTTAACACCTACAAGATTGCCGTATGCATCATATATCGATACTTTGATATCATCGGAAAGATTAACGAAGTTGATATAAGCGTTGCTGTCCTGAGCATCGAGAACGTACCATGATGAACCACTGTTCTCCGCGATAGAACCCGGTTGTACATTGTTATTAACAAGCCTCATGGTATTGGGTACAAATACTCTTCCGCCCGCAATGACAGTTCCTCTTCCGTCCGAAGAACGGAGAAGGATCAGCACCTCATGTTCACCGGAACCTAAGCCGTCACTGTTCCATGACATAACGAAGTTTTTCTGTCCGTCTTCCCCGTCGCTCATTACGATATTTCCCTGATAACAGATACCGTCAACAAAGAAATCCGTTCTTATTCCGTCACCGGTAGCATTGAAGCTTCCTTCAACCTTTCTGATACCCAAAGTTACACCGTCAGCGCCTTCCAAGGAAGAAGTAAGCGTACAATCGGTAAAACTGTCTCCGGGATCCGAAGGAACAGAACCCGAGACCTTCAGTGATCTGTCTTCAGACCTTAAGATCTCGTTAATTACATACATTCTGGATCTGTCACTTAACATACCGACAGCTTCGGAGATAATCTCCTGATCTGCCTCGCCTGTAACAACTGTGGCAAGGTCCTCGGCAAAGGCCGTATCATCCTTGCCGTCAATAAGATAATCCGAACTGGTAAACGCCCTTACGGCATAATCTCCGACCGTATAATATCCTGCGCCGATACGGTATAAAGCTCTGTAAGTGGAATCGTTATTGCCGGTAAGTTCTGCCGTACGAAGGACTATATCCTCCTTCTGTGCCGAAGGTTTGTCATAAGGAACACTCATCCCTCCTAAAGCTATTGCCCCGACAATTACGAGTATCAGCGATATTCCGAATAGGATTATCGCTGTTTCAAGATATTCTTTTGTCTTCTTCACGACCGACACTTTACCCCGTTTTAACTGTTGAGCTCATCAAGGGTCAGACCGAACGGAGGAATGAATTCATCCATAAAGATCTTCACCTCAGGCAAATCTATCTTATCAATAGTTTCTTTAGTTGTCGTCATTGCAAGATCAAATTCGTTATTACCCGCTCTTTTCTCCCTGACACACTTGATAAAAGCCGCGATCTTATCGGCCGCCTTAACAATACTCTTGTTAAGCTTCCCCTTCTCACCTTCGAACGCAGGTGACAGAAGCGACATATAATAATCCTTCATGTAATCGGGAAGCTGTGTAACGAGGCTTTCAGCTGCCTCATGCTCAACTTCCTTATAAGCCTTCTTCAAAGTATCATTCCTGTACTTGATGGGAGTCGGCATATCGCCGGTGATTATCTCTGTACAGTCATGATACAGACCGTAAGACTGGATCTCCAAAGGATCGACTTTGATCGATGTCTTTCCCTCGTCAACCAGCTTGTTATGGATAACTGCCAAAGCCTCGGCGATTATCGCAACATCGAAGCTGTGCTCCTTAATATTCTCGTAACGGCTGTTCCTCATCAAAGCCCAGCGGTTGATATACTGCATTCTGTCATTAGACCCTGTAGAGCTCATCGAAGCATGAGTTCGCATATGTATCCGTCATGCCGGCTATATAATCGACTACCTTACGAACCGGAGGGCAGTCAGGTTCGGGATGCTCCATATAGAAAGACGCGAAACTTCTGATAGCTTCGTTCTTCGAATGAGCTGCCTTCTCAATATCTTCGGTACATTCCATAAATGCGTTGAAGATAGCCTCGATCTGAAGTTCAACCATACTTTCATATGTCTTGATCTTAGGTGCCAGATATATCTCGTGAAGATTGGCATTAAGATACTCATTCATCGCCTCGAAGTTCTCCTTTGACATGAGTATCTCATCCTTGTTCAGACTGCAGTGAACAATGTCTCCGACAAGGATGTTTGAATTGGTCGAACCCAGACGGCGTAAAGCTTCTGAACTTACGAAGTCCGTATCGCCTATAAGTCCTGCTCTTCTTGCATCCTCGATGTCTCTTCCGACATAAGCGATCTTATCGGCAAATCTTACGACACAGCCTTCCAAAGTTGCAGGTCTCGTCCTGTCCTTCTCGGGCTTGCAGGATATCTCCTTCTCTGTCTTCTCCCTGTACGGAGTGAGTCTGTACTCATCATAAGTCTCGCCGCAATGCGATACGATGCCGTCTCTTACTTCAAACGTCAGATTAAGGCCATACTCTCCGGGTCTGTGTTCTTCAAGAACATCGAGAACTCTTAAGCTGTGAACCTCATGTTCGAAATACAGATTGGGGTCTACGGACTTTATACACTTGTTCAACACCCTCTCACCGGTATGGCCGTAAGGAGAATGACCGAGATCATGTCCCAGTGCGATAGCCTGGATCAGATCGATATTAAGATTAAGAGCACGGCCGATGATCGTGGAAATGTAGTTAACGTAGATTACATGTTCGATCCTCGAGCAGATATGATCGTTAACAGGATTGAAGAATACCTGAGTCTTATGGCGAAGCCTTCTGAAAGACTGGGAGAATATGATCCTTCCGAGATCTCTCTCATAAGGGCTTCTTATAACACAAGGCTCTTCGGGAACAAGTCTGCCTCTCGAGTTCTCAGTCCTCATGGCGAAGGGCGAAAGTGTCTTCTCCCTCTCATTACGGATAAGCTCGATTTCTCTTGCATCCCTGTAGTTATTTATAAGATGAGGTTCACTGGGAAGATTACCCAATGCATCTCCGAACAGATCAAACAAACTGTCCATATCATTCGCTCCTTCTAAGTCCTGCGGAATTGGCGAGCATATTCTTCTTCATGCCGTCAAAATCCACTGTCACCAAAGCATCACCTGCTACAGGTTCAACCTTGATGACCGTTCCGTCACCGAATCTTTTATGAACTACCTTTAATCCTACGGTAAACTCCGAAGCTGACAAACCGCCCTGATTCACAGGCTTGGATGTGAAAGAAGATTTAAGGGCGCTTGATATCTCTTTCCTGGCCTGTTCCCTTGCCGGCGTTGATGCCGCCTTCATGGTCGAATCAGTCTTAACTTCCCTCGCTCCGCCAATCTTATAAAGATGTTCCGGATTGATCTCCTTAAGGAACCTCGAAGGAGAATAACACTGAGTCTGACCGAAGAGCATTCTTTGTCTTGTAAGAACGATAAACAGATCCTTCTTGGCTCTCGTTATCGCGACATACATAAGTCTTCTTTCTTCCTCAAGTTCCGTGAGGGTTCCGATAGATCTGTAACTTGGGAAGATACCGTCTTCTGCACCGATAATGAACACAGACTTAAACTCTAGTCCCTTGGCACTGTGGACAGTCATGAGTTTAACAAAGTCATCACCCTCATCATATTCATCTCCCGATGAATAAAGAGCGGCATTCTCAAGATATATGGAAAGAAGACCGGCCAGTGTATCGGAAGTCTTTACTTCGTCCTCAAGATAGACGTCATCAGGGTCTTCCTCGGAAGCCTTCTGCTCCTGACCCGGAGCAGTCCTGTGAATCTTCTCGAATTCACTTGCTTCGGACAAAAGCTCCTTCAGGTTCTCGACCCTGTCGGTAAGTTCCCCTTTCTTCTCGCGCTGCTCTATGATCTCCTGGATTATTCCAGATTCATTCTCGACATAATCCACGTAATCTTTAAAGCTCATGTCTTCCATAAGAGTCTCGCGGAAACGCAGGATAAGTGATGTGAATTCATAAAGCCTTCCGCTTACACGCTGAAGATCCGGATACTCACGTGCATTAACACATACATCGAACATGGACATGCCGTTCTCGTGAGCGATCTCCCTTACCCTGTCTATTGTGGTATCGCCGATACCTCTTCTCGGAACATTGATTATTCTCTCAAGAGCAAGATCGTCATGAGAATCATTTATCATCCTTAAGTATGAGATGACATCCTTGATCTCCTTACGGTCATAGAACCTCATACCGCCGTAGATCTTGAACGGGATCTGCTTCTCTCTTAAAGCCGACTCCATCGAACGGCTCAACGCATTGACTCGGTAAAGCACCGCGCAGTCCTTATACTGACATCTGCCCTTATCAACCATTCGCTTAATGGTCTCGGCAGTCCATCTGGCTTCGAGGTTACCGTTATCGGCATTCATGACAATGATCTTATTGCCTTCCTCGCCTTCGGTCCTTAAAGCCTTGCTCTTCCTGTGCTTGTTATTGGCTATAACCTCGTTAGCAGCCTGAAGGATAGTCCTTGTGGATCTGTAGTTCTGCTCAAGCTTAATGACCTTGGCTCCGGGGAAGTCCTTCTCGAAGTTGAGGATCATCTGAACATCAGCACCTCTGAAAGCGTATATGGACTGATCGTCATCACCTACGACACACACATTACTGTGAGTCTTACCGAGAAGCATGACAGCTTCATACTGAGGTTTGTTCGTATCCTGATACTCGTCGACCATGATATATCTGAACTTGTTCCTGTAGTATTCTGCTATCTGCTCGTTATTACGCAAAAGCTTTACGAAATTTACGAGTATATCATCAAAGTCCATCGCATTCGTATCAAGTAGACGCCTGTCATAAGCTTTATACACTTCCGAAGCAAGCTTCTTGAACGTATCACTTCCGGCCAAAGCCTCATACTCGGCATGTCCCATCATGTGATTCTTCGAATTGGTGATCTCATAAAGGAACAGCCTCGGCTTATATGTCTTCTCGGATATCTCAAGGGAATCCATAACCTGCTTTACAATCTTAAGCTGGTCATCAGTATCAAGTATTGTAAAGTTCTTGCCGTAACCTATATCCTCGGCATGGCGTCTTAGTATCCTTGCGAAAATGCTGTGGAAGGTTCCGCACCATATGTACTGAGACTTATCACCTACCAACGAAGAGATTCTCTCCTTCATCTCATTGGCAGCCTTATTCGTAAAAGTGATCGCGAGTATAGATCCCGGGGCTACGTTAAAGCGCTCCATCATATACGCGATCCTGTATGTGATAACACGCGTCTTACCGGAACCTGCTCCCGCCAGAATAAGCAGAGGTCCGTCAAGATGCGTAACGGCCTCCTTCTGCTCCGGATTAAGTTCTTCGAGAAGCGAATCGGCACTTCTTACGGAAGTATCTGCCTGAAGTTCCTCCTCATAAAGCGAATTAAGTTCATCAAACAGGTCAAGCCCGTCATTGTTAAAATCAGTCACAATTATCTCCAATATTACCGGTCAAAACTTTTGAGATAATTATAACATTAAAAGGTCACCTTCGGGACAAAAAACAGATAATATGTTCGTTTTTCATGTCATTGATCAAACGGAGGTCCTTCCCTGACATATCATAAACATAAACAATATCCTCAAGACCTGCACAGTCATCCGCTATGATCTCTGATCTTATACCTGTTTTTTCAAGAAGACCCGGATCATAAGATACGGTTTTCTCATTCTCGAATATTGCATTGTAAAGAATCCCTGATTCAACGAGATCCTGGAAGAAATGGCTTCCGTATGAAAGCTCGGGGTTATAGCCGGCCTTGGAATCCGAGATCTCACATATGGCTTCGAACTCACTTATATCCGCAAAGGATGTCGGAACTCCGAGTTCCGGTGATGTAGTACCAATCCTTCCCGGAACCATCAGGAGCATCTTCTTTCCAAGTCCCCTCATCTTCCAATTGACCGCGCCGATGGCTCTGGCCACACGGTACTTGTCCTTATACGGCATGTTGTAATAATTGACGGGATCGACATACAGCACAAGATCTATCTTCTCCGAACGGGAAAGCCCCATAGCCGAACCTTTACACTCGAAAAGCACATCGCCGGCTTCATAAGATCCGGAAAACTCATCAATATCCGAATCCTGAAAGACCTGAAGAGGCCTGCACTGCAGGATATTTATGACATACTCGCCGTTCTCGGAAAGATTGATCGTAAACTCAGTATCAACCGGGTGTTCATAGACGCTCTGGATAGTACTTAAGATATCCCGCATCTGCTGCATTATCTTTTCCCTGGCTACGATACCCTGACACGATATGAACTCGATCTCCCTTCTTTGCCCCCTCTCCCTGAAAGCTCTCTCGGCATCATAATCGTGCTCGAGAAGAAGGTTTTTAAGGTATGCGGGCATGTACGGCTTAATCACATCCAGCATTACCTGCTGAAGCACGCCTTCACTTCTGTTAACAAGTTCGAGTTTACGCTGTGAATACTGATGCTTCTCGGCACAATCCTTTGCCGTAGTAGCAAGAGGCTTGTCAGACCCATTACAAGTCTTAACATACCGGCTGAAGGATCAAGCGATTCCATGAAGCGGTACGGACTGTATGAGTAACCTACACCCGCAGCACACGGCATATAGTAATCACCGTAATATGAACCTGACACACGCTGAATCAGCAGAGCCATCTGCTCGTCTCTCGCCTGAAGTCCTCTCCTGCTTCTGTAATCAAGAGCAGACTTACTCATGGTACTTGCATATACAGTTCTTATGGCATCCTCCAGCTCCTCGAGACGCTGATCGATATCTCCGGAATTCGGACAGAATACAGATTCGTATTTACCTGCAAAAGCATTACCGAATCCGTCTTCCAGGATCGAGCTCGATCTTACGATGATCGGGTCCTGCCCGAAGTATTCGAGAAGCTTAACGAACTCTTCCTCCATAGCTCTCGAGAACTTGCCTTCGCGAAGTCTGTAAGCGAACTCCTCAGCAAGGGTAAAAAACTCCTCCTTGCTTCTCTGTCTTACACGGATATTCCAGAACTGATTCTCGACTATAAATGAATAGAATACGTCAGATCCCATATAGAACGAGTCGTGAGGCTCGAAGTTCTCATAGATATCGGGGCGCTCGACTTCAATAATCTTACGAGCCAGAAGCATTCCCGTGGCTTTGCCTCCGATCATGCCCGTACCGATCATCCTCTTCTTGATATTAAGATAATCCTCAGGGGTAAAGTACTTCTTGATCATGACTCTCATCCGCTCGTCACGCGTCATCATGATATTGCACATACGGCTGCACTGCTCGGTTACATCCATACCGTTCTGATACATTGTCTCGGTCATATCAAAGAATCGGTCCCAGCTGTCCATGTTGCCTCTGTCTGAACTTCCGGCATCCTTCTGAAGAACCTGATAGAAGTGGCTTGCAGCAACACCGTCCAGGATCGGCCTGAACTCCCCATTCGAAGGGTCGAACATATGAGGAATGAACATCGTCTCGGAATAGCGGTTCCAAACTTTGTCCGGCCTTACATATACATGACCCTTGTCTGAATACACATCGAGGAACAGCTGAGTGGTATCCCTTATCTTCGCGATGGCATTGAAGGAATGCTTGCCTCTTATAAGAGGGAAATATGCGACCGTATCGAGCTGGAACAGGAAAGGGCATGTAACGCGGAAGAAGTTGCCCATCATAAGATCTGTAGCCCATGCAGTCTGAAGTTCGGAGAGGCAGTCAAACACATAGAATGCATCGTAGCCTTCCCTCTCGATTATCTCATGGATATCCACTGTGAATGTCTCGAATCTGTGGGACAGTTCCACATTGATCACCTTAAGTCCTTCCTGCTGCTCGACCAAAGGTTCATGGGACGCAAAGCGGATATAGATCAGATTTCTTTTGTCCTCTATGGCCTGCTTAACATAAGGCTTTACGAAAAGCTTAAAGTCCTCAAGATTATCCACTCTCCATACGACATTATCGCCGAGTCGGATGTTATCAAATCTCTCGTCCATCTCCGGGATACCCGATTTCACTCTGTCAAAAGCAGCCATAATCCAATCCTCCCTATTCTCATCCTATAAGATCATTCTGAAACCTCGACAGATGCTCATAAGGAAGGATCAGCCTGCCCCTGTAAAGTCCGCACCCGTCGTTTACAAGACTGTTATTCACGGCACCGAACATATTGACATCAATCTTGTTAAGTTCGAGCTGCTGCAATCTCATTCCTCTCTCATAAGCATCATCAAAAAACTGATTAACGCCTTCGGGAATATCCATTCTTCTCGCGCGTTCTTTCTCCTGCCTCTCCTCGTAGCCCAGGTGATTGGCAGGTCCTATCTCAGCGACATCATCCATCTGCTTGGTCCTTAACTGAACCTCGATATTGCTTCTGGAGGCATTATCAAAGAAAGATATGTGCAATGATTTATATCCGAAGATATTGGGTTTCTCTATATAGTCACGGTAATAAGGTTTGTACTTATCATCAATCCTCGTACTGATGTCTTTCTTACCCGACAGCTCAGGCTCGAAGCCCCTGGCTTCCAGAAAATCCGGAAGAGCATTGGCGATGGCATAAAGATATTCCAGTTCCTGTGATTCTCTGTCATCGCCGGGCTTAAGGTGGCAGACCGGAAGAGATATAACGATCCTGTAAGCGATCAGATCTTTGATCCTTCCTATCTGATTCTTGATCTCGGTCTCCGGCGGAAACGAACCGTTCTTACTGTAGTATTCATGAATATATTCGACTATGTTTCCGTTGATCTTCTCTTCAAGCCTTATAAGAGATTTGATCCTGCCCTTGAATGTAAAAGCCAGAAAAGGATACCTGTCTGCCATGTACTTATAGAAGTCCCTGATCTGCTGTGACTGAGAAGTAAGAAAGTCGTTATGCTCCAAAAGTTCGATCATCATGAGCAGACAGTTGCTGTGTGCAAGATCAATACCGTTTCCGCTCTCAATCGCAGCAGCCTTAAGATCCTGTGAATACCTGTGCAGAATCTTAACAACCGTGTCTCCGTCATACAAATAGTCATTCAGAGATATCATACAAAACCCCTTGAGCATAAAAAATGAGCAGCCAACAACATCCCCGAGGACGCCATTGTCTGCTCTTTTATTATTCTACTTCATACCGGAACTTAATTCAATGCGCCGTCATCCTTTAGCCTTCTGAAGATATTGGCAAGTATCGCACCCGAGAAGTTATGCCATATCGAGAATATCGCTCCGGGTACGGTCGCAAGCGCAAGATCAGGAAAAGCCGTGCCTGCAAGCGAGGTCGCAAGGCCCGCATTCTGCATTCCGATCTCTACCGAAAGTGCTTTTTTCTCCGCCAGGGGAAGCTTAAGGACTGTTCCCAGAAGGAAGCCTGCCGCGTAACCCAGGACATTATGAAGCACAACCACAGCGAAAACTAATGCACCGGTCTCCATTATTTTCTGTGCGTTATTGGAAACTACCGAAGCGATAATAAGTGCGATGGCGGCAACAGATATTACAGGCAGCGTATCCGATACCCGTGACGTATATTGCCCCAGAAAGCGGTTTATAACGAAGCCCAGAATAATAGGTACGACAACAACTATAACGATAGACAGGAACAAACTTGAGACATCGACCTCTATCGTGGATCTTAAGAATACATATGTGATCGCAGGCGTAAGCAACGGAGCCAGAAGAGTATTGACAGCCGTCATACCTACGGAAAGAGCGACATCGCCTTTACTCAGATAAGTGATGACATTGCTTGCGGTACCGCCGGGGCATGTTCCAACAAGTATCACTCCTGTAAGAAGGCCTGCTTCGAGGCTGAAGATTTTGCCCAGACCGAATGCGAGCAAAGGCATGATCGTAAACTGTGCAAGACATCCTATGATGATGTAAGACGGATGTTTAAATACCACCGTGAAGTCCGAAGGCTTCAGTGTAATGCCCATGCAGAACATAACAGCCATCAGAAGATAATTGATCCAAGAAGTATCGATCCAAAGGCATGTATTAGGGACAAACAGAGCAAGCGCCGAGACGGCCAGTATGATCAGCGACATATACTTCCCGACAAACGCATTTACAGTCTTCATATTAATCAAGGTGAAATATCAGGCGTTGATAGTGCTTATTATCACATCTACAGACTGCGTTATCTGATCTTCGGCAGTGATGGTCCCAACGCCGTCGTCCCTCTGCGCACCGTAGCTTCCAAACTGGGCATGGTTACCGCCCCCGATAACATACTCGATGTAATTGGAAGGAGCATACTGTCTGCTCTCCTCGATCTTATTCCAACGGATTATCTTATCGTTAGATCCGACAAGAAGGATCTCTGTCATAGAATCGTCCAAAGGCTTGGTGGGAAAGGCTGCGAACAATATCACGCCTTCAAGCAGATCGCCATGATCAGAAGCATATATCGCGGCCATCGCTCCTCCCATGGAGTGACCTCCGATATACCAGCGTTCATATGAATGAGAATTTAAGACATTGTCAGCCTTATTGATACCTAATATCGCAAGCTCCAATGGCATATCGACAAGACAGACATCAAGTCCTTCTCCTGCAAGCTTATGAAGCAAAGGAGCATATGAAGCAGGCTCAACCTTGGCACCCGGATAGAAGATGAGTGCATCCTCCTCACCCGGACCGTCAAATAACCATCCGTAATCAGTCTGCCTTACCGTAACCGACTCATCAGACTTAAGATACTCCAAAGCATAAGCATCAGGCTGGTAATCGATGCTTAAATAGATGAAGCAAGCCATACCCATTACAAGAATGAGCGCGAGTACAGTTGAACGTATTATCTTACGTCGGGTGTTTTTGGGCATCGGTGAAGTCATGCACCGATTATAATACAGAATGCTTCTTTAATGCAGGAATATATGTTACGGGAACGAAGATAATTATCGCAGCTATTCCCTGTATCATGTTAAAGAACAAAGATCCTGCAGCAGCCTCCACGCCGTACATAAAAGGCAGAGATTCGAATACGAAGTAACCAGCGATCATTATGATCTCAGCGATCACACCGATTAAGATCTTCCTTATTGCCGTAGCTTCACTCTTACGAAGAAGAACACCCGCGATAAGGCCCATGAGACCTTTGATTATGAATGTAGGTATTATATACTGCGGGTAACCTGCAAGAAGATCTGATAAAGCCGAACCGATCGCAGCAGGAACGAATGCGATGGGACCTAAGATAAATGAACCTATAAGGATTACCGCATCACCGAGATTGATGTATCCGATTGCAGTAGGAACACGTATCTGAGTACCGACAAACACAAATGCAGCCAAAAGACCGCAAAGTGCCAGTTTTTTAAGTTTAGTTGTATTGCTGTTCATGACAACCACCTCTTTTGCATACTATGATGATAGGTAATTATATATACCCGATATACTCCGGTCAATGAAAAACCGGCAGTTTTCCTGCCGGTTATTATACACATAATCGATACCCGGTTATCACCGGAAATAATATCAGGCCTTTACGAGATCCTGTGTCTCCTGAGCGATAGCGAGCTCTTCGTTTGTAGGGATAACGCAGACTGTAACCTTGGATGACGGCTTGCTGATGATAGCTTCCTTGCCTCTCAGGCCTGCGTTCTTCTCTTCGTCGAACTCTACGCCAAGGAACTCGAGATCCTTACACATAGCAGATCTCATAGTATCTGTATTCTCACCGATACCTGCTGTGAAGACGATTACGTCTACGCCGCCCATTGCAGCA
>CADAXO010000050.1 GCA_902791885.1 Oscillospiraceae bacterium | reverse complement strand
AGCCATGGACTTCTCCTTGGATGTATAGAAACCTGTGCACTCGAGAACTACGTCTACACCGAGCTCACCCCAAGGGAGATTGTTAGCGTCAGCTTCCTTGTAGATCTGAAGAGTCTTGCCGTCAACTGTGATTGTGTTAGCCTCGTCGTCAGATGTAACAGTGTGCTTATTCTCGCCGATTACACCAGCGTAACCACCCTGAGCTGTGTCATACTTGAGAAGGTGAGCGAGCATGGAAGGCTTTGTAAGATCGTTGATAGCAACAACCTCGTAACCCTCAGCACCGAACATCTGTCTGAAAGCAAGACGACCGATACGACCGAAACCGTTAATCGCAACTTTAACTGCCATTTTAATTTCCTCCTGAAAATAACTAGTTACTTCGTGTTGAATTACACTGTAGAAAATCATACAACGAAGTTTCCGCCTTTACAAGAAATCCGACGGTAAAATAGTTGTAATATTGGGGTATTTTAGGGGTAAATGATAAATTCCTTTTTAGAAAGAGACAAAACGATTTTTGCTTCATGTTACAATGGGTGTGATTTTATATGAAAAAGGAGGTTTCATATGGAAAACCAGCAGGCAAACTACTTAACACCCGTTAATCCCCTCGATAAATTCCTGGGAATATTCGCATCATTCGGAAGCTTTATGGGCGTAATTATGGCTTATTTCGGCGGTGACGTTAACGGAGAGCGCTCGGAATACTTAAGATTCTACTGTAATCAGGGCCTCGTCATGGCTATCGCATACCTTCTGTCACCCATCCCGATCGTGGGCTGGTTCTGGGCAGTATTCGTGTTCGTATGCCAGATCATCGCCATCGTCTACGCATGCAAGGGCATCGCGAAGCCGGTTCTCTTCTTCGGTACGATAAGAATTATTAAATAATATACAGAAAATTAAGCTTCTTTTGCCGGCTTAACGGGGGCCGTGGCTACGAGTCTTTTGATCGGGATACCCTGATCCGCGAACTTCTGCTCGAACTCGGTCCTTACGTTGCCGGCATCATATTCGCTGTTATGAAGGTCTCTCGTGACCTCGGAAAGCGTAAAACCGCACTCTTCGAACTCCCTCACGGAGAACTCGAAAAGCAACGAATTATCGGTCTTGAAGTGAATCTGACCTTCGGACTTCAATAATCTCTCGTAAACTTTAAGAAAATCCCTGTAAGTCAGGCGTCTCTTGGGCTTCTTCTTTCTTGTCCAAGGGTCGCTGAAGTTTAAGTAGATCCTGTCGACTTCGTCCTCTTCGAAGTAGTCGGCGAGGTTCTTCGCGTCCGCATTTACGAAGAAAAGGTTGGGGATCTTGAGCTCGTGAGCCTTTTCGATGGCTGCGAGGATGACGGAAGACTCCCTTTCGAGAGCTATGTAGAGCACGTCGGGGTTCGCCATCGCGGTCTCGGCACAGAACTTGCCCTTGCCGCAGCCGATCTCGAGGAAAAGCTTCGAATCAGCGGGGAAGCCGCATGTCTCCCTCCATTTGCCCTTGTTTGTTGCGGGGAGTGCGAACCAGATGTCGGCGCACCTCTCCATTCTTTCAGGTATATGTCTCTTGGCACGAAGTCTTGTCATGCTTTACTCTCCTCAAGAAGTTTCTCGCAGATCCTTACGGATTCCATCGCGTCCGCTGCATAGTAGTCGCCGCCGATCTTCTTTACGACATCATCGGTGACAACGGCGCCTCCGCAGAAAGTGGGCGTATCTATTCCCTGCTCTTTCATGAGCTTTATCGTGTTCTCCATGGAGACCACTGTAGTCGTCATCAGCGCCGAAAGGCCCACCGCGATGGGATTATACTCCCTGCAGGCGTCGCACACAGTCTCGGGCGGCACGTCCTTGCCCAGGTCGATGACCTCGAAGCCGTAGCTTTGGAGCACTACCTTTACGATATTCTTGCCGATGTCGTGCACGTCGTTCTGCACTGTCGCGATCACAACGCATCCCTTGGAAGGGCCGCTGTTGCTTGTAAGCTTATCCTTGATCTCATCGAAAACGAGTTTCGCCGTCTCCGCAGACACCATAAGCTGCGGCAGGAAGATAACGCCCTTATCGTAATCTCTTCCGACCTTATCAAGCGCCGGTACCAGGTGATCCGAGACAATTGCCAGCGGCTCGATATCCATTGCCTTTACCGCATCGACGGCCTGATGCTTCTGGCCTTTGACGATCGACTTGAAGAGCGCCGACTTACCCTCGAGTTCGGCATCGGAAGGTGCCGAGGCTTCAGCAGGAGCTCCGGGTGCAGGTGCGCTGCCCGGCTTCGCGACAACGTCATTCATGTGTCTTGAGATATAGTCTTCCGCGTTGACGTCGGAATAGTTCAGTACCTCGAAAGCATCGATCGCACCCATCAATTCCTTATCGAGCGGATTTAAGATCGGAAGCTTCAGGCCCGCGTAGAGTGCCATGACCAGGAATGTACGGTTGATCAGCGGGCGGTTCGGCAGTCCGAATGAGACATTTGATAGACCCAAGGCCGTCGGGCATCCTAATTTATCGGTTACGAGACCTACGCATCTTGCGGTCTCGATTACTTCTTTCTGCTGTGCACTCGCCGTAAGAACGAGCGAGTCGATGACTATCCTCTTATGTGAGATCCCGTATTTACGGGCTTCGTTGATGATGCGCTCGGCGATCGCGAATCTCTGGGGCGCTGTCGGCGGAATTCCGTCTTCATCGATACAAAGACCGAGGACTGTTCCGCCGTACTTCTTGACGATCGGGAATACGGCGTCCATTACTTCCTTCTTGCCGTTGACCGAGTTAATGAGAGGCAGACCGTTATAGATACGGCAGGCCTTCTCGAGTGTCTCGGGGTTCGAGCTGTCTATCTGGAGAGGAAGGTCGATGACCTCCTGAAGGTTGGATACGAGTTCACACATTACTTTGGTCTCATCGATGCCGGGAACACCTACGTTGACATCAAGCACATCGGCACCGGCCTCAACCTGGGCTATACCTTCATCCACGATGTCGTAAAGTCTTCCCTCCTGCAATGCGAGCTTCATCTTTTTCTTACCGGTCGGATTAAGTCTCTCGGTCGTGCCGCAGCAGCCTCCGAATCCGGAGATTCCCGCTTCGACGAATTTCTTTATATAATCCGAGAATTCATCAGGTCCGACATCGTAATAAGTCTCACCGTTTCGGAACTTAGGAAGTCCTGCATTCGGCTGAACGAGCATCGGGATCCTCGCCGTATTAAGCATTCTCATGATGATCGGTTCAAGCTCATTGGGACCCAATGCACAGTTAACGGCGACCACATCGGCGCCCAGCGCTTCGATCAATGCGACCGCCTGTTCGGGAGACGCACCGGTCAGCATATTGCCGTTCTCCTGGAACGTAACCGATACGAACAGCGGCTTATCGGTATTCTCCTTGACCGCGATCATCGCAGCCTTGACCTCATAAAGGTCAGTCATGGTCTCGATGATAAATCCGTCGACCAGGTCTCTTGCAAGCAATACCTGATCCTTAAACGCATCGACCGCATCCTCGAAGTCCAGGTCTCCCAGAGGCTTCAGAAGCTTACCCGTCGGAGCCATATCGTAGAAGACATAGACATCCTTATCGGCCTCATCCGCCGACTTACGGGCATTATTGCAAGCCGCAGTGATCTGCGCCGTTCTCATCTCATCGTCGGTAATATGGAACTTATCAGCTCCGAATGTATTGGTAACGATACAGGTTGACCCTGCATTTATATAGTCTGTATGGATAGCGCATACAAGATCAGCCCTGTCGACATTGATCTCTGCACTGTTCGTGCCGGCGGGAACTCCCCTCGCCTGCAGCTGTGAACCGAATCCTCCGTCAAATACGAAGAATTCTTTACCTATTATTTCTCTTATATCTCTTTTCGCCATGGCGATAGTTTATCATTTATATCTTTTTATCAAAAGACCGTAAGCCACATCCTGTTTTGACACCCTATATCGAGCATCACAGTTCCACTCTTCGATAAATCCACCCAAAGCTTTACAAAAAGCCCATATTTTAAAGGACTGGGTGTATTTTCGGGCGTTTTGGGGCGAAAAATCCACCCAAAGCTTTACAAAATGCCGTTTTTATAAAGGCTTGGGTGTATTTACAGCGTATTCTCTTTGACCTTGGTGACCTTGCGGATCTCGTCGACGACGAGGGAGTTGATGCTCTGAACCATCTCCTTCTCGGGGCGCGCCGTATAGTAGCCCTGGATGAGGTCCGCGCCGAGCACAATAACGGTCTCGAGTTCTTCCCGGGTCTCGACACCTTCTGCCAGCGCCTTGATTCCGTTATTATGTGAGAACTCGATTATATCTCTTACAAAATGCTGTTTCTGCGGACTGTCCTGGATACCCGCCACAAGTGCGCGGTCGATCTTAACGTAATCAGGAATATATCTTAAAAGATTAGAGACATTGGAATAGCCCGTGCCGTAGTCATCAACTGCGGTATCGATACCGATCCTCGCGAAAATCTGCTTCATCTCCTTAAGATCTTCGTCGGATATCTCACTGTGTTCGGTGAGTTCCACGACAATGGAGTCTTTATGTGTAGCAACGAACTCCTCGAGCATATTAAGGTCATCGCCTTTAAGCATGAATCCCGGAATGGAATTGATAAAGACCTTGCGTCCGGAGGACAATACTCCTTCATGGGCTTTCATCGCACTTATTACACCGCTGAATGTAGCCTTCTCCACATCGTAGAGACGGTCGTAGAATTCGGCATATCTTAAGACGACCGGCGGAGGAAGATACGGATTGACCTGAACCCTCATCAAAGCTTCATACGCATAGATATCTCCGGTCCTCGCATTGACGATCGGCTGGAAGTGATATGCGATCTTGTTGTCGTCCAATATCTCACGGACGATCATCGCGACCTTCTCTTCCTCTTCGCTCAATGTACCGGCCTTGAGCCTTTGGGCATCGGCTTTATTGACATTCTTCTTGGAGACCGCAACATTTACGAGTCTCTCAAGCTTCTCGGATGAGGTCGGGCTTCCGTTGACCACGCCGTAGTAAAGATCGATCTTATATGGAAGCTCCGCGCCTTCGCTTAACTCCTTGACTCTCGCGAGGAATCTGTCCTTCTCCTCCTGCATCTCGGTACCATCCGGATCTCTGGTGATCCTCAATGCGACAAGCTCGTCGTTACCCGGTCTGAAGCACATGCAGTTACGTGATGAGAATACATTCTCCAAAGCACTTGCAACCGTTACTATGACCTTATCGCCTTCCTGACGTCCGTACTTATCGTTGATGTCGGAAAGATCCTTAATATCGACGGCAAGTGCATCGATGTAGTTTCCGTTGTTATGCATAAGATGCAGAAGCGTATCGGCTTCCTCAAGGAATCCCTTATAGTTGGGAAGTCCCGTGAGCTGATCTCTGAACATGCTCTGCTGAGCGATCTTCGAACTTCCGATAAGGATGTCACTTCGCTTGTAGCATTCAATTCCGCGGGCTACGCTTCGAAGCCACGCGCGGTACTCGTTCGTGATGCCGACTATCCTGTTGTCGTATCTTAATGCGGCATAGCCGAATACACTCTCATCATAGAAAAGCGGCATGAAGTAGAACACCGCGGGTTTCTTCCTTCTCTCGTACAGTTCAGGGAGCATATAGGATTTACTGAAGTATTCGTCTGTAGTGATGCGGTCGTTCTTCTTCGCTTCACTTTCACACTTAATGGCCTGCATGATCATGCTCTCGAATTCCGCTCCTCCTTCGCCGAGACTCGGGTTAAGGCAGAGACTGAAACTGTCGAAGCCTTTGATAAGATGCATGCATCCGAAGATAGTGCTTATAAGGCCGGTGAACGTCGTCTGGCAGATCATGTCATCGTCCATATGATTGAACGGCGAGAACATCGTTCCGAGCGACTGTTCCGTATCCCACTCGTTACGGGTGTAGTAGGAAGGCTGTGCATCATCGCAGCCGCATCCGCAGGTTCCGCCTATGAACATCTTGGGCGGCAGGCTCATCCACTTAGGCTCATCACCCTTGATCAGGGCATCGGAATAAAGCAGCGCATTATGACCGAGCTCTTCATAAGACATCGGAACTGATGTCAGCGGAACAGGACTGTGCTTGCCTTCATCATTGGAATCGAATCCTGCGATAGCTATGTCTTCGGGTATCCTATAACCTTTGGCGGTGATGCCTTTCGCGAAGCCCAATGCCATGCAGTCGTTCGCACACGCAACTGCCTGGGGAAGCTTCTCCCCCGGCGCCGTCAGACTGTCTGCGAGGCTCTCTCCGCTCGTGTACCAGAAGTCTCCGTAGAAAACCCTTCTCTCGTCAACTTCGATCCCGTGCTCCGTAAGCGCATCGCGGTAAGCCTGAAGTCTCATCAAAGAATGCGGATGCCAGCTCTTGCCCGTAAGGAACGCGATATCGCGGTACCCGTGCTTCTCGATAAGGTGATTTATAACAGCCTTCTCCGACTCGTAGTTATCTATGTGAACTGAAGGGAAGAACTCGCTTTCCTGATCAACGAAAAGCACTTGTCCCTCATATTTCTCATGAAGATCCTTCTCGATCCTCTCGGCGACTCCCTTAGTCTGGATAGTGTCGGCCATTACTACAATGCAGTCGAACTTCTCGTAGTTTACGAGCTTGAAGATAGCGCTGTCGCCTATGGATCTTGCAGGGGTATCCTGGTACTTGATAAACATGGAGAACACGCATACGTCGTAATCAAGCTTAAACGCTTCCTCAAGAAATCCTTTGAGGAAAAGCTCGTGAGTATATTCTTCGGGCTGACCCATCAGCACCGCTATTCTTTTACGTTCATGGTTCACCATAAATAGATGATAGTTTATAAAGCATCAAATCACAATTTCTATTGTTTTATCGATATGTAAATTATTTTTTGCAACACTTCACAATTTATATGTTGCTTAAGCGACAAAAGAGACCGTGTTTGGTTATCGAATCGGGTATTCACATATGGTTTCATAACTATGCAGCAAGCAAGAAACAAATCACAAAACAACACGCTGCCAACTGGAGGAAATAGAAGAAATGAGTTTAAGAAGAAAGATCGCTGCCAAGGCTATATGCGCAGCAATTGCAACAACACTTATCATCGGCGGTACAACAGTACTCGCAGCAGAGCGGATCAATGCCGGTGATTCGACAACAGTAGAGTTCAATAGCTACGACACAAGAGTTAACCTCTCGTTCGTACCAGAGACAGACGGTGATTATATGTTCACCGCATCGGATCTTGACAATTCAAGACTTGACGCTTCGATCCGCATCTACCGCGGAAGCAACCTCATCGGCGAGGCTGAAGGTGATGACTACATACTCGCGATGAGAGATCTCGAAGCAGGTAAGACATATCAGGTCCAGGTCTTCGGCAACGGATTAAGAGGCGGCCAGGAAGGATCTTATATTCTTACAGTAACAAGTTTAAATGCCCCTGTTGAGGATGTTGCACCCGATTACGGAATGCCGGATCTCGATCTTGATACCGACATCGTAACAGATAACGGTGAGACAACAGTTCCGGAGGACAATACCCCTTCGGCAGACACTCACGACACAACACCCGCAACAGTTTCAAATAACACAGCAACTGCATCAACAGCTGCACCTGCTGCAACAACAGGCTCCGCTAATCTTCCCGCCGTTAACGGCAAGGAAGCTTTGATCTACGGATTCGTTGAGAGACTTTATACAGACGCTCTCGGCCGTGAGTTCGATGTTGCAGGAAGAGCTTACTGGGTCGACATGATGCTTAATCAGAATGCATCCGGCTCCAAGGTAGCAAACTGCTTCCTTACAAGCTCTGAGTTTACAGGCAGAAATCTTTCTGATGAGCAGTTCGTAAGAACACTTTACAAAGTATTCTTCAACAGAACAGCTTCAGCTGCTGAGGTGGCTAACTGGACAAGCGCACTTGCCGACGGTGCAACAAGATCCGAGATCATCAACGGATTTACAGGATCTTCCGAGTGGGCAGAGACGTGCGCCTTTTACAAAGTCAATGTCTAAGGTTTTCCTCTCATACTTGGGAACGCCGTCGGGTAATCCGGCGGCGTTTTCACTTGTCTGAAATTACATCTTTGCAAGGCTTAATGAAGAGCAGGACGATGATGCCTATAACATAGACAGCAGTCACGGCAAGTCCTCCCTCAAGACCGAATGAGCCGCCGTTGATCAGGCTTTTCGATGTGTCGGAAGCAACGGACAGGATAGAGTCCCCCGTATCTATGCCGCTTACGAGCACACCGAAGACGCAGCCCTGCACGAAGTTCCACGCAGTGTGTACCGCGCTCACCATCCAGATGTTGCCGGTTCTAAGGAACAGAAGCGACATGGCGAACCCGAACAGCAGAATGTTGATGAAAGGAAGCACGCCGAACCCCGGGTTGCCTAAGTGAAGGCAGGCGAACAGAATCGAGTTAAGAGCGACGCCCAGCCAGACGGGATAACGCCTTGAGACCGATACCATGAAATGCCCTCTGCACATGACCTCTTCGGCATTGCCCTGAATGATGTATCCCAGAAATGTCAGGATGATCGCCGTGATGCTGAAGCTTTCCGAAGGGGCTAGTCTTACCGAACCTGCCGCAAGACAGATAAGAAGCGCGAGAAAGAACAGACCTGCACCTGCCGCAAGGCCGATAAGATAATGCTTAAGTGCATTCTTACGGACAAAGCCCTGTGTCCTTAATTTCCTTCCCTGAAACACCCTGCCGTAGACAAGGAAAACTATTGTGGGAGCGATGTTAAAGAACAGGCTTGTGATCGTATTAAAGTTAGCGACTCCGAGCCCCAGGAAAACGTCCGCCCCGGGGTTGTTCTCGTAAGCTTTAATCAGAATGCTGCACATGATGATAACAAGAAGCGATATGCCCTGCATGCCGACATAGAGTACTGCGGCGTATAAGATGAGCTCGAAAAGCAGGAACAGACCGGGCTTTTTAAGATCTCTTCTGAAGATCTTTCTTTTAAGCGCTAACGAAGCTTCGGCAGCTTCGTCGATTATCCCGGGCCTGTTGAAAACCGTCATGCATATCCTCTTATATATCCGTAACTTATGACGTTGCCGTAAACGGGAATATCCCCGTTTTTCTTCGTATTAAGTGTAGAGTAATAGAAGTTTACCGGGGATGAATTCGTGTCTCCTGCCGTAACCTCATATTCGCTGTCAGGTTCACCCGCCATAGCGAAAACAAACAGAACACACTCGTGAGGACCTACGGCGGCATGAGGAACCGGCGCCGTATAGCTTCCGGCATCATTGCCTTCTTCTAACGATGTGGAAGTAACCTCGGCATACCAGAGCACACGTTGGCTGTCATCCATATCGACCATATAGATTACATAGTATTCGGCACCGTCAACAGCTTCGAAGCTAAGATCGGGAGCTTCGTCCGTAAGACCTTCGGTCAGGCGGTTTGATGTAAGTTCAAGTGTGGCACCTTCGTAAAGGTCATATAACGTCTTCTCATAATAGCCGTATCTGGACTTATAGATATACTTGGTCATGGAATCTGCAAGAGTAACCGATATGAATCCTGCAGCTGTAAGAATGATGATAAGAAGACATGAAGATACGATAAACGCTCTGGTTTTTCTTCCGTCTTTGATATCGAGATTGTCTATGTATTTATCCGTATTTCCCTGACGGATAAAGAATATAAATGCAGCCCCGCAGACAGCGGTTTGGATTATCACCAGGAATACGGTCATCGCATTGCTGTCCGTCTCATAGTCTGCCCATCTTCTGTTATACCAAATGTCGGCAGATATAATGACAGCATATGCGATCATCATAATAATCCCGGATAGTCTGCTGTCACTTGCGTATCTGTTAGTTACCTTCTCACCCGTGTGAGGAAGATTATCAAGAAGACCCTTGTACTCCTTCTTATTCACGGGGACTTCATAACCGCTTTTCTTAAGTCTGCTAAGATACACTGACGCATAGATAAAGTGATAGGTAAAATACAGACACATCGGAGGACATGTATATATGCAGACCACAAACGCATAGATAAAAATCCTGCCTGCAGCAGTAACCTCCGAAGCCGCAGAATCTGCCACTACCAGAATAATGATCATGAGCACAGCCAACAGGCCTGTGACCAGTGCCAGGATACCGCTTCTTTTCTTCGATCTTAAGTCATAAAGGATTAAAGTATTCATGTGGTCATTATATAACACGCCACTTTGATTTTCAATATAAATTTATCGTTTTACGATATATTCTCAAATACTCATCACAAGAGTCATCGCATCATCAACGGAAAGAGGTCTGCCCCATACATAACCTTGGATATAGTCGCATCCGACGCTTCTTAAAGTCTCGATCTGGGACTCAGACTCGACACCCTCTGAGATGACCTCGAGGTTGAGGATATGTCCGATGGATATGATCGTCGCGACATACTTCTTGGAAGATTCGGAATCGTTCATTACGTCGATGAATGATTTATCGATCTTGAGCATATCGGAAGGCAGATTATTCAAATAGCTCAATGAAGAATATCCGGTACCGAAATCGTCTATCGCGATCTTGATTCCCATAGCCTTCAATTCGTTGATACAACTCAGAGCCTTCTCAGTCGAATCGATCATGATCGACTCTGTGATCTCGATCTCGACTCTGTCAGCCGGGATATCATATGTCTCAAGAATTCCCTTCGTCTCATCGATGAAGTTATTCTTCATAAGATGTCTTACAGATACATTCGTACTGATCGTAATATCGCTGCCCTTCTTCTCCCTGACTTCATGCAGGAACTTGGCAGCGAGAGAGAATACACGCGCATCGATACGGTCGACAAGACCTGTCTCATCGGCAACAGGAATAAACTCCGCAGGACTTATGAACTGTCCGTTCTCGTCCTTCATTCTGGCCAATGCCTCAAAGCCTCGAAGTTTATGATCTATATCATACTGGGGCTGGAGATTACAGAATATGAGATCGTTATCAAGTGCGTTACGGATAAGTCTCTCGATCTCCATGGATCTTCCTTTATCGGACATATCCGTTGTATAACGGAGAACCGGTCCTCTTCCCGCTCTTCTGATCTCGTGCATCGCCGCATTCGCACCGGAAAGAAGTGCATCAGAAGTCTTACCGTCATTGGGGAATACTGCGAATCCGAAGTTAGCGGTCATATAGTAATCACAGTTATCGATCGTAAGTTTCTTCTCGAACTCATCCTTATAAGTCTGGATAGTCTTCTGGAGCATCTCGTCATTCTTATAGTCACGAACTATGATCGAGAACTCGTCGCCTCCGAGCCTTGCAACGAAGTCATCTGTTCCGGTCGACTTTGAATCCGCGAGATCCTTCCATCTGTTCGCGATCTCGATCATGACCTTATCGCCGAATTCATGACCCATGGTGTCGTTTATAGACTTGAAGTTATTGATATCGATGGAGACGATCGCGAACGGCTCATCGTCGTCGATAAGAAGGTCCATCAGCTCGGTCGCAGCGAATCTGTTCGGCAGCAGTGTAAGACGGTCGGTTACAGCCTGATAATGGATCCTCCTTTGGTACTTAACGGCCTTGTTATTCATTATGAATATGACCGTGATGGCCACAAGGGTAAAAGCGTTACTGAACAGACCCGCGATGCCGTGGACATTGCCCCTGAAGAAGAACTGCATGATAAGGATCGGGAACTGATAACTGAACAGGATAACAAGAGATGTATAGTAACCCGCCTTTCTGAACAGAAGGACAAGGAACATTATACAAAGATTGGCTATTGAAGAGAAAACGCCCGAGAAAGCTGCATAAGGAACTGCGCGCCCGAAGAGCATAACAATCCCCTCTTTGGTCGCTGCCTGTGATACCAGAAAAGATGCAATTATATAAACAAGAAGCAAGAGCACGAATGCACTCTTAGGAATGTCGTTTCTGACCGACAGATCGTTAAGAGTACTGTCAATGCTCTTTCCCCTGAAAGACGCACTGTTCTTAGTCATCAAATAACCCCCTCAACGGGCATAGCACCGCTGATTTTCTTATTATAGCACGGTGAGTTAGGGGCTTCTATCTAATAGGGCATCCGTTAACGGATGGTTCACACAGAATTAACAGTTATCTCGCATCCGGGTCATCGCCGCGGCTGATCTTGATCTCCCTTTTATTGGCATACATTAGCTTATCCGACTTATCGATAAGCTCCGACATGTCGTAGGGCTTGTGTCCCGTGGCAATACCGCAGGCTATTACGCACTCGATACTCTCTTCCTTTTCGTTGATCTCGGAAAGAGCTGCGCGCCATCTCGCTTCGATGTTCGCGGCCTCATGCTCGTCCGTGTCGCAGCAGATGAGCATGAACTCGTCTCCGCCTAAGCGAAAAGCATACGAATCCACCTCCTCGACAGCCTGTAAAGACTCGGCTGCCATGCAAAGGAGACGGTTTCCCGCCTGGTGTCCCAATGTGTCATTTATGCGCTTAAGGTAGTTGACGTCGAGGTTAAAGACGGTAATGCTCTCACACTCGGTGAAGCGCGTCTTCATAAGCTCCGTGTACTTCATCTTGTTGTAAAGACCCGTCAGGTGGTCATGCTCACTGTCATAAATTATCTTCTCACGGAGAAGGGCATTCTCGATGTAGAGCTTAAATATATTGAAGTACAGAGGATACATCCTGTCTCCCATGGAGTCGTCGGGAACCTTTACATAAAGTCCATACGAATCATCCGCGACGGTACCGTGCGTAAAGCACAGAAGTTCTCCCTTAACGCCCGGGATCGCATAGTATTTTCCGGGCTGATTATCTTCCTCGAATATCTCCTCCGGGAATGACTTACGGACGGCTTTCTCCATACCCAACGTACAGATGAAACTCGTGAACCTCTCTTTCCTTTTTACAAAGAGGATCGCGCACTCGGCCTGAAGGTTTCTGACCACGATAGGAAGGCATCCCGTAAGCTGGTTATTAAGGACGTTCATGAGATCGCTTTGGCACGTCGAGAGCACCCTCCATCCCTTGGAATAGGACGAGAGATTCTTGAAGATAGTCGCATAATCGCTGACATCGGAGACTATATGAAGAAAGTATCTTCCTTCCTCCTCATTCATCTCCATCGTGTGGATCCTGAAGTACTTGTCGTTATCCTTATCGGCGACCTCCCACTCCTCGTCCAGCCCTTCAACCGGCTCACCGAGGTAAAGATTGCACCACTTGATCCAATGCGTTTCATCGACTGACAAATCACCGGTCCTGTAAAGACCGTTCCATGTCTCATCGGTAATGATAAGATTACCGATTACAGACTTAAAATATTTCAATATCAACCTCTCAAAATCCGGCACTTATACCCTCCTACTGACTCTGAAGATTGTTAATCGATACAGCGTATATCCATCAACGCGCATCTGTCACCCGTCAATGCAACATATACAGGTGATTCCTTCGGTATGTGAGTGACACATTTGATCTCGACACCGGCATTCTCCGTCATCAGGATAATGCTGTTTCTCTTTCTCTTGAACGTCAATTCACACTCGAAACCCTTACGGTTGAATTCCTTCCAGCCGTCCCAGCCTACAAAGTCATCCTTACGGCTGACATTTAATTCATTATTACTCTTTGTACCCTCGGGCGCTTCAGTTACCTCGTCACCATCGAGCCTTACGCACGCATATTCCTTGTAGTCCTTACCCTGAACCTTGCCGTCGTCGGAGGTATAAAGAAGTACATAAGGGCAGAAGGAAACCTTGTCGGATGCCGGCAAAGTCTTGCTGTGGAACAGAAGTCTCATGCCGTCGCAGACCTGCAGGCCGTCGGTCGCTGCGGATCTGTATTCATCGATCTGAACGTTCGGAATATCGCCGTCCTGAAGATTGATGATATCGATCTCGCCGCAGATTCTGGGAATGTAATTCTCATCGATCTGATCCTCGCTCACTTCAACCTTGATATCCTTAACGATACAATGCTCGCCCGCAAGACCGATATAGACATTACGTGCCGAATCAAGAAGTGCAATGGTCGATTCGATGACCTTATCCTCGCAGGTTATAACGATCTTTACATGATCCTTGAACCTTACGGCCTCCACCTTATACTTATGAGGTTTCTCGAGGTCAAGCGTAACGCCTTCCACAGGTGTTACGTTCGTCTTCATATTACGGGCTCTGGTGCTTATCGTATTGCCGTCGACCCAGATCTCGGCGAACTCGAAATACCTTAAGTTTCTGATCTTTCTTTCATCTGTATGCACGGCACCGTCGAAGGAGTCGAATACGATAAGCGAAGGAAGTGAATTCTTCGCAACACGGCCTTCCTC
>CADAXO010000049.1:13553-21255 GCA_902791885.1 Oscillospiraceae bacterium | reverse complement strand
TCGATCGACTTAAGATGAATATTCTGCATCAATACCTGTCTGATCTTGTCATTACTTATGGCAAGGAAAGCCGATGCACCTTCCAAAGCTTCCTTGAAAGAATCGTTCATGACCGATCCCGGGATCAGGAACGGCGAATGCTCCGACAGGATATAAGGCACACCGAAGTGTCCGGCAAAAAGACCGGAATACACGGCCGTACCCTGCGCCGATATTCCGTAAACAAGATTGAACTTCTTATTAAGTAAACCTGCGAGCCTGTCTATATGCTTCTTCCAAAACTTCTTATCGGACTTAGTATCGACCGCGCCTATGTAAGCGAGGCCCTTCTTTCTTATCGTATATCTGCTGTAGATATTATTAAGAACTGCGAGCTCAACGGGGCGGAATATGACGCACTCGTACTCGCTCATGCCCTCGCGTGAACTTATGGGATGAAGGTCTATATCCTTTCGCGCGATCCTTTTAAGAAGATACTTGATCCCGAGCGTATTCGCGGGATTAAGCTTCAGCACCGTCATGTCGTATTCTTCGGATAAAAGCTCACACTGTTCCTTAAAGAAAGAACCCGCGATCGGGTTCTCCTTAGTCGGATACCATGATGTGGTTACAAGTATGCTTTTACGTGAAGAGGGCATATTACCTGTCCTTATCGCTCGGCTCTCATAGGATTCTCGAGGAAATCCTTATATGTAAGTCTGATGCCGTCCTCAAGCTCTGTCTTGTATGTCCAGCCTAAAGCAGCTGCCTTCGATACATCGAGAAGCTTACGGGGAGTTCCGTTAGGCTTGGAAGGATCCCATAAGATCTCTCCCTCGTAGCCTATCACCTTCGCTACAAGCTCTGTGAGTTCCTTGATGGTAAGCTCCTTGCCTGTGCCTGCGTTTACGGTCTCGTTGCCGCTGTAGTTATTCATTAAGAATACGCAAAGATCGGCAAGATCATCAACATACATAAACTCACGAAGCGGGCTTCCGTCACCCCAGCAGGTAACACTCTTAACACCGCTCTCCTTAGCCTCATGGAACCTTCTGATCAAAGCCGGAAGGACATGTGAATGCTCGGGATGATAGTTGTCGTTGGGGCCGTACAGGTTCGTCGGCATAACGCTTATATAATCTGTTCCGTACTGGGTGTTGAGGTACTCGCAGTACTTCAAACCCGATATCTTTGCAAGGGCGTATGCCTCATTCGTCTCCTCCAAAGAGCTTGTAAGAAGGCAGTCCTCCTTCATGGGCTGGGGAGCAAACTTGGGATAGATGCAGCTGCTGCCTAAGAACTCGAGCTTTTTGCAGCCGTTCTTCCAAGCAGCATTAATTACATTCATCTCGAGGATCATGTTGTCGTACATGAAGTCTGCCTTCGCGGTAGCGTTGCCCATAATGCCTCCGACCTTGGCGGCTGCGAGGAACACATACTCGGGCTTCTCCTCAGCGAAAAACTTCTCTACCTGATCCTGTCTTGTAAGATCGAGCTCCTTGTGGGTTCTTACGATGATGTTCGTATAGCCCTGCTTCTCGAGCTGTCTTACTATAGCACTTCCGACCATGCCTCTGTGGCCGGCAACATATATCTTCGCGTTCTTCTCCATCATGACTTTATGTCTCCCTTAGCTTACCGAATAACCCGTACTGCCGTCGCTGTAGTAATCCTGCTGGAGGTTATAGACGGTCTTATCGGAAGCTGATGTATCACCTATCTGAACTTCGATGAGCTTAAGCTCACTTCCTGCGATAACGGTATGTCTTACCTGTCTGGGGATCTGAACGACATCGCCGGTCCTTACGAACCTCTCCTCTTCGTTCATGATCACTCTTCCCGTTCCGCTTGCCACGATCCAGAGCTCGCGTCTGCCCTCATGGCTGTGATACTTCATTCTGTGTCCTTCGTTAAGGATAACGAGAATAGTAAGATTGTCCTTCTCTTCATGAAGGACTGTATAGCTTCCCCAGTCTTTTGCAATTGTCTGGGGCTGCGGATTCTCCGATACTGATCTGATTATCTTTTTCTCTTCCATAGTAAACCTCTTTCAAACCTATATTTTACCACGGATTCCCTTGTGATAGTCATAAACGGACTTGACACCTTCGTTTATATCAACGAGCTCGAAGGGCTCGACGGACATGATCTTCGAATTATCAAGAATGATCTTTCTTACGTCTACGCTTCTTGCGGGCTTATACACGCACTTAACGCTGTCGTCGATGTTCTTCACGATCTCCATTATCTGCTTCTGGGAAGTGCCTGTTCCGGAGCTTAAGTTAAAGACTGTCTCATCACCGTCATACATCGCGAGGTTGCCCAGCATCTTACATACGTCATCGATATAGATATAGTCACGGATGTTCTCACCGTCACCCCATATCTCGACGTTCTCACCGTCAAGGGTCTTTCTTATGACCGCATCGATAAAGCCTACGCCCTTCTTGTGGTCCTGGCCGGGACCGTAAGGGTTCGAGATCCTCGCGATCATCATCTTGCTCTTAGCCTGGATATCGAATACGCGCAATGTATTCTCGATACAAAGCTTCACATTACCGTAGTGGTTGATAGGCCTTGCACAGGCATCCTCTGTTATGGGCTGAACCTCCTGCTCACCGTAAACGGTACCGCCCGAGGACAGGAAGATAAGCTTGGTGTCAGTCTCCTTAAGCATGTCGAAAAGCTTAACCGTCTGGATAAAGTCTCTTCCGTATCCCATCATGTATTTCTCGTTGGAGTTTCCCGGGTTAACCGTGGACAATGCGTGGTAAACGATATCGCGGCCCTTGATCGCTGCCGCAAGGACATTATCGTCGAAGAAATCTCCCATCACATATTCGACCCTGGAATCCGGGAACGGAGGTCTTGCTATATCAAAGCTCGTCACCTTCCAGCCTCTGTCAGCCAGATGGTGTCCGAGACTCGAACCTATAAATCCGTTGCCGCCTATGATCAAGACATTAAGTTCTGACATATTATTCTCCTTTGGGATCAGGAAGGTACGCGTACCCACTCCTTACAGTATACACTGCCGTTATCGTATCCGTTAAGAAGGGTCGTCGGACAGAACACCTTCTTATCCTTATTCTCATTAAGCCATGCGCCCCACCAGCTGAACGTGCTGTTGGCGATGATATTGTGCTTACACTTGCTCATAAGATACATATCAAGATATGACTTATCGCCCGTGTTGCCCGTGACCGGAACCGCATCATCAAGTCCGAGCATCCTCGCGGCTTCTTCAACGTCGTTAGAGAAGATAAAGAACTTCGCATCGGGTACGGATTCTTTGATCATCTCCAAAGCACGCTTGTAATAATCGGGTGTGCAGATACCGCCGTAAAGGCTGTCGTTATTAAGATAGTCGCCTAAGCGCATATGTATCGAGACAGAGTTGCAGGAAGTGATCTGCTGCTCCATCTCCTGAATGAATTCAGAGTCGGTGCCTCTGAAGTTAATGCTCTCGCGCACAAGCTTTTCGCTGTAGGGCATGTACTGCTCGCCCAGAAAGCACCCGCCCATTACGTAGCCCTTACGCACGTTAAGAAGCTCGGGGGTAAACTTGTAGTCCTTCTCGAGGTGGACGGGACCTACCATGATCCTTCTCATGTAGCGGTGGAAGTCATCTTCCTTACCGTAATAAGCGTACTTGTCGGGACACATATCAAGATTGATACCGAGGTGCGGAAGCTCGAGCTTTCTCGTGTCGACCTTACCGTCCTTGGGCTGTGCGTTGCCGTACCAGCTTAAGTCCGCGTATGTCTTGATGTCGCGGGCCTTGTACTCCATATAAAGGCCGTACTGTGCAAGCTGGTTGCCGAGGCCTCCCGAGAACTGAACAATGATCATAGGGTCTCCCCCTTCTTACGTGAATAATAAATCTTTCTCATAAGCCCGGGACAAAGCTTCACTCCCGTGCTCACGAGGTCATATTTAAGTCTGTCTTTTGCCCTTCCGCCGCACACTCTTCTTAACGTCTTCTCGCATGAACGAAGCTTATCGTTATCGTGCTTCCCTTTGACCTCAAGGCTTCCTAAGGCCACGGAGAAATCGGCATACTTGTCGTTGCGCCAATCGGTTTTCTCACGAAGCATCGGGCCGTAATACGGGTCCTTATCAAGGTAATCGTAAAGCTCGATGTGCATCGGAAAGAAATTCATCGTGCTGTCCTGGCCTTCGTGCCTTCTTGTGAGCATGAGGCACTTATTAAGCGAGAGCACACCGTACCCGTATCGCTCGATATCGAAAAGAAGCTTTATGTCGCAGCAAGGTCCCACCGCGGGATCGAATATAAGATCATGCTCCTTAAGGATGCTGTTTCTGTACATGATCGAGGGGCACACTGTATTAGGTCCCCCTGCAAAATACGCATCGAAAAGCTCTCTTCCGGTATAAAGCTTATACTCGCCTTCATAGGTGGCCTTCATGTCATCGTACTTTCCGTCAACCGTAAAGTTAGTCGTAAGGCACGATACACAGCCCGCTTCCGGGAACTTCTCGAGATACTCGTATTCCGTCTTGAGCATATCGGGCTTCATAAGATCATCGTCGTGGAAAAGTACGATGTAGTCCCCCGTGCTCATCTTGATCGCGGAATTGATGTTATTGATGCCGCCGATATTCTCCGGATGCTTAACATAATGAAGCCTCGGGTCATCAAAGGACTTCACCACCTGCTCCGTATCATCAGTCGAGCAGTTGTCCACAACGGTAAGCGTAAAGTCCGTAAAAGAAGACGCCAGCACGCTGCCGATGCTCTCACGAAGATACGAAGCCCTGTTATAGGTCAGGATGAATACTTCAAGCGAACTCATTGATCTTATCTATTACGTAATCGATCTCTTCGTCGGTCATTCCGTAGTAAAGCGGAAGCGAGAGCTCGGTCGCGGAGATCTCTTCAGCAAGAGGAAGATCGCCCTTCTTATAACCTAAGTCCTCATATGCTCCCTGAAGGTGCATCGGAATGGGATAGTGCTTGTTGGTGCCTATTCCTGCTTCCTTTAAGAATGCTTCAAGTTCGTCTCTTCTGCTGCTTCTTACAGCAAAGATATGCCATACGGGATCCGCATAATCAGCAACAAAAGGAAGGATGATCTCAGGGTTCTTGATGCCCTCAAGGTATCTTCCCGCGATCCTTCTTCTGTCCTCATTAACCTTATCAAGATGAGGAAGCTTCGCAGAAAGGAAAGCTGCCTGCATCTCATCAAGACGGCTGTTGTTGCCCTTGTAGATGTGGTGATACTTATAGTCGGAACCGTAATTGCCGTAAGCCCTGATCTTATCTGCGACTTCCTTATTATCTGTTACCGCAGCGCCGGCATCGCCCAACGCTCCCAGGTTCTTTCCGGGGTAGAAAGAGAAGCCTGCGGCATCACCGAATGTTCCGATCTTTCTTCCCATATATGTCGCTCCGTGAGCCTGAGCGCAGTCCTCTACGACATAAAGACCGTGGTCTTTCGCGATCTTCATAATGGGATCCATATCGCAGGGCTGGCCGTAAAGATGAACCGGCATAATTGCCTTGGTCTTATCCGTAATTGCAGCCTCGATGAGTGAAGGATCTATGTTATATGTTCTTATGTCGGGCTCGACGAATACAACCTTCGCGCCGACATAAGTTACGGCAAGTGCGGTAGCGATATATGTGTTCGAAGGAACGATTACTTCATCGCCTTCACCTACGCCCAGAGCCTTTAAGGCCAGTACGAGCGCATCGAGTCCGTTGCCGCATCCTACGCAGTAATCTGTTCCCACATATTCAGCGAACGCCTTCTCGAACTTGGTATCCTCTTCACCTTCTATATACCAGGAATTCGTGTAGACCGTCTCGAAGGCCTGACGAAGATCTTTGTCGAGTTCTTTCTCAAGCGGACGGAATGTGACGAAAGGTACTTTCATATCAATTCTCCTTGGAGGCAACGAATGCCTTAAAGTCATCGTAGTTTCTTATATAATCCGACTCGTCGTAAAGCTCGGACGCCAGTACGAGAAGCACGGCATCGGGGGAGAAATCATACATCTCTCTCCACATATCGTTCTCGATATAAAGGCCCTTGGTGGGTGTATCGAGAAGTACCTCCGCGGTCTCGTGGCCGTCGTCGAGGTGGATCTTGCAGGAGCCGTGAACGCAGATAAGGATCTGCTTTAAGCACTTATGTGCATGGTGTCCTCTTACGACATCCTGAAGTGTATCGTAGATATAGTAGACGCGCTTAACAGCGAAAGGGAAATCCTTGAATTCCTCCAGGGCTACAAGCTGACCTCTGTCATCACCGTGCGGCTCGAATGTATAAGTCTTGATCTCCATAAGTTATCCTTCTAGTTAAGTTTCTCTTTCTTCACCACTTTGTTATAAACCTTCTTAACGAACAGTCCGGGGAAGTCTCCTATGAGCGTCTTCTTGTTTCCCGAAGCTATAACCTGTCTGAAGGTCTTCTCACTGAATCTTATTATATACTGTTTCCTGAATTCAGTCGTGTCAGTGTCCTTTATCTGAACCTCATACTTGGTCCTGTGTTCATTAAGGGCATTATTAAGTTCATTGGCGAAGTCTTCAGGCGATATAAGATCGGCCTTCAATTCCTCGCCGCGCTTAATCCTGTAATCCTCATCGTCAAGGAGCCTGTCGGCCTCTTTTACAAGCGAATCCACATCATCGTATTCGACGAGATCCTGATGAATCAAGATCTCCTTATTCTCGTCGCTCACGCCTTCCTTCTTAAGCGTCAGAGGCACCTTCTTCGCATCGACTGCGAACTGCATCATGAGGCCTCCGATGAACGGGAAGGTATTAAGATAGAACGTGCAGTGTTCCATAAGTTCGAACAGATCCGTTCTCTCATCTATCCTGTAGACGCGTCCCGGGAACTTCTTCTGAAGCTTAACGATCTCACTGTCGTCACCCGTTCCTGCATATAAGAATATAAGATCCTCATGTCCCGTAAGAAGCTTCTCAACGATCACATAGAAACGGTTCGCGGGATCGCCCAAAGTCTTATAGACCGAACCTCCGCTGAAGACCATCTTCTTCCCCTCAAGATCGAACGGAAGACCCTGGAAATCCCTCGGTCTGTGGTAAGGATAGAAGGGCATTATTATCTCTTTTTCCTCGGGCACGCCTCTGTACTGAACGGATACGCATGCACCGTAATTTCTGAACTCAAGGTTATAGTCAAACACATCGTGTCCGAGCCAGAAAGCGTGATCCGTAAGGTTGATCTTGAACCTCTCGGTGATGCCTTCATAAGCATAGAATACCGTCATGGCGGCGGCATCGTCAGGCGTCGAATAAAGGATGGCTTTCGCGGGCTTATACTGCTCGAAAAGAGCCGCGATGTCACGGACTTCCTGCTCGCGGTTATCGTAGGATACATAGTTCCAGATTACGTTGCCGTCCTTAACGGCCTCGTGAAGTTCCGGCTGGCAGTCCTTCGATTCGACCTTGGTGATGTAGATCACTTTGTATCCCAGGTCAGCAAGGGCATGCATATAGACAAGCGCCAATGCCCTGACGTCAAAGCCGAAGCTGTCGTAGAACAAAATAGTGGAAGGATCTCCGTCTTCCTTCTTATATGAAGGAGTGACGAGCTTTCCCGCGATGTCTTTTACGAATCCTTCAAGCTCCTCATCAACGTAGTACTGGTTATACTCTTCGAGGATAAATGAAGCCGCGGTAATGGCATCGAGAGCCTTACGGTAATTCTCTTTCCTGATGGAAGCT
>CADAXO010000049.1:0-13520 GCA_902791885.1 Oscillospiraceae bacterium | reverse complement strand
GCGATGCTCTTGAGCTTTCCGACTACGCTTTCTATCCTTTTTATCTTCTGCTCTTCAGTCATTTACACCTCAAGCTTGCCGAACTTGCCGTTCCTGGCATCACGCTTACCCATCATCATGTATTTGATCTTCTGCATCTTGTCGTCTTCGACAAGAATCGTCTTTATTAATGTCGCACGAAGGAAGTGCTTGTACTCCTTCTTAACTCTGGGGAAAGTCTTCATGACATAAGTGCAGTTTCTGAAGATGTAGTATTTTCTTATCTTGTTGTGGCCCATAGCCTCGAAGCTCTTGCCTAAGATCTTTCCTTTGATCGGGGCGCCGAGATTATGCTTCATCGTAAGGTCTATAACTCTTCTGATCTTGTAACCGCTGTCCACAGCACGGAGCGAGAATTCCCTGTCCACCTCATCGATAAAGAGTTTTTCCAAAAATCCGCCGACCGCGATCGACGACTCGACATCCATCAATGTGCCCGACGTGATTATCCATTCGGGAGTCTCCGTATATACATACGGATCGTCTTTCTTATCGCCTGAATTGAATATTCCGATCTGAATGATCTTCTCGTCAGAGGCGAATATCTTCTCCGCCTTATCAAGATACCTGGGCAGTGTATCATCCGTAAAATACGAGTCATCATCCATCGTGAGAAGATATCTGTAACCCCTCTCGGATGCCTCATGAAGTCCGGCATTAAGAGCCGCCGCTATACCCTTGTTGCCGTGCATCGGGATGACGGTAACGTTATCTCCGGAAGCTTCGATCTTACTTAAGATCTCAGTGTTCGGTTCATCGGAATTATCGACGGCGAACACCTCACCGACATAAGGAGCGTAAGTACTTATGTTAGCGGCAGTACTGTCATCAGGGTTATATAAAACTACACAGCAGGCGGTCTTCATGAATTTCCCTTAAGCCTTCCCGCTGCGTTTCTTACGGCTTCAAGATATCTTGTTCCGTTCACTGTATCAGGCTCGAGATAAGCGCCTTCGCTCCACTCATTCCAAGCGGTGATGAATACCATCTCCCTTTGCTGTTCAGACGATATCTTAAGAAGCTCGTAGAGATATCTCTCGAACTTCTCGGGAGTCTGACCCTTGATGATACGGGCCTTCTTTCCCCTTCTCGGAGTGTCGTCGAAGCCTACGATGCCGCTGTAGAAAGTGTTCTTCTTACGGCAGTGCTTCGCAGAATAAAGTATGCTCTTCCACTCCTTGTCGTAATCAGCGATACGAAGGTGCGGCTTCTTGTTGATCTTTCTTAAATAGACTTCTTCGGGACCTTTTCGAAGGAGCTCGTGAGTGTCGTTAAACTGGAAAGGCTCGTAGTAGAACTGATAGTCGAGGCCCACGCCCTTCCATGTGCACTTGCTCATGCAGCACACACCGGGGAAGCCCGCTTCACGTCCCAGTTCATCCCAGTACTCAGCCATAGCCTTGATGATATCGGGATCCGCATTCATCCTCATGAAAGAGAACACGGGCTTGCCGTCTATCTTGATGTATCTTTCATCTTGGAAGAAAGGCAGAAGCCAGTCGAAATGCTTCTTCCACTCATCCTTGCCGCCGTACTTAAGCTCGGCCAAGATCTCGGGTCCCTGCTTCTTCTCGCCCTCGAAAGAAGGCGCCCAGTTATTGCCCTTTACGGCACTCCAGGAACGGATCCAGGAAGTGTTGTCCCATATAAACATGTAGTGCGTATCAAGTTCCTTATGCGAAAGGAAGATGTTCGCAGGTTTCTCCATGAAGTGCTGCTCCGAAGAGAACCAGTAATGGTAGATACCGAAGCCGTAGATGCCGTACTCATTCGCAAGCTTTACCTGGCGTGCGATGTCCTCGGGCTTATCCAGACTGTAGTAATAATTGTCGGCGGGAACCCTCGGCTGAACGTGTCCCTCATACTGGGGCTCGGCTTTCTTTACTGCCACCCAGTCCGTAAATCCTTCTCCCCACCACTTGTCGTTCTCAGGCATCTGATGGTACTGGGGAAGATAATTCGCGATGATCTTTACATCAGACATTTACTATTCCCTCGTTAATCTCACTTGATCTTGTAAGCCTGCTCGACTCTCTTAAGTAGATCTGGAGTGTAGTCGAGACGAGCGCTATATGAACCCAGAACGGAGGTCTTAACACGTTCTGGTTAAGCTGGAGGATAACGAACTCGAAGAACAGGGCGATGAGCATCGCATAGATGGGCTCGCGGTCCCTCTTGTCTCCGGGTCTCCTCTTTGCCTTAAGATATCCGCCGATCGTAAGATCGTACATGTACTTGAAGAAGAAGAAGGCTCCGAAAATACCATAAGCGGCAAGAGCCTCGAGCGAGATGCACATGCTGGCACCGCCGTTGTTCGCGACAGTGTAGTTTCTCGCCTTGTACTCGATGATGCCTGCATCGATACCGCCGAGGCTGCATCCGAGGAAAGGACTGTCGAGGAAGAGCTTCCATGTATCCATGAAGCCCGACGTTCTCGCGTCAGCCGAGTGCGATGTGGCGCCTCCGATACCGAGACCGCTCAGATAATGCATTACGAAGTCGACCTGAAGCTCTACGGCGATGATGAAGAATATCGCGCCCACGCCTACCATGATCGGCATCAATGTGAACAATATTCTTATCAAAGATGCTTTCTTGTGGATATAGATACGAAGGCACATAACGCCTCTGTAGACCACATAGATAAGCAGGATGAGAAGTCCCATTCTTGAGGTGGAGATAACTACCGCACCGACATTAAGAAGCGTCGATATGATGAGATATCTTCTTCTCATGCACTTATAGTTTCTTCTCTCGAGAAGATAGAGGCATAAGATCGAACCCATGATCATGTATGTCGCATAGAACGAGGGCTCGTATGAGAAGCCGTTGCTTCTGTGAAGATCGTTGTACTGTGTTACATAGAAATTGATTCCCACGAACTGCAAAGCGAACTGTAAAAATCCTACGACCGCGAGTGCGTTGAAGCACATAATGTACTTTCTTACGAGAGACTGGATGGTCTCCTGCTTACTCAGGAAGTAAGTAAAGGTAAGTACCTGCACGCAGTCGAATATAAGCCACAGATCGTAGCCCACGGCATTGAATATCGTCTTCGAATTCACTATGCATATGGTGTTAAAGACTATAACTATCAAAAGGTTATAGTACGGTGTCAGGATCTTAACGTTACCGAATCTTATGATCCTCAAAAGGAAGAGGAACATTACGGACATAGCGACAAGCTGGGATATTCTTACGGTAAGGCCCGCGACTTCGAACGCCAGCACGATATCACATGACGCGGTAAGGATACTGAACCATATGAGGGCGTTTACTATGGAAGACCCCTTGTTGAAACGTGTAAGTGTCAGGTTCATATCAAAGTCCGGTCACAAGATCTGCAATGTTCTTCTTGAATGTGGCATATGTGAAGTTATCGATGACGCGCTGTCTTGCAGCCTCACCGTACTTCCTGCGAAGTTCTTCATCTTCTGACAAAGTCTTCAATGCCTCTGCGAATGCTTTGCTGTCGGCATTCGGGCACTCGATACCCGTAACGCCGTCAAGGCTTACATAATTAACGCCCGATCCTTCGATCGTGAACGTGACTGCAGGATGGCCGAAGTACATGCCTTCTGCAAGAGCCAGGCCGAATGCTTCATTCTTGGTTACCGAAGGGAAGCAGAAGATATCGCATGTCATAAGCCATGCGCGAAGATCGACGTCGCTTACAAGACCTAAGAAGTTCACCTTCTTATCTCCGCCTGCCTGTGCCTTAAGCTCATCGGTAAGAGGGCCCTTGCCCGTGATGCCAATGATGAAGCTGTCATCAAGGTATTTCGAAGCCTCGATAAGATGCTTGAAGCCCTTGTACTCGACATGACGTCCTACAGCAAGGCATACAGTCTTGCCCTTGTGCTCTTCTCTTAATTCCTCTGCCCTTTTTACGATCTCGTCGTTGATCTCGAGTCTGTTCTCGTTGATGCAGTTGGGAACAACAACGCACTTATCGGGTGCAGATGAGAGCCACTCGCTTCCCTTAACGTAATTGGGGCTGGTGGCGATGATCCTGGAAGATCTTTGGATAAGTCTTCTGTTTTGTCCGTTGAAGAAGATCTTCAAAAACTTCTGCTTAACGATATCAAGATGCCAGTAAGTAACAAGCTTGATCTCCGGTCTCTTCTTCAGGATCTTAAGAAGGATGCTCGTTGCAAAAGGGTTCGGGTAATGAAGGATAACCACGTCGGGGTTAAACTCGTTAACGGCATCGCGGAGCCTTCTTCCGTAAGACATCGATATGGACTGTGAAGAGATCTTCGCAAAGCATCTGCAGCGGATAACATCGATACCGTCGACCACATCACGAGAGTCTTTAGACTCCTTGGGAGTTCCGTGATCGAATGCGAATATCAGCTGCTCGCATCCGGGAACGTCCTTCAATGCGACAACGGCATCACGCGCGATCTGCTCCGTACCTCCCGAGAAGGGATAGTAGTATTTGGAAATATGTAAAACTTTAAGACCCATATTATCAGTCAGCAATATATCCTGCGACAGGCTTGCCGGAGAGCATGATGAGCTTCAGCTGGTCTCTTATGTCTTCGAACTTGCTCTCGCCGTACTTAACCTCAAGAACAACACAGTCAACCTCAAGGAGGAGCTTTCTTGCAAGAGGGTTGTCGATAAGGCTCGGTGCAACATGGACCTTCTTGTCCTTCATGGCTTTGCCGAGGCCCTTGGATGTCTCGCCGTCGCCTATAACGAGGATGGACTTGTACTCATTACCGTAAACCGCAAGGTTTGCGACAGCAGCCTCAACTGCATTGACATTACCCTCGCCGAGTCTGCCCTTCTTACGGAGCCACTTGTCGAACTTGCCCTTGTTCTTGTAAAGCTTCTCCTCGCCGTCTCTTACGGAACCTAAGTCGAAAAGCGTAAATCTGTTTACAAGCTGGGACTTCGTCAAAGCGATGGCACTTACGATGTACTTGATGATGAGGATCAAAGCATAGAAAAGGAAGATGGCGAACATTCCGATGGCGCCGAACTTAACTCCGGTCTTTGTTCCTTCAAGGATAGGATTCGGAAGCTTGTGCATCGTATTAACTACGATATCGCCGTGCTGCTTCTGAAGATTCTTAAGGCTCTTTACGTAAACATCGAGATTCTCCTGAAGGTCAACGAGCTGCTCGGATGTCTCGGTCTGGAGAACCTGGATCCTGTCGTCCTTAACCATGTTGAAGTAGTAGTTTACAACCGTCGTCTCATGGGGACTTACAGTCTCGCCTGTAGCAACGCGGTAGTTCTCAACCTCGGATACGATGTAGTCGAGAAGATTGAGTGCGGACTCTGCGGAAGTTCCGACAGTTCTTATTACGAGAAGTCCGACTCTTGAACCTTCAACATCAGTTGAAAGTGAGAAGTTAACGTCAACGTCTGTGCTTACATTGGTTGTGGAACCCGATGTGGAAGCCGTGGAGCTGCCGCCGTCGGTGTTGCCGAATGTGATATCGGAAACAGTAATGGCTTCCTTAAGATACTTAACGTCAATGCCGAGTTCGTTGGCATAATCGTCAAGATAGTTACCGTTAGAAAGATAATCAACATATGCTGCAAGAAGTACGTTAACGGCATTGGCGGGTGCTCCGTCGGGAACAGTGATCATGAGATCTGCCTCTGCTGTAGGAACGTACTGGGGAACAACGTTCATGAGAATGGAATCGTTGTAGTAATCAGTAAGAGCCATGAGGTCTCTTCTGGTCGTATAGATGATATCGTTCATGTTATTGATGGAGTCGAGAGTAGCAACCTCTTCGAGTATCTGCTGCTCTTCAGCTGTCAACATCTCATCTTCGGGGAGCTCGATACCGTTCTTCTGAGCATAAGTAGTATTTTCCTGCTTAGCGATCAAAGCATTGGGATCGTTAAGATACTCCTGATATGCTGCGGCAAGCTTCGATGTCTTGATGCCGTCACGTGCACCCATAAATCCGCCGAGGGCGATAGCTATAAGAAGCATCAAAGCAAGGGCTTTTCTCCAATGAAGAAAACAATAGGTCAACAGGTCTTTGATGTTGATCTCGGTCTCATCTTCGTTAATGATGTAATTCATGCTGGTCCTCCGAAGGGGGTTTTAATCTACGTAATTATACCATTCTTCTTTTTTATATTTATATAAGAGCCAGACTGTAAAATAGTTGAAATATCAGCCGTTAAAACCAGCAAAGTTATGTTATATGATAACTCGAGCATGTGGTGTTCGATGATGAACGAAGCCGTAATGACCCCGATGAAAACCATCGCATAAAGCATTTTCGATGTGCTTAAGCGGAGTGCGATGAGCGCATAGACAAGGAACATCACGAGGAGCAGAACGATCCCGTACTTATAAAGATACTTGATGTAAGCCGAGTCGTAGAAGACGTAAGTGTAGTCCCTTACGCCGCCGTTGGCGTTGCCGTTCTCGGCGAAGTTCGCATTACCCATAAGCTTGAAGCCGTAAAGGTCCATGCCTGTCTTACCGAGACTTAACCTGTACGACATGATGGAGTCGAGCCTGTACATGAACGGATTCTGCGGGTCGTAAAGATACGTCAGTATCACGGCGAAAACAGCACATAAAGGCATGAATGCACTTAAGAGCACCGCCTTAACCTTGGGGGCTACCTGAAGTTCCCTGAAGCCTGCGAACTTACATATCAGCATGAGTATGAGCATGCAGACCGCGCCCGCCATATCCGCTCTTGCACTCGTAAAGTAGTACGAGATGCCAAGTATGACTCCGGCGCAAACGATCTCCAGATAAGTCACGCGCTTCCATCTTACGATGAAATACACCGCGGTAAGGAACGTGATATGCGCAAGGAAATCCGTCGGGTAAATGATGCCGAACGAATGCCTTAAGTGCTCTTCCCCTCCGTAATTTGTGAGGAAAGTGTAGTCCGCGATTATGCCCGTCTGCGAGCAGATGAGCGCGAGAAGACTTATGAAACTGCCAAGGAACACATAGATGATGCCGATCTTCTTAAACGATACCTTGTACGCTCCCGCCATCATAAGGGCTGCGTCCAGGACCATGGTGTCCCCCCTTGTTACAAAGTAGAAGATCCCAAGTCCCATAAGCGCCGCCAAAGCGGTACCCGTCACCGGGCTGACCTCAGACCTCCACGAATAAAGCCTGTAAAGGCCGCAGAGCAAAAGCACGCCTCTTATAACGCTGTAGACGAATCCCGGCACAGCTAATGAGAACGTCGTCGTCTGAAGATAGAAAAAGATCACATAGCAGGAGAAAGCCGTGAGGAACAGTGCCTCAGTCCATTCTCTTGCGTCAAACGATGGCTTTTCCGCGGACGTCACTTGGATCCCTTCATACCGAGAACGGTACCGATCGTCTTGAAGAATATCTTGATATCAAGACCGATACTGAAGTTCCTTATATACTCGTTATCAAGTCTTACGATCTCCTCGAAGTCCTTGATGTCGGATCTTCCCGATACCTGCCACATACCTGTAAGTCCGGGCTTCATTGCGAGTCGGCTCATGTGGTGACGCTTATAGTTCTCATACTCGTCGAGCGTCGGCGGGCGCGTTCCGATAAGCGACATATCGCCCTTGAAGATATTCCAGAACTGGGGGAACTCGTCGATACTTGTCTTTCTCATGAAGTTTCCTGCAGGGAAGATTCTCGGGTCGTTCTCCATCTTGAACATCAGTCCCTTCATCTCGTTCTGGGACATGAGTTCCTTCTTCCTCTCCTCCGCATCGGTATACATCGAACGGAACTTATACATCTTGAATGTCTTACCGTTCTTGCCGACACGGGTCTGCGTAAAGAATACCGGACCCGGAGCCTGCAGCTTGATGACCGGAGTAAGGAAGATAGTAAGGATCGCCGTGAACACAAGACCGATCAGCGAGAATACGATATCGCAGATCCTCTTTATGAGAAGCTCTCCCAATGTCGCCTTCGAGATCGTCGATGTGATGACCGTGTAATTACCGATCTGGTTAAGTGACGCATTGATCATATTGGGTGTCTCGAGATCCATCGCTCTGTGGACCGTGATACCCATATTGATGAATGCCGATGCCAGACGTCCGCCTGACTTCGTCAGCATGAATACGTCGTTAATAGGATTGAGCTTGATGTAATCGAGCATCTCCTTCTGCTTAATGACGGGGATACCCATGAATTCGGCTTCGTTATATGCATCAGTGAAGATGATTCCCTTGAAGTGATAGAATCCGCTGTTGTTGCTCTTTAATGTATTGATGAACGACTCTGCCGTATCGGTCTGAGCGACCAACAATACTCCCGACGACTCGCTTCCTTCGAGGAATCTGATCTTAAGGATCTCCTTCCTGAACGTTCGCAGCAGCATCATTATCGCTATATCGAAAAGGAAGAAATAACCGATCATGAGTCGCGAGTAGATCGCGGATACCTTGATCACATAAAGGAATGCGAAGAGCGTAAACAATATCTCCGCATTGATAATAAAGACATTCCAGAATTCCTTTAAGTGCCCGCGCTTTACGATTCCCGTGTGAGGGCCCGTGAAGAGCATGAACACAAGATATGCCAATACCAGGACTACGTTAACGAGACGGAACGCCCTGTAATCATCATTCGCACTGTTAGTAAGAATGCTTACGAAGTCGGCAAGTCCGTACCTTGTAATTATGGCAAGCACAAACGAGATCTCAACACACAGGAGATCTATGATTATGAAGTCAATATGTTTAACGCGGGAATCGGATCTGGCGTCCATCAGGTGCGATTATACCTCTACGGACATGATCTCGATCACAACAGGCTCGAGCGGCTTGTCGTTATAGTCTGTCTTAACAGCAGCAACCTTATCGACTACCTCGATACCCTCGATGACCTTACCGAAAGCGGCATACTGGCCGTCGAGATGAGGAGCATCCTCGTGCATGATGAAGAACTGGGATCCCGCAGAATCGGGCATCATGGATCTTGCCATGGAAAGAACACCTCTTGAGTGGTTAAGAGAGTTAGGGAATCCGTTGCTGGAGAACTCGCCCTTGATGGAATATCCGGGACCGCCCATACCTGTTCCCTCAGGGTCGCCGCCCTGGATCATGAATCCGGGGATGATCCTGTGGAATGTAAGTCCGTTATAGAAACCGGAACCTGCGAGCTTAACGAAGTTCTCTACTGTGATGGGAGCGATCTGGGGATAAAGCTCAGCCTTGATGTCTCCCATTCCCTTTATCTTGATAGTTACGATAGGATTTGCCATTGTCATTACCTCTTATCTTTTATCTGTTACTCCTGTAGCCTCTTAAGATATCGTCCCTGATCTTCCAAAGCTTGGGAGACAGATCGACATAGTACTTATGAGGATTCTCGAATCTCTTTACGGCTTCCCACAAAGTATCGAGCTGCTTGGTGCAGTAGTTTCTTACTTCTGAGATGCTCGGTACATCATACACGAGTTCTCCGTTTCTGAACACCTCTACAAGAAGTTTCTTTGTTGTGTAGTTGGTAAGCGTCTTCGCCTTCCACGTCTCTACAGGATCGAAGATCTCGTAAGGCTCGCCGTCAGGAAGCTCTTCTCCCTTTACGAAAAGCACGTCCGCCAAAGCCTTGCCTGTGTCCTTGTCATAGAATCTTACGATCTCCTTGTCGCAGGGCGTTGTAACCTTCGCCGTTGTCTCTGAGATCTTCATCTTCGGGATAACGTTACCCTCGTCGTCCTCTACGGCTGCGATCTTATATACGCCTCCGAAAACAGGCTCCGCCTTGGATGTGATAAGTCTCTCGCCTACACCGAAAGAATCGATGCATGCGCCCTGTGAGATAAGGTCTCTTATGAGATACTCGTCGAGGGCATTGGAAACAGTGATCTTACAATCTGTAAGTCCTGCCTCATCGAGCATCTTTCTTGCTCTTTGTGTCATGTATGTAAGGTCTCCGGAATCGATACGGATACCGAGAAGTCTCTTGCCCATGGGCTCGAGGACTTCATGTGCGCATCTTATCGCATTCGGGATACCGGACTTCAATACGTCGTATGTGTCTACAAGGAGGAGGCACTTGTCGGGATAGGACTCGGCATATGCCTTGAATGCTTCGAACTCATCGTCAAAGAGCATTACCCATGAGTGAGCCATTGTACCCGAGAGCGGGATATCGAACTGCTGGCCGCAGATAGTACAGGATGTTCCTGCAGCGCCTGCGATATAAGCTGCTCGTGCGCCCAATACGGACGCGTCGAATCCCTGAGCTCTTCTTGCACCGAACTCCATGATGGGTCTTCCCTCTGCAGCTCTTACGATTCTTGCAGTCTTTGTAGCAATAAGCGTCTGATGATTGAGGGTACAAAGAAGAGCCGTCTCTAGAAGCTGTGCCTGAATAGCAGGTCCTCTTACCTTGATGAGGGGCTCTCTCGGGAATATAGGTGTTCCTTCGGGAACAGCCCAGACGTCGCATGTAAACTTGAAATTTCTTAAGTACTCGATGAACTTCTCATCAAAGCCGTAACCGCTTAAGAACTTAAGATCCTCTTCTGTGAAATGAAGGTTATTAAGATAATCAATAACCTGCTCGAGACCTGCCATGATGGCATAACCGCCCTGCTCGGGAACATCTCTGAAAAAAGCATCGAAGTAAACGATCTTATCACCGTTTCCGCCGTCGAGATAACCTTTGCCCATTGTAAGCTCATAGAAATCCGTCAGCATGGTCATATTCGTTCTATCATTCCAGCCGTCCATACGAGCCCTCCTTATAATCAGAAATCAGCCTCACAAAAAGGCCCCGGAGGTTACCCCCCGGAGCCTTAAGTATACCACTTATTATTATTCTTATTAAGACTTGATGATTTCCTTTACGGATGTGGCAAGACCTGCAACGCCCTGGAGCTCCGAAGGAATGATGATCTTCGTAGCCTGTCCGTTAGCGATCTTCTCCATAGCCTCGAGGGAACGGATCTTAACAAGACCGTCATCAGCCTGAACATCCTTGATCATCTGGAGACCCTGAGCCTTAGCCTCATTGATCTTGAGGATAGCCTCTGCCTGACCTTCTGCCTCGCGGATAGCAGCTTCCTTCTTAGCCTCGGCGCGGAGGATTGCTGACTCCTTCTCACCCTCTGCTACACGGATACTTCTCTCGCTCAGCCTTCATCTGCTTCTCCATCGCTACCTGAATCTCACGGGGAGGAATGATGTTCTTAAGCTCAACTCTGTTGACCTTGATTCCCCAAGGATCTGTTGCCTCATCGAGGAGCTCTCTCATCTTGGAGTTGATGATGTCACGTGATGTGAGTGTCTGGTCGAGCTCGAGGTCACCGATGATGTTACGGAGTGTTGTAGCGGAAAGATTCTCAATAGCGGATATCGGACGCTCGATGCCGTATGTATAGAGCTTAGGATCTACGATCTGATAGAACAGAACCGTATCGATCTGCATCGTAACGTTATCCTTTGTGATAACTGCCTGAGGTGCGAAGTCTGCAACCTTTTCCTTCAATGAGATCTTCTTAGCTACTCTGTCGATTACCGGAACCTTGAGATGAATACCCGTATCCCATGTTGTCTTATATGTTCCGAAGCGCTCGATGATAAATGTTGTAGCCTGCGGAACTACCTTAATGCATGAAACTGCAAAGATAATAAGAATTACTGCAACGATAATTGCGATGATTGCACCGCCGCCCAGCTCTGCAGCTACTGCGATTACTGCACTGTTGATCATAATTGTTTCCTCCTGATTATTTCTTCAATTAATTATACAGTTCTTCAACGATCAGTTTAACGCCTTCCATTCCGGTGACTCTGATCTTTCTGCCTTCTTCGATCACACGATCGGATTTGGCACTCCAAGTCTGGCCTATTACCTTAACCTGACCTTTGCCCTCCATGGGATCGATCGTCTTGATCACGATACCCTCCTTACCGAGTACGCGGTCCGCATTGGTAGGTTCGACGTTCAGCCTGTGCTTCTCATCAAGCTTCGGCTTGATCCAGATCATACAGATGATGAAGCAGACGATCGAGACGATAACCATAACCGTCAGCTGAGCAGCTACAGGAGCTCCGCAAAGATCCATGACCATCGCAACAGCCGATCCGATCGCACACCACACGGTAGTCAGTCCTAATGTAGCAGCCTCGATTATCGCGAATACTACGGTCAATACCAGCCATAAAATCCACATATTTGTCATGAATAATCCCTCCTTCCATCGAAGTTATTCCAATTATAAACAGACGGAATTCGGGTTACAATAATTCCGGGACCGACTTAAATAAGTCTTAAACATTGTCCGGAAAGGACTTAAATAAGTATAATGAAACCAAAGGAGAGAGACTATGCAGGATAAGTTCGATGACAAGATGAACAGAAGGCTTAAACGAACCCTGCGGATAACTTTGTTCTGCTCGTTCTTCTTCCATATGTTCTTTCCGCTTTGTGCCTTAGGTGTCATCTTTCTTATAGCGGGAATCTTCATGCACGTTTTCGCTGTCGTGGGAGGGATCATACTCTTACTCGATGCAGTGCTTTCATTCCTCCTTATGCTCCGAACCCTTAAAATGCACAGCAAACACCCGGAATTCGAGAAGTTCAGGCAGGCCATGGAAGGCGCGGATCCTTACGGGGACCTTGAGAACTTAACGGACGAATGGGGCGGTGACGGTTTCTACGAAGCTCGTGTGAACGAGATCAAGGAAGAAGCCTCTTCCTGCAAGACCGTAAGAGAAGTCTATGAAGTATATAAGAAGCATTGCCTGGCAATAACCACGCGCACCGAAGACTTTGTCGTAACAATAAGCAAAGAGACTTATTTCGAAGACAGGCAGAAACACTTCGTCATCTCATTCGGCAGAGAGCGCGAGATCAACGACGACATCATCTGCCATCTGTACATGGACATCCTGTATGATCCGGACGCCGATATCAAAGGCAAAGGTGAGCTCCGCCGCTCCGTGTTCACCAGCAACGAGAAGTTCTTCAACGCCGTCGAGGCTCACCTCGAAGAGAACGACCTCATGGACCTTCCTGCCGCGAATATCAACATCGGCACAGATGAATAGGTTATTGTCTTAATAGTTACATAAGTTTACAGGGATATTTTTCTGAATTTTATAATTATGTTCTAGGGGACATCGGACTGCCTCCAAGCCATTTCGACGAAATCTGATTTTACGAGAAAAAATCGATTATGTTACAGGAAATCCGTACATTTTTCCGTATTTTAAGATTTAGTCGAAATCTGAGCCTGTTTTTTCGACTATTTCTAAAATTAAAGGATTTAGTCGAAAATGTTACATGAATCCTTCGACGAAATCTCTAAAAATTGAATTTAGTCGAAGCAGCCCGCTATTTGTCTCAAGGGAGCCATGGAGAGCCTGAAATGAAAGAGCTGTCTCATCAAATTGAGACAGCCTCATCAGTTTCAGTAATTTCTTAATTCTCATCAACCGATATCTCTTCATCCATGATGACCGGTTCTTCCTCTTCGATCACAACTTCAGCTTCACTGTCGTCAGACTCTTCAACGATTTCT
>CADAXO010000048.1 GCA_902791885.1 Oscillospiraceae bacterium | reverse complement strand
ATATAACCCGCATTAAGGTTGAAACCGTTTCTGTTGTAGATACCGCACAAAGGATCGAGAACATTGAGTTTGGAGATATTCTCGATCGCATTTCCGATGCTCATCGTGATAGTGTGGCAGTGGTTGCTGTAGATCGGGAAATCGGTGTTGGACATTATGTAATAACCGATTATCCTGGCACCGAAATGAAGCGGTATAAAGTAGCTCACGTTTCCGCTCGTAAGAAGCGTCTCAGGACGCAGCTGCTTGCTCGGGAAAGACTTGACCGAACGTCTCTGACCGTGGTCCCATATAAGAGGAGCGGTCATCGCAGGCGGATAAGCCACGTTCCTGTCCTCGTAAGAAAGCGTGTTATATGTCTTCTCCCAGTCGCTTACGAGACAGAGCGAGAAATCATCACAGCCTATCGCATTCAGAAGTATCAGTATCGCATCGACGCATTCGTCAATGTTCTTCGCACCCGCAAGATCGGCGATCATCCTGTTCAGAAGATGAATGCTCTCGTATGTCCTCTCGAGACGAAGGTATGTATCTCTTTTAAACTCCTGAATATCCTCGATCGAATCGGGGTGGCATCCGCAGCTTTCTGTAAAGACAGGCTCAACATCCATAAGAATGCTTCTCGGCTGCTCCTCACCTTTCATAAGCGAAAGCAGCATCTCGCACGCCTGCACGCCGGATGAATACAGGGGACGCTTTACCGTAGTCAGCACAGGACAGGAATTACGCGCATTAAAGGTGTTGTCAAAACCCGTGACGATAACATCATCCGGAATCTTGTATCCGTTCTCCTGAAGCTTGTTCATCGCCGTCAGTGCCATACTGTCATTAGCACACACGAATGCATCGGGAAGGCTTACACCCGACTTCATGAACTGCTCTATGGCCTTGATGCCGTCATAGCTTCTGAAGAAGCCCTTGTAAAGGCGTTTCCTCTCATCAAAAGCAATCCCGTTCTCTTCCAAAGCATCACGAAAAGCACTGTATCTGGCTTGGGCTTCGGGGTTGGCTTCAGGGCCTGAGATGTAGTTAAAGATCCTTGCGCCGTGCTCCTTGATAAGATGCTCCACAAGCCTTTTCATTACTGAGTAATTATCGATGCTGACATCGTGGAACTCCTCATAATCCCTGCACTCGAATATTACTGTCGGGATACCTGCGGCTCTGACCTTATCTATTATCGAATTGCGTATTACGGGATTGGAGAATGTGTTGGTGAGAAGCAGCGCTCCGTCGAAAGCGGAATAGTCCGGGAGATTATATATGCTGTACTCTCCGTCATCGAAATCACTGCTGTCGATTATTCCGCCGAACGATGCAAAGTAAGAGATATTGATCCCGTGATCTTTGGCATAGTTATTGATGCCGAGTATGATCTGATAAGGATATTCCTCATCCATGCCGCAGACAAAGGCGGCGACATTGAAAATCTTCTTCATCTGACTTATCCCTTCCTCTGCAGCTTCCTGATAAGCAGATTATACAATTAGTTGAAGGATAAATAAAACGGAGGCAGCAGCCGCTGCCCCCGTTTCAATCCCTTATTCCTCTGTAAGTATCGCGACAGGCTCGAGCTTGGAGATCCCCCGGCCGCACAGATAAGATGTAACGGCTGCACATACCAGGATGATCGCTGCGCTTAAGACGAACCAGACAGGCGGAGTTGAGAAGCTGTTCTGACTGATGCCGAACATGGCAAGCCCCAGAAGGATCAGCTTATCCGACAGTGCAATGTGCATTACAAATCCCAGAATGATCCCCGTAACGATGATAGGCATGTTAGTCATGAGCGTTCTTCTGATAAGCTCTCCCGATGTATAACCCAGAGCCTTGGAAACGCCGAGATCGGTTCTTTCGCGGATAACCTGTGACCTTGTAAGAAGGATCTCAGTCAGGATAACTACGAAGCAAGTTACGACTACGAAGATCACACATATCGCCTTCATCGATGACGTCAATGTATCAAGTGCCGAGCTGATAAAATCTTCCGTAAGTGACATCTGAAACCCGGGATATTCATCCTCCAAGTCACTTTTAAACTTCTTGACATCAATGCCGTCATCAAGATAAAGAAGAAGATTCTCGAAGACATAATCCGGATCTACCCTCAGTGCACCTGATTCTGTCATCAGAGCCTTATTGCCGCCGTTATTGATCTTCTGATCTATTCCGCATACCAGGAATGATTCGGTACCGGAGCCGTCCAAGGTCTTTACCGTTACGATATCACCTACTTTTACTCCCAGATTACCCGCTTCGACAGTCGTAAGAACGATCTCATTCTCATTGGAAGGAATACGTCCTTCAATAATGTATTCCTGTTCCAAAGACTCCAGGTCTTCATATACATCGATATTAAGAGTTGTGGAATTATCAAGATACATTACTTCTATACTGGACAGCGTACTCCATGTGTTGATTCTCTGAACTCCGTCATAATCCATCATCTCGTCATGCATATTCTCATCACCGGGACAGTAGATCTGAATATCCGATGTCTCGAATCCGACGAGCTTCAGAAGATTCGACTGATCGATTACCCAGTTCTGATAGAGACAGAATCCGAGGCACATCGCCATCGTAAGGACTGCGATTATCACTGTAAGGAAAACGCTCTTCTTAAGGCTTCCGAAGATATGCTTGCCGGAGATCGCGAGATCCAGAGGAAGGCGGCTGTTCTCCAGCTCGAAATGGTTACGCTTAAAGTTATGCGCTGTGATACCGCTTCTCAACGACTCGAGCACCGTAAGCTTTCTGTAGCTGCCTGTGGCAAAGAAAGAACCGATAAGAACAGCAACAGGGATGCCGATCAAAGTCGCGATCAGAGCCGGAACACAAAGACCGGAGAAACCGGATAGTCCCATCAGCGAACCTGACAATGTGCTTAACGGCTGATTGCTCTGCGATGCATGCGAATCTCAATTCCTTTACTGTATAGCCGGTTGCCTGCAAAAGGCCGATATTCTGTGTATTAAGCTCGATGAAGTTCTTGATCGAGAAATACATGATAAGAATGGCAAGGGCTACCAGAACGACCGTGAACACAAGAACGATAGCAGACACTATCAGGGTCGTAGCCGTAGTGGCAAGAACGGCAAGACCGTAATCGAATGTATTTACATTTGCCTTGCCCTCGAATGCGCTTAACACTTCGTCTTCGTAATCTTCAGGACTGACACCGTCTGCAGCATCCGCATAGATAAGATATCTCGTAAATACCGGATCAAGAGAATCCTGAAGATCAGTATATGTATCATGGCTTACGACATTCAGATAACCGGAAACACTCATGGAAGTTGCATAGAACAGATTCTCAACATAGCCTTTAACCGTAAACGTCTTCTCATATCCGTTTATCTTCAAGGTGTATGTGCTTCCTACAGGATGAGCATTAGCGATATAGTAAGGCAATAAGATCTCATCATCCGCAAGTTGGGAAGCTTCCCCGGGCAGCGAACACAGATAATTGTCATCCGTTCCGTCTAATATATAGAACTCAATTGAGATTGCATCGTCTTCACTCATATCACCGTAGTAATAGCTTCCGGCACCGTAAACATATTCAACGGATTCGCACATAGAAGTCGAAGGAACAGAATTAACGATCCCGACAGACTCTTCAGCAGTCAGATCTTCAGGTCCGAATATCAGCAGCGACGGTGTATGGTACAGCTCTGCATTCTTTCTGATAGTGTTATCCTTGCTCATCAGCATCGACAGGCTTACGAACAGCAGCACCGCTGCCATGAACATCAGAAGAAACAGTATAGCTGCCTCGCCCTTATGCTTCTTGATATTATTACGTGCTATAAAAAACAATGAATTCATAATTACCACCCCATGTCAGAAAGGAAAGCGCGAAGCTTGCCGTGACGCTCCTTATTCTCACCATCGTATCTCTCAAGCGAGATCTCGTCGCAGATAACGCCGTCTCTTAAGTAAAGGATGCGGTTGCCTCTTTCCGCCGCCGCGATCGTATGCGTTACCATTACGATGCTCTGGCCTTTGTTATTCATGTCGGTCAATACATCGAGAACGGCCTCGGTGTTCTGAGAATTAAGAGCACCTGTAGGCTCGTCTGCAAAGAGGATCTCGGGCTCGTTGATAACCGACCTTACGAGAGCGACTCTCTGCTTCTCACCTCCCGACAGCTGATTCGGGAACTTGTTGTAGCACTTCTCATCAAGTCCGACTTCACCGAGAAGCTCCTTGGCACGAGCTGCGATCTTTTTACGGTCACGGCTCTTAAGAAGTCCGCTTACGATGATGTTATCGAGAACACTCATTGTGTCGTTAAGGTAGTTCTGCTGGAAAACAAAACCGCAGTGCTTTCTTCTGAAAAGTGCGAGCTTGTCGTTACTGTACTTCGAGATCTCTTCGTTGCCGTAGAGGATCGCACCGAGGCTCGGACGGTCCATACCGGAAAGAGAATAAAGGAGTGTGCTCTTACCTGCACCGGAGTCACCCATGATGACCGTGAAGTCTCCCTTTCTGATCTCGAGATTAAGATTCTTCAGCACGTGCTGCTGAACGCTTTCATTGGAAAATGTCTTACAAAGGTCTGTAGCTTTAAGAACTGTAGTTGTCATTTTGTCTTCTCCCTCATATCTGGTTTTGTCAGAATTCTTACACTGCCATTCTACGGCTGCCTTGGGAAGAATACTTTACGTGAATCTTGTTCAATTCTTAACTGTTTCTTACATGTGCTATACTCGAATCATGAATTACAACTGCCTAATAATCGACGACGAGATAGAGCTTTCCAAGATGACACAGGAGTATTTCGAGATGTTCGAGGTCTCCTGCGCCACGGTCTCCACAGCAGACGAATGCCTTGAGTTTCTTAAGGAAAACACGGCTGATGTTTTCCTTCTGGACATCAACCTCGGCAACGAGAGCGGCTTTACTTTATGTAAGACACTGCGTGAGAAATACGACACACCGATACTGTTTATATCCGCCCGCCAAAGCGACGACGACGTTCTCGTGGCCTTGAACATCGGCGGCGACGACTATATAAAGAAGCCTTATACATTAAGCGTTCTTCTTGCGAAGGTAAAGGTTCAGCTTAAAAGACTTGAGGCAATAAAACAGCTGGGCGGCAGCACCGGCGAAAAGGAAACTGACAGCGGAAACTTCACCATCGACCCCGCGACACTCTCCTGCCGCGTAGAAGGCCGCGAGGTTCAGCTTAAGGCAAAGGAGTTCGCACTCCTGTCCTGCCTTTATTCCCATAAGGATACTATCGTTACCAAAGAAAAGCTTTTCGATGAGGTGTGGGGCGACAGCTTCTACTCCGACAGCACACTTAACGTACACATAAGACGCCTGCGCGAGAAGCTCGAATCAGACCCCAACAACCCGAAGTACATCAAGACCGTTTGGGGCACGGGTTACATCCTGGAGACAAATAAATGAAGATAAGGGTCATCGCGCTCCTGTACACCGTCCTTATGCTCGCGTGCGCGCTCATATTGTGGTTCAGGATCGATGCCAAGACCGAATATCAGCTTGATATGTTAGACCTCAACACGCGTGCGGATGCCGTAGGTGCGGGTCTTTCCGAAGGCGGTGACCGCGATGCACTGGAAGCCGAATACGGATGCGAGATCATACTTGTAAGCGACTCCGATTACGCCACCATCAACAACGAGTTTATTAAGCACGGCTGGTCCGTGTTCGACTACAGGCACGACGGACAGATCTTAGGCAAAGTCGCTTTCGATGCGAGAGGCGAAGAGTACCGCCAGACAGTCGCAAAGGAGAAGACGCAGCTTCTTACGGTCTTCGGAAGCGCATACGCGGCGGGCATCGTGCTGCTGCTTATAATCTGGTATCTGTATGTAAGACCTTTCAATAAGCTTAAAGTATTCGCGAGCAACGTATCCAAAGGCAATCTCGAAATGCCGCTTAACATGACGAGACATAATTATTTCGGCGCGTTCACAGAGTCTTTCGACCGCATGAGAGAAGAGCTTAAATTATCCGCAGAGCGCGAAGCTGCGGCCAACAGAAGCAAGCAGGAACTCGTCGCAGAATTGTCGCACGACATCAAGACTCCTGTTGCGACCATCAAGGCCACATGCGAGGTCATGGAACTCAAGTACAAGGACGCGGATGTGCAGGACAAGGTCGCTGTCATCAAGTCCAAGGCGGATTCCGTCGAGCACCTGGTCGACAATATGTTTAAGGCAACTTTAGACGAGCTCGAGGAGCTCAAGGTAACACCGCGTGAAGAGAGCTCGCTCATTATCGACACCATGCTTAATGACCTGCGTTTCTACGGCGAAGTCGTGCGCGGATCGGAAGTACCGCAGTGCCTTATCACGGCTGACAAACTAAGGCTTGAGCAGGTCATCGACAACATCGCAGGCAACTCATTTAAGTATGCGGGCACACCGCTTGAGGTGTCCTTCAGTACAGACGAAGAAAGCATTCATGTCTTCTTCTCTGACAGAGGACCGGGTGTAACCGAAGATGAGATCGCCATGCTGACTTCTAAGTTCTACAGAGGATCGGCGGCAGAAAGTTCCGGCAAGGACGGAAGCGGCCTCGGTCTTTATCTTGCATCACGCTTTATGGAGAAGATGGGAGGCGGACTCGAGATCCGTAACCGCGAGGGCGGCGGATTAACAGTAGAGATAATCATAAGAAAAGTGTAAAATATATTTATCTTTTTCTGTGGGAGGCTGCCCATCATGAAGTACATAGAATTCGGCAAGAATAATGTAAGCATCTCGTCCGTGATACTCGGCATGATGAGAATAAGTTCCCTGTCTGCGAAAGAAGTCGAGAAGCTTATAGACACCGCCCTTGATTCGGGCATCAATGCTTTTGACCTTGCAGATTGTTATGCAGACGGGCTGTGCGAGAGGATCGTCGGCAAAGTCCTCTCTTCAAGGCCCGACTTAAGAGACCGTATGTGGATACAGTCGAAGTGCGGTATCAGACGCGATAACGGCCTTAAGTATTTTGACTTCTCAAAGGAACACATTATCGAGTCTGTGGACGGCATCCTGACGCGTCTTAATGTTGACCATATAGATTCACTTTTGCTGCACCGCCCCGATGCGCTTATGGAACCTGAAGAGATCAACGAAGCGATCGACCTTCTGGTCTCCGAAGGCAAGATCGTTGACTTCGGTGTCTCCAATATGAACCCCATGATGATCGAGATGATCTCAAAGGCTGTCAAAGAGAAGATCGCCATCAACCAGATTCAGTTATCGGCTGCCTTCACACCTTCTATCGACGCAGGACTTCATGTGAATATGAGCACCGATGCAGGTATCGTAAGAGACGGAAGCATCCTCGAATACTGCAGATTCAACAACATCGTTATTCAGGCCTGGTCAGTTCTGCAGCACGGATTCTTCGAAGGTGTTTTCATCGGCAACCCCAAGTTCGCGGATCTTAATAAAGTGCTCTCGCGCATCGCTTCCGAGCAGAACGTTACGGCTGAGGCCGTTGCTATCGCATGGGTACTCCGCTACCCCGGCCCTGTGCAGGCGGTAATCGGCACCACCAAGCCTCAGAGGATCGAGCAGATGGCGTTGGCTTCTGAAGTAAATCTTTCCCGCAGGGAATGGTACGAGATATACCAGTCCGCTGGAAACACTTTACCTTAAGGCGTATTCCAGCACACGGTCATAGAAGTCTTTTTCCTCATCGAAAAGCCCGTGACCCTGCCCCTCATAGATATAAACCTCGCTGTTTGTTATCCCTGCATTAAACTCGGCAGGGGCATCATTGCCGACGGTGTTATCGTCGTCACCTGCGATTATAAGTGTGGGACACGTTATATTCTTAAGATCATCCCTGGCATCAAACTTCAATATAGCCTCCGCGTTTCTTAAGAAACGCTCATAGCTTGAAGGACGTGTGAACTTCGCGATCACAGGAAAAAGCTTTCGGTTCTTATCAAGATAAGCTTTCGAATACATCCTCTCAGCCGTATCGATCATGAGGGTCGTATGGTCTCCTCTCTTCGCCATATCCATCCATGAGCTTACTGCGTCCCGGGCTACTTCATTCGCATAAGGAGCCGTTACGACAAGTATCAGTTTCTCTACAACCTCAGGGTAATCAGCTGCGATATATTGAGATATCATTCCGCCCTGGGAAACACCCATGACGGTCGCCTTTGTGATGTTAAGTATCCGCATGGCCTCGACCTGATCTTTGGCCATATCGCGTATGCTGTAACCTTCGGGCATACTTTCCTTCCTGCTGAACATATATACCTTAAAGTCCTTAAGAAACTTCTTATAAGACGGCGCGAGCATCCAAGCTTTTCCCTTGACGGTCGTGAGGCCGTCAGAAAGGCCGGGGAGCACAACGAGATTTCTGTCCCCGCTTCCGAATTCCGCATAATGCATCTGTGTGTTGCCGATATTAACTGTTCCGTTCTTAGCCATCTGTATCTGCCCCTTATTCCTATAGTCCCTTGCGCAATATGTCGAGATAATCCGCAAGCTGCTTCCCGTACTCTTCCCTTAATTTCTTCATCGGCTTCTTACTTCCCGCTTCCTTCTCAAGAAAGCTTCTGTTAAAGCCCTGAAGCACCCATCCCAAAAGTTTAATAACCTTTTTCTTATCGTGATTTATCTTCTTAAGATCCGCGCCCTTCAAAAGTGCCTTGTAAGTATCGTTGCTTACTGACTTGTAGCGCTCGTTTAACTTATCTTCGATCTCCCCTCTTTCCGAAGCCATGCGCGTCATAAAGGCACCTTCAACAGGGTGTTCCATATACCATGAGATCTCAGCAGACGAGTATGCTTTGATACGCTCATAAAGGTCAGCCGGCAGCTTCTCAAGCGACGGCGCCATATCCGACGCCATCTTCGCGGCAACGGTATCGATAAGGTAGAAATACAGATCTTCTTTATTCTCGAAATACTTAAAAAGACTTCCCTTGCTGATACCGCATTCCTTTACGATATTATTGGTCGAAGCACTCTCGTACCCGCAGGAGGCAAACTCAGCCAAAGCGGCATCAGTCACCCTCTGCTTCTTAGCTTCATCAAGCTCGGTAAAAACTCTTGTCGGCATGTTATCTCTCCCACGGTGACCATGTGGTCACTATCCTGATAATACACGCCGGCAAGAGCCGTGTCAATGTTTGTATGTGTGAGTATTCTTATCAGATCGATGCCAGTACAGGCTCAAGATCGGCCTTATCAGTCCAGTCACCGGACTCGTCTTCACCTACCGACATCAATGCCTCTTCCCAGACCTCATAGTCCTTGGGATCTTTCTTGGATAAAGATTTTCGAAGCATCTTACAAAGCGTCTTATCCATGAAAGACATATTCTTCAAGTCGAAGCCGCCTCTGCAGTAATAAACGGGAATGTCCTTAAAATCATCCTTCATATTCATATCAACAAGCTGATTAAAGAACTTCTCGTCATAAGGAGAAGCACCGCATGTGTACACGATGATCTTCTTCCCCTTAAGTCTGTTGTAATTCTTCCTTAAGAAAGGCACTATAGCGATACCGCCCGCATAGACTCCGCCTCCGAGTATTATCACATCGTGCTTGGCGACCTCATTGATATCCGCTTCCTTAACAGATACCGCCTCGAAGCCTGTTGCCTCAGCAATCCACTCGGCATACTTCTTTGTTGCACCGTACTTAGACTTATAAACTACTATCCCTGACATTTATTCCACCTCCGTCAGATTCTTCTCGATCTTAGTTATCGTATCGATCGTCGTCTTGATGTCTTTCTCTGATACGCCGTTGAACATCTTCCCCATGATCCTCATTCCGAGCTCGTTATTCTTCTCACAGAACTTCCTGCAGGTGCCGGTAAGAACGATACGCTGCTTCCTTCTGTCATTCTCGTCAGGACGGAATCCGATGAAGCCCTTCTTCTCGAGTTTCAAAAGGATCTGCTTAACGTTCTGATGCGAGCTTCCCAGTATGTCCGCGAGCTCCTTAAGCGTCGGCGGCTCGTTGCACATATCGATGCAGATTATCGCGAAAAACTGCTTCCAGCTGATCTCCTTCATGTCGCGGTCGGCCATCGCCTGGAACCTGTTCTCGAACGCACTCAGAAGGCCCAGAAGGTAGTAACTCGGCGGTATGCCCTCGGTGTTGATCATGTTGCTGTTAAGAGTCTCTTCGATGTTCATGGCGGTTTATCTCCTTGATATAAGTAATATATTACTTTCTTAATAAGAGTAATATATTACCTTTCTTTTGTAAAGCCCTTTTTGCTCTAAATCTGTTAATTCCTATCAAATTCCTGATTCAAACAGCCGTTAAATTGGTTGAACTATTAATTGTCCGCATATACCACAGGCGTATAATCAAACAGGTTTCAGGCAAAAACGCCTGAAAGAAAGGAAATGAAGTATATGAAGAAGAACATTATTAAGAATGTATTGGCAGCATCTGTTGTTGCTGCTATGGCTATGAGCGTTGCTGCATGCTCTGAGACAGCTGCCGAGACAAGCGCTGAGGCTTCCGAGACAGTTGCAGAGACAACAGTTGAGGAAACAGCTGCTGAGACAACTGTTGAAGAGACAGTTGCAGAGACAACAGAGGCTGAAGAGACAGAGGCTTCCGCAGAAGCTTCCCAGATCGCACTCGATGGTGAGATCGATGAGGCTCTCATCGGTTCCTGGTCTTTACAGGGTGAAGAAGCAGATGTAACTTACACATTCAACGACGACAACACAGGTTCTGTTGAGATTGTCGTTGAGGACAACACAACAGTATTTGATATCGCTTACTCTGCTGACGGTGAGAACCTCACAGTTGTTATGGTTGAGATTTCCGAGGAGGAAGACACAGCTACATACTCTATCGACGGTGACACACTCACTATTGTTACAAGCGAAGAGACAATGGAGCTCACAAAGAACTGATATTTCTTAGTTGAAGAATTAATAAAGGGACTGTCAAACGGCAGTCCCTTTTCTATTGCTCTTCAGTTCAGACGTTATCCGACTTTACGTACTTGTCGAGATACTTTCTGTAAAGCGCCTCGCTCTCGGCATCCTTACGCTGCTTGAAGTCGTGCATATAAGTGTCGCCTTTATTCAGGGACTTGAAACGGTACACGATAGCCGCGATGTTCATGCTGTGGTCGGCGATCCTTCCGCAGCTGTAGAGTATGTCGTTATATACGAAGCCGTGTCCGGGCTCGCAGATACCAGCCGCAAGCCTTTCGACGTGATTAGCCTTGTAAGAGTCGCACATCTCGCTTATTACGATACGGAGAGGTCCGATCTCCTTGGTCATCTCCGGATCGTCGTTAAGATAACACTCGATCGTCTTGGTGTAGATCTCCTTAACTGCGGAGATGATGCGCCTGATCTCATCGTTCGCGTCAGGAGAGAATACGATCTTCTTTCTTGCGATCTCCTCGGCGGAATTAGCCATATAGTTCGCATGGTCGGCAATACGCTCGAACTCTCCTACAGCCTGAAGCATCTTGGAAGATCTGTTCTTATCCTCAACGGAGAGGTGATGTGTCGTCGTGAGCTTCATAAGGAACGAACCGATAACGTCCTCGTAACTGTCGACCTTCTCTTCGTTCTTCTTGATGAATTCATAATCTTCGTCGTTATAACCGTTAAGGAGCATATCTGTCGACTTATCAAGACCGTTCTGGGCCTTTCCGACCATCTTGATCATGGAGTTCGTACACTCGGAAACAGCGATAGGAGGTGAAGTCATGAGACGTTCATCGAGCTTAAACTCCTGCTCCTCGTCTGTCTCCTTGACGATGATCTTAGCAAGGTTAACGAGACGGTGTCTGAACGGGAACAGCAATAAGGTATTACCTATATTAAATACAGAGTGGAAAGCAGCGATTCCGACGATGCCGATAGTGGTATCAAGGAATTCGAAATCAAATATCGCATCGAGCGAGTAGAAGACTACGAGCCAGAACACCGTACCGATGACCTTGATGGCAACATGGATGGCCGTAACTCTCTTCGCATCGCGGTTAACACCGATGGATGACAGAACAGCTGTGGCACACGTTCCGATATTGGCACCCATGATGATCGGGATAGCCATGCCGTATGTAAGGCTTCCTGTCAAAGACAAGGACTGCAGGATACCGATCGAAGCCGCTGAACTTTGGATAACTGCCGTTACGAGTGCACCTGCAAGTACACCGAGCAGTGGATTTCTGAAAGCTGTAAGGATATTCAAGAAGCTCTCGGAATCACGAAGAGGAGTCATGGAAGAACTCATCATCGTCATTCCCTGCATAAGGATTCCGAAGCCTACGAGCATCATGCCGATATCCTTACGTCTCTGCTTCTTCGAAGCCATAATAAGAATGATACCTATAAGGGCGAAGATAAGTGAGAAGCACTTAGGCTCAAGAAGCTTCAGCAATACATTACCGTCACTGTTGATACCGGAAAGCGACAGGATCCATGCAGTAAGTGTAGTTCCTATATCAGATCCGAAGATAACACCTACAGTCTGCGACAGTTCCATGATGCCCGAGTTAACAAAACCGACGAGCATAACGGTCATTGCAGATGAGGATTGGATAGCAATCGTAATAAGGACACCTATGAGGAGTCCCTTGAATGAATTATTCGTGGCTTTCTTGAGAAGCTTCTCAAGCCTGCCGCCGGCCGTCTTCTTCAAAGACTCGGACAGAAGATGCATTCCGTAAAGGAAGAATGCCAATCCGCCAAACAAAGTTATAAAACTGAATATATCCATATACCCTGTATTATAGATTCCCGATGCGCGTTTGTAAAACGTGCATTTTGTCATATAGACGGCTGTCTATATATAGTCTTACAGCCTCATATTTACTGATGTTTTGCCTCTGCAAATGCAACTTGTACGTCCTCAATTGCAACTTGTGCAGATTTGCCTACACGCCGTTTCGGGCTTTGCTATAGTGAGCTCATCAAAGCAAAACAAGGAGTTACAACAATGAAGAACAAGGTTATTAAGGGATTGATCATAACAACAAGCGTAATCGCAGCACTTACTATCGGCGGATCCATCGCAATGGGCGGATACATCTCAGACAGGATCCTCCATCAGAACGAAGGCAAGGATACACATAACAACAGCTTAAAGCAGCTCGAGGTCTGGGGATATGATCTTGATTCATTCAACGAGACATACAGCGGAGTTGAGATCAGCGCTGAAGCCGAAGACGGAAATATCGTACCCGGTACGCTTTTCGAGCAGGGGAGCAAAACATGCATCATCCTCGTACACGGCGCAGGCGGAGACAGAGTCAGCGCCTACCCTCTCGCAGAAGGTTATCTTCAGGACGGATTTGATGTTATCGCGTTCGATCAGAGAGGCTGCGGAGAGAATGCCGACGACCGTGTCACATTCGGCATCAACGAGGAGCTCGACGTAGAAGCTATGGTCGCATACGCAAGACAGACTCTGGGCTACAGCGAAGTTGTAGTACACGGTCAGTCCATGGGCGCACAGACAACGGTCATCTACGCAGCTAACGTTACCCCGGGCGAAGCAGAGGCAGCTGATGCGGTCATCTGCGACTCCCCCGTACCCGGCATGGAACTCATGCTCCGCCTCTCGTTCGGCGAGAGCGTCGAAAATGCTTACTCCCCTATGACCAACTACCTCATCGGCACAAGCAAGGCTTTCATGAACACTTTCGAGGGTATCGATTACGATGACGGTGACACGATCGCAGTAGCTTCCGATATCAAGACCCCCGTTCTCATCATCGTTTCGGATCAGGACGAAGTATGCCTCCCGGAGTACGTTGAGCAGATTTATGGTAATATTACCAGCGAAGGAAGCGACATCATTCACGTAAACAGCGCTCATATTGAAGGCATCATCGATGACTCCGAGGGATATATGAACAGCGTGGAGAACTTCCTTTCATCAGTAGGAGTATGAATGAAACTTAACCTTTACGAAGACAACAAATTAGCCGAGGAACGCGTGGATGTCTACTATTCCAAGATGCGTCCCGCGATCAGACAGATCATAGATTCAGTAAACTCGGAACGCCCTGCACTCGCGGGGCGTCCTGCCGATGAAGATCTCGACGACGGGGAAGAGATCATCTTAGACCCCAAGGAGATCTACTATCTCGATCACATCGACCGCAAGCTGTTTGCTTATACCGGAACCGGTGTTTACCGTCTCATGACCACCCTCGCATCCTGCGAGGAGCAGCTGTGGAACAAACCTCGTCAATATCTATAAGATCAAGCAGCTGAAGCCCGACCTCAACATGAAGGTCTACGCTTCGTTCGATAACGGCGAGAGGATCTGCATCAACAGATCCTACAAGAAGAGCTTCACGGAGTATCTTCAGAGAATGAGGAGATTATCAGAATGAGAGAGTACCTGAAAGAGACATTGGTGGAGCTGTGCTGCGCCTATACGATAATCTCCGTAGTCGGAGCGATCACTAATTTCTTCTACGGAAGCGAGACCAGCAACGCTAACGTAATAGCTATGTTCGTCTTCTGTGCCATCGCGGTCTTTGTCCTGTCGCTGCATAAGCTTCTGACCCGCTTCAGTCCCCTCACGATGATCCTCATTCAGTTCGTCGTATCCTTAGGACTTTGTTGCCTGGTCGTTTTCATCATAAGTCTGATCGAGCCCGTATCCCCCAGAGGCTGGTTCGAGTTTATAAGATCATTCGTCATCGTCTATATCCTCGGTGCAGGCTTCTACTACTACCGCGTCTTCAAAGATGCGAAGAAGCAGGATAAGCTCATCAAAGAGATCCAAGAAAAGAATAAACAGTAGTGGAGTGAAAAACACCTGCGTCGCGACCTCCGCAGACACGTTAGTGGCGAGGACTCGAGCAAGCAGGTGTTTTGAACGACCCCTCGAGCGGACTTCCGCACAAGCTAAATAGCGCCAATTGCTCCCCTTTCGAAGCGACCTCCGCAGACGCGCAGCGCCAGTAGTGCCAAACGCCACGCCCTCGAGCGGACTTCCGCAGACCCGAAGGGGCGAGGACGTAGCGAGAGGCTGGAGTTTGGCACCTCCAACAGGATGGCACCTCCAACAGGAATCGAACCCGTACCAGCAGTACCGGAAACTGCTGTTCTATCCATTAAACTATGGAGGCGTACAACCAAGTATACCACAGCCAAAATAAAAGCCGCCAAACGGCGGCTTTCTGATTCGGTAATTTGTTACGGCGATTACTTCGCTGCTGCGGCAACAGGCTTCTGATCTGCCTTGGCGTCAGCCTCGGGCGCTTCATCCTCTGAGGACTCTGCCTCTGCCTTTGCCTCTTCCTCAGCCAGAGCGTCGAGCTTAGCCTTCTCGGCTGCGAGCTCTTCTGCCTTCTTGGCTTCAGCGGCTGCCATCTCTGCAGCGGCTCTTGCCTCTTCTTCAGCCTTACGGGCTGCAGCCATAGCTTCCTCAGCTCTCTTCGCTGCTGCCTCAGCCTTCTCACGTGCCTTAGCTGCTGCGATCTTGGCTTCCTCTTCAGCCTTCTCAGCTGCGAGTCTGTCGTCTTCTTCCTTCTTCTTCCTGTTGGCGAGCTCGTAAGCCTCTTCAGCCTTCTTGGATGCGATCTTCGCTTCCTCGGCCTTCTGAGCTGTACTCTTGGCAAGCTCCTCAGCGTGTGTAGCGGAATTCTTAGCTTCCTGCTCGAACTCCTCTGCTGCCTTCCTTGCCTTCTCCTCAGCCTTAACTACTGCAACTCTTGCATCGGACTCAGTCTTCTTCTGAGTAGCGAGCTTCATGGCATCCTGAGCCTTCGCGATNGCAGCCTTCAAAGCTGTATTGTACTCGTCCTCAGCCGTCTTGGCTGCCTTGGTAGCTGCCTCCTCGGACTTCAGTGCTGCCTCACGGACCTCACCGGACTTCTTAACTGCGAGTCTTGCCTCTTCGGCCTTTGTTGCTGCGCTCTCAGCTTCCTTAACTGCTCTCTCCTCGCGCTCCTTAGCCTGATCGAACTCGATCTTGGCCTTCTCGGAAGCGATCGTAGCAGGAGACTTGTTGGCATTGTTATATGCCTTAACAGTATTAGAAGTATTGCCGACATTCTTGCCTGCACTTGCAGCGGGACGCTGTTCTTCCTTCTGAGCCGCTACGGCCTGTGCGTGATTGATCGATGCTGAAGGCGGACGACGGATAGGAGCCTTAAGTCCTACGGGCTTATTCTCATCCTTCTTGTCCTCCGGCTTGTCAGGCTTAACTGAACCGCTGCTCTTACGGGACTCCTCCATGGCCTTACGAGCTTCGATCTGAGCTCTTGCCGCTGCCGCACGCTCTCTCGCATAAGAAGCTGCAGGAGAGTCGATATTTGCCGCATTACGAGTCTTGGAAGGAGTACTTCCGGGTCTGCTTCCCGATACTTCTCCCGTCACTGCAACAGCGGGCGCGTTGTCCTCGCCCTTGCTACCTTTAAAAACATCTAGTATTCCACCCATAATTTCCACCCCTAAGTGTTACAAAAATAAAATATCACTTATATATGAATTATACTTTGTAAACAAATTATTTCAAGTATGTTGTGGAAATATATACATATTCACAACAGATTACAGATCGTAATACATCTGGTACTCCATCGGGGTGGGCATAGCGACGTGCTTCTTGAGGTCCTCGCGCTTGTTCTTGATCCAGAGACTGATGAGCTCCTCCGGGAAAACTCCGCCTTCCGTGAGGTAAGCGTGGTCCTTTTCGAGGGCCTTGAGCGCGGAGCCCAGGGACTTCGGCAGGCCCTTTATCTTCTTCTTGTCCTCCTCAGACAGCTCGAAAAGATTGAAGTCATACGGTCCGCAGCCCTCTGCCACGGGGTCGATCTTGTTCTTGATGCCGTCTAAGCCCGCCATGAGAATTGCAGCGTAGCAGTAGTACGGGTTGCATGTGGCGTCGGGGTTTCTAAGCTCGAATCTCTTCTTGTCGGGAGCCTTCGCATAAGCGGGAATGCGGATGACCGCAGATCTGTTTGCCGTAGCGAAGCCGATTGTAACCGGAGCCTCGAAGCCCGGGAGAAGCCTCTTATACGAATTCGTGGAAGGATTCGAGAACGCGCAGATCGAAGCGACGTGGCGCAGAACGCCTCCGATGAAGTACATCGCCGTCTGTGACAGGCCGGAATAGCCGTTCTCATCGTAGAATACGGGCTTGCCGTCCTTGAACATGAGCATGTGGACATGCATTCCGGAACCGGCCTCGCCGTAGATGGGCTTGGGCATGAATGTTGCCGTCTTGCCCTCCATTACTGCCTCGTTCTTGATGATGTACTTTGTGAGCATCGTCTTATCAGCCATGTTCGTCATGGAGTCGAACTCGACCTCGATCTCCATCTGGCCGGGACCGCCGACCTCGTGGTGATGGTAGCGGACGGAAATGCCCTGCTTCTCCATTTCCATCGTCACGCGGGATCTGTAATCGTAACCGATATCCTGCGGAGGAGCGATGTGGTAGCCGCCCTGATGAGGTGTCTGATATCCGTTGCCGCCGAACGCGTTATTGCCCGTGTTCCAGAAGGCCTCTTCGCCGTCAATCGAGAATCCGGATGCCTGGGGCTTGTTCTCGAAGCTGGCCTCGTCAAAAAGATAGAACTCGAACTCTGGTCCGAGGAGGAATGTATCGGCAACGCCGGTCTCCTTCATGTACTCCTCGGCACGCTTGCTGACATTTCTGGGCTCCTGATTGAAAGGAGTATTGTCGTCCTTGCCGATGACTCTGACGTCACCGATCATGGCGAGAGTCGGTATCTCGCAGAAAGGGTCTATCTGTGCGCTCTGAATGTCAGGTATGAATACCATGTCACTCTTCTCGACCGGAGCAAAACCGTAGTTGCTTCCGTCAAAGCCGATGCCGGCCGTCATTGTATCTTCGCTGAATCTCTCTGCAGGGATTGTGAGATGATGCCATCTTCCGTTGATGTCGATCATTCGGAAATCGATCATCCTGATGTCATTCTCTTCGATAAACTTCTTAACATCTTTGACTGTCTTTAACATAATTGCCCCCTATAACTTTTATGTTTATACAATCAATGATATCACTAATTCTTGATAATTTACTTCGGGCCCTTATTGATCAATATATTAAGAATGTCTATCGCATCCTGCGCCGTACGGCTCCTGTCCTTATCCTTCGGCTTGTAGTGAAGGTAAGGCTTGCCCTGTGCACAGAAGAGTATGCGTCCCTGATACTCGGGTATTCCGAGAAGGATGCTTACAGTCTCGAAGTCTGCCTTGCGGTCAGATGCAAAGTACAAAAGCACGCCGGTGTCCCTGATGCAGACACGCTCGAACCCGGCATCTCCCGCGAGAGCCTTGATCAGTGCGACGCTTGTAAGGAACAGGAACTGCTTGGGCGGAGTTCCGTAGCGGTCGGTCGCCTCATCTATGAGATCATCCGCATCCTTCTGACTTCCGATGGAACCGATGCGTCTGTAGCACGCCATCCTCGCAGCCTCATCCTCGATATAGGACGGCGGGATGTAGGAATCAAAATCGATCTCGACATTAACCTGCAAAGGAAGCTTGAACTCGGTGTCTCCGGTCTCATTAAGATGCTTGATCTCCTCGTCGAGCATACGGCAGTACAGCTCATAACCGATGACATCCATCTGGCCGTGCTGCTCTGCTCCGAGAAGGTTGCCCGCGCCTCTTACCTCGAGATCACGAAGGGCGATCTTCACGCCGGAACCGAGCTCAGTGAACTCACGTATCGCCATAAGCCTCTTACGCGCGTCGGAGTTCATCTCCTTGTTGGGGTTATAGGTAATGTATGCATACGCCTGACGGTCGGACCTGCCGACACGTCCCTTGATCTGATAAAGCTGTGACAGGCCGAACTTCTCGGCATCCTCGACGATCATGGTGTTTACGTTAGGCATGTCGACACCCGACTCGATTATCGTCGTGCAGACGAGTATGTCAGCCTCGCCCTTTATGAACGATTCGACTATCTTCTCCATCTGGTTCTCGCTCATCTTGCCGTGTGCGTAGACGACCCTCGTGTCCGGCATCAGCGACTTTAAGTGCGCCGCCTTCGAATCTATATCTGCTGTCTTGTTGTAAAGCCAGAATATCTGTCCGCCTCTGGATATCTCGCGCAGGCACGCCTGAACGCAGATTTCCTCATCGTATTCCATGACGTAGGTCTGGACCGGGCGGCGGTTCTGCGGAGCCTCCGAGAGCATCGAGATGTCGCGTATTCCCGACATGGACATGTGAAGCGTTCTCGGTATAGGAGTCGCCGTGAGCGTCAGCACATCGATGTTGGCTCTCATCGCCTTGATCTTCTCCTTGTGGTTGACGCCGAACCTCTGCTCCTCATCGACTACGAGAAGACCGAGCTTATTCGGCACAACGTCATCCGACAGAATGCGGTGCGTGCCGATTACGACATCCGCCTTCCCCTCCTTGATATCCTGAAGGTTCTTCTTCATCTCCTGCGCCGACACAAAACGTGACAGCAGCACCACCTTTATGGGGAAGCCGCCGAGCCTCTCCCTGAAGTTATCGTAATGCTGCTGCGCCAGAAGCGTCGTGGGGGCGAGCATGAATGCCTGCCTTCCGTTCATGACGCACTTGAATATCGCTCGAAAAGCCACCTCCGTCTTGCCGAAGCCGACGTCGCCGCACAGGAGCCTGTCCATCGGCACGGGTGACTCCATGTCTTTCTTGATATCATTGATCGCCGCGATCTGATCTGCAGTCTCATCGTAAGGGAAGTACTCTTCGAACTCCTTCTGATATGAGTCATCGGGACCGCATATGAAGCCCTTGTTCGCTCTTCTTACCGCATAGAGTTTGACGAGGTCAAAGGCGAGTTTCTTGACCGAGCTTCTCGCCCTCTCGACATTCTTCTTCCACTCCTGTGAATCCAGGGACGAGAGCTTCGGGCTTTTGCCTCCGGGGCCCACGTATTTGGAGAGCTTGTCTATCTTATCTACGGGCAGATAAATGACCGCATTCTTCGCATAGTTAATCTTCAGGTAGTCCTGAGAGGACTTGCCCATCTTAAGATTTACGATGCCTTCGTAAAGACCAATTCCGTGAACGTCGTGAACTACATAATCGCCCGGAGCGACATCGCCGAAGAATGTTATCCTCGCGCCGCCGCTCTTCTTCTGGACATGCTTCTTCTCGCTGCCGAATATCTCCTGCTCGCCGATTAAGATCAGTCCCGCGGCAGGGTACTCGAAGCCTGCGGGAAGTGCGGCCGGGATAACGTTGATGTCCACTCCGCCCTCGAGCATCCTGTTCCTGAACGAATCGACACGCGAAGCGCCGGTTATCATGAAGGTTATATCAGTCGAAGAAGCGCCCGCACCGTTCTTGATGTAATTGATCAGAGCCTCATCACGGCCGATCCAGTTCTCCTCAGACATGCCTTTGCAGTCGACGGTCTCACCGCCGGGAAGTCCGCTCGACGCCGTCTTCAGACAGGCGAGCGTAACCGCGCCTCCGAACTTATCCAGAGCCTTCATCGCATCGGGCGCCTTGAACAGAGACTCGATGGAACATGACGGCGCCTGGCCGTATTCGAACGCACTCTTGATCCTAGCCGCAAAATCCGCGGTATAGCCGTCCATGCGGCTCCTCGCCTCCGAGAACTCGTCGACGAAGAGGATCATCTTATTTCTGTCCACATATCCGAGCACGCTCCTGGGATCTCCGTTAATAACTCCGATCCATCTTCCGAGCGCCGATATCCTCATTCCCTGTCTCACCGCTTCGGCATCCGCACGGGTGTATCTCTCGAGAAGCTCTGCCGTCGTCCTGTTCGAACTCGCGTTCATCTTGTTGATGTCGGGAGCCGCCGCGTGAAGCATCGCATCGGCATACCTTCCGCGCTCTGCCTCATCGTAAGTGTAGATATACGCCGGGCATATGACGGCTTTCTTCATTCCCTCTATCGATCTTTGATCGTCGGGATTGAATGTCTTAAGCTGATCTATCTCGTCGTCGAAGAAGCTGATTCGAAGAGGCTGATCCATGTCCGGCGGGAACACGTCAATGACATCTCCCCTCGCGGAGAACTCACCCTGCCCGGAGACCATTCCGACCCTCTCGTATCCCCTCTCACTTAAGTCGGAGACGAGCTTGACCGGGTCGTAATTCTTGCCCAGGGAGAGCTTGATGAATTTCTTTTCGACGTTGGCGGCAGGCGGCATCTTGTTAAGAAGTGCCGGTGCGCATATCATGGCTGCGTCAAAGTCCGCGCGAAGAAGCTTCGAGATAACGCCCGCGCGCTCACTCTCGTTCTCGTGTGATGATGCGACAGCGGAGACGAGTGACAGCTCTGCAGGCTTAAGCACAGGTATGTCCTTGCCGGCAAAAGGCGCGATGCCTCCCGACAGCGCTTTGGCGCGCGTTACATCAGAGACGATAACAACAGGCTTCTTGCCGAACTTATACGCGAGCGCCGCTATGAGGTAACCCTTCTGCTGCTCACAAAGTCCCGTAATATTTACGGGACCCCCACTAAGCACCGACTTCTCAAAGGAAGCCATCAGGACCTTGTCCTGCTCTATCCTGCCGAGAAGCTCTTTAATTTCTCTTGCCATTGACGATATCCTCTGCGGCCTTGCACCCTGCTTCAAAAGAGTCGTACATCGTCTGCCTTAAGTCCTTCGGAATGTCGGCGAGAACATAAGAGATGAGATCCATGTGCTCCGGCACGGGACCGGTACCTATGCGGACCCTGGGAAATTCCTGCGTGTTAAGATGCGCGATGACGGACTTCATTCCGTTATGCGTGCCGGCGCTTCCCTTGTCTCTCACGCGTATCGTGCCCACACCGATGTCAATGTCATCGTAGATAATGATGATGTGTGACGGGTCTATCTTGTAGTACATCGAGAAGGGGCCGATGGCCTCGCCTGAGTTGTTCATGAATGTCTTGGGCTTCATGAGGAACACGTCGTGCCCGCCTATCTTGCCCTTGCCGAAAAGCGAATGGAACTGAGTCCGGTCGACACGGATCCCGTTACGCTCCGCGAGCATGTCGAGAGCCAGGAATCCGCAGTTATGCCATGTGTATGCATACTTGTTCCCGGGGTTGCCGAGACCTGCTATAAGCCAAGTATCAGACATCAGACGATCAGACCTCCGAACGGCGGGTGTCGAGCTTGATGTAATTTGCACCGCGGAGACGGTTCTTCTTCGTGACCCAGTCGTCCTTATTCTCCTGCTGTGATCTCGCGATTCCGAGACCTAAAGCGGGAACATCCTTCGTTATTGTTGAACCTGCGGCAATGTAGCTGTCGTGACCTAAGACTACTGACGCGAGGATATTTGAGTTACCGCCGATGAAGACGTTATCCTCGATAGTGCATCCGACCTTATCAACACCGTCGAAGTTGCATGTAACGGTTCCGCATCCGAAGTTGACGTTCTTGCCGACCTTCGAATCACCGATGTATGTCAGGTGTCTTGCTCTCGTGTATTCGTCGATCTCGGAGCTCTTGATCTCAACGTAAGCGCCGATGGTTACATGGTCCTTGATGAGCGATCCGGGCCTTATGTGTGAGAACGGTCCGATTCTGCAGTCGGCACCGATGATGGACTCTGAAGCGATCGATGAATCAATCGTCGTTCCGTTGCCGACCTGCACTCCGTCAAGTCTCGTATTCTCACCGATGATACAGTCCTCTCCGATGATGGTGTTACCCATAAGTCTTGTGCCCGGAAGGATGATCGTATCCCTTCCGATCTCAACTGCGGAGTGGATCCATGTGTTGTCCTCATCGACGATCTCAACGCCGTTCATCATGTGCTTATAGAGGATCCTCTTGTTCATGATCTTGCTCGCCTGCATGAGCTGGTATCTGTCGTTTACTCCGAGAGTATCCTCGAAGTTGCATACGACGGATCCTACCGTTCCGCCGTCGCCGATCAGGATTCCGATCGTATCAGTAAGGTAGTATTCCTTCTGCGCATTCTGGGCAGACAGTCTTCCCAGAGCGGAGAGAAGAAGTGATGTCTTGAACATATACATCGAGGAATTGATCTCGTGGATCTTAAGCTCTTCCTCATTGCAGTCCCTGTGCTCGACGATCCTCAATACGTTGCCGTCCTCGTCTCTTACGACTCTTCCGTAACCCGTGGGGTCATCGGCTCTCGCCGTGATTACGACAGCGGCATAATCGCCCTGCTCCATCTTATCGACAGCCTTCTGTATCGTGGCCGAACTTACCATCGGAGAGTCGCCCGGAAGAACGATTACATATCCGCCTCTTCCCTCGAGGAAAGGCTCGGCCTGCATGACCGCGTGACCTGTTCCTAATCTTTGCTCCTGGAACACATAAGCGACGCCTTCTCCGAGGACATCCCTTATCTGCTCCTGCTTGTCACCTACGATGTAGACCTGCTCCTCGCATCCTGCTTCGCAGAGCGCATCGTAAACCCACTTAACGATCGGCTTGCCTGCTACCTGGTGAACCACCTTTGAGTATGAGGACTTCATCCTCTTACCATCGCCTGCCGCCATTACAACTGCACATATATCCATAAAGCTGAATCTTCTTTCAATATAGTTTTGTCGACTAATTATAACATTCAATAAAAAAGCATGTAGTATAATAATTAAAATT
>CADAXO010000047.1 GCA_902791885.1 Oscillospiraceae bacterium | reverse complement strand
CAGACTTATGGGTAACTCCCTCCTCGACGTTATCGTATTCGGTAGAAACGCCGGTAAGAAGGCAGCTGCCAAGTACGCTTCCGTAGAGCTCGGCAACCTGAACCTCGACCACGTTGCAGCTTACGACAAGGAGCTCAAGGACGCAGGCCTTGATACACATGAGGTATCACCTAAGCTTCTTCCTAAGTACGCAAGACACGAGAGAACAGCAGAGTAATCCCATCGAAAAGCTAAAGTACACAAAAGCCCCGCCGGAATCCCGGCGGGGCTTCTTATACCAACGAGGATTAAGACGCCGAGCGGACTTACGCAGACGCGTTAGCGGCGAGTACGTAGCGAGGCTCTTAATCCCTGTTGTTGTGAGTATCTTTTTTCTTTGTTAATAATTACGTCATATCTGACAATTAAAATGTAAGTTATCAAAGTATGTTGACAAGGAGGTGTTCACATGTTTTGCCAGAATTGCGGATCCCCCGTAAACGAGAACACAAAGTTCTGTGCCAACTGCGGAGCCGCCATAACAACGGCGCCACCGCCGCCTCAGGAAGCTCCGCCGCAGCCGGCCGAACAGCCGCAGGTGCTGGAATCACCACAGCCTGTCCCTGCTTCGGTTCAGCAGACCGAACAGGCTTCCGCCGTGCAGAAGCCTGAAAAGATTAAGAAAAAGAAAGTTAAGAATGAAAAGGCCCCAAAGGCTAAGAAGAGTAAAGCCCGCGTGATCGTTCCCATTGTTGCAGTAACAACAGTAGCTGCACTGGGCGTCGGCGGGTTCTTTTTCTTCAACAGTTCAAAGACGAGAAAGGTAAGAGATTCCTATAATCAGCTTTGCGACATGACCACCTTAGGCACGCAGAGTTATCTGTATGCACGAGTCCTTACAGAGAGGATACTTGAGGCAGATGTCATTACAAGTGATCCGAATGAGATGGAGAAACTCTTTGATGAGTGTATTGAGGCATGGGAAGCTACAGGTGCAGTCACCGAGGATATGACGACTATGGCCGAGAATCTTCAGGATTCATCTGATACACAGCGACTTGAGTTGGTTGCAAGAGCAGGATTCCTGAACGAGCTGATCTTCGGACGCAATGTCTTTGCGAGAAGCAATGACAGCGAACTTGGTGACATGATGAGCCCTGAAGACAGTATCGAAGAGTGCATTGTCCTTGCTGATCATATCAGCGCAGATTCTTCTGTTGCTGTACGAAGAGTCCAGCAGCTTCAGGAAGTTTATGAGGGAAGATCCACCAATATTGAGACGTGGAATGAATGTGTTGTTCAGACATCAACCTGTTTTACGAATGCCGTATTCCTCTCAGGTGAAGTAATTCCCGGAACAGATACTGCCACGTTTAACGGACAGCCTGTCAGTATGTATCAGATCTCAACAGAGCCTAAGCCCGGTTCCACTACTATTGCCAACACTGATATTCTTGTTGATGTAGGTTCGACGAGCAGTACATTCGTAATGAGTAATACGAACAGCATTACGATCAATCCTGACGATATGCAGGGAAGGATTATCTCTGAGGGTTCGACTATCTCAATCTCGACTCATACGACCACAGTTTCCGAAGTAGGTATCACATTCCACAGTACAAGTTTTACGGACTGGTTCATTATTGATTCAGTCGGAGGCTATCAGATCACAAGATCCGACAAGTATGGTGACGGTGCTCTTACTCCTCCTGTTATCGAGGAAGTAGACATTATGCCCGATCCTGTAAGCTGTACTATCGTTGAGTGGATCCCTCCGACAGGATCTGTTGATATTACAAATTCAAGAGAAGTCATCGTCGGTCAAACGATTGAAGAAGATGAGTATGAAATCGAAGTTACGACTGACACTCTTGAAGAGCAGATAGAGATACTTGAGGCAGGTCAGGGTGAGATTACAGTCTCCATGATCTGGAGCACACATGATGACCTTGATCTGCATGTTATCACACCTGAGAATAACCGAATTTATTACGCCAACAGAACAGCTGACGGCGGTACTCTTGATGTCGATATGAATGCAAGTTCATATAATCTCGCGGATTTTCCTGTAGAGAATATTTATTTCCCTTCTCCTATGAACGGCCATTATCAAGTCTACGTAAGAGATTACAGAGACAGAACAGAAGATATGTCAACGTTCTATATCGTACGTGTACAGATCGGTGATGATGTTCAGGAGTATGAAGGCGAGATCGATCTTACAGATACAGAAAATTTCATCATAGAGTTCGATTATGAAGGCGGATCTTCGAGAAGATCATCATTTGGCAGAACGACGACTGAGACTTCTGTAACGCTCACAGAGACTGTTCTTGAAGAGCGTATCATAGAGTACAATTCAGGCGTCGGTGAGATTACGGTATCCCTTATCTGGGATTCCTGGGATGACCTCGATCTGCATGTGCTGACACCTGACGGCAGCCACGTTTATTATGGTACTCCTTGCGGAGGCGGAGGAATACTCGATCACGATGCGAATGCAGGCAGTGAACGAACGTTGGAGCCGATGGAGAATATTTATTTCGCTGCACCTCAAAGCGGTGAGTATACGATTTGGATAGAAGACTACAACGATCGTACCGAAGGATATGACACTAACTATTATCTGAGAATCACTATCGGCAGTGAGGTTCTGTATTATGAAGGAACGATCGGTACTACAGGAACGCAGATCTCAATCTATGATTCTGAGTATGTATCGTCTTACTCCATGTATCAGACGTTCTATACCGGCCACTCGTATGCATACATTGATACGCAGATGACGTGGATGCAGGCAAGAGATTTTGCCGAGTCTTACGGCGGACATCTTGTTACGATCGGCAGTGCAGAGGAAAGAGACTTCCTTATCGGAAGCTTCCCTGATACATACGGATGGATTGGCCTTATCGCACCTGACGGTGATTATTACTGGGTAACGGGCGAGCCTGTAACATATACTGATGTATGCTCTGATCAGCCTGCCAACTATAGTGATTACGGTTACTACGGTTTCCTTTATAACTACGGTCAGTGGGGCTTTACAGAGTACGACGATGTCGAGTATCACAGAGGTTTTTATATAGAGTGGGATCAGCCTGTAAATGAGGATACTCTGACAGCCATCCTTACTTCTTTGGATGCAGGCAACGGAGATATAACGATATCGATGCTCTGGGACAGCGAAGATGACCTCGATCTGCATGTATTTACTCCTGACGGATCAGAGATCTATTACGGCAACAGAGAAGCTCAGAACGGATATCTTGATGTTGATGCCAATACTTATAACAATATGATGGATAATCCGGTCGAGAACGTCTACTTCGTAAGCCCGGTCAACGGTGATTACTGGATCTATGTCAACGATTATGAAGACAGATCTAACGGCGCAACCAACTTCATCGTAAGGATCACGATCAACGGTGAGTCGCAGGTGTATTCCGGCACTATAGACGGAACAACAACGACACTTGAGATTGCAGGATTTACATACACCGGAAGTACGGTCAGTGAATCAACACTCGAGTCTGTTCTTGAAACTGTTCAGGCAGGCACGGGTGAGATCACGGTATCGATGCTCTGGGATACAGATGATGACCTTGATCTTCATATGATCACACCTGACGGTTCTGAGATCTATTATGGCAACAGAATCGCACAGGGCGGCGAACTTGATGTCGATGCCAACGTTGGCGAACGCACTATGGATAATCCGATTGAGAATATATATTTCTCAGATCCTGCTCCGGGAACATACAGAGTCTTCATAAGGGATTATTCAGACAGATCGGACGGACCTACGGATTACATCGTAAGAGTAACTGTAGGAGGAGAATCGCAGACGTTCACCGGAACGATTGACGGTTCGAGTACAGAAATAGAAATCGTAACCTTTGTCTACGGTGGCGGTGACGTTGACGGAACCGAACCTGATGAGTCAGAACTCGACAGTGTTCTCGATTCCCTCGGTGCAGGTTCAGGTGAGATCACTATCTCGATGCTCTGGGACAGCGATGATGATCTTGATCTTCATGTAAGTACACCTGACGGATCTGAGATCAACTACAGCAACAGAGAAGCCGGCGGCGGATACCTTGATGTCGATGCCAATGTAGGCGGAAGGACGATGGATAATCCTGTAGAGAATATCTACTTTGAGTCTCCGGCCGCAGGCACCTACAGCGTCTGGATTGAGGATTATTCAGACCGTACTGATGATGCGACTAGTTATCTGGTCAGAGTAACTGTCGGAGGAGAATCGCAGACGTTCACCGGAACGATTGACGGTTCAGGAAATGAAGTATCGATCATATCATTTAATTATGGCTGATCTTCAGTTTGAGTAAGTGAGAATGCCCGTCTGTCACCTGACAGACGGGTTTTCTTATTTCACAATTAAATATCGTAAATAATCGAACAACAGGTGCATATGATCAACCTTGATGATTGACTTGCGTTATTATAAAATTCTTTTGAATACGATAGTATGGGGGAGGAATAAGAGGATGAATGTTAAGAGTTTCGGATCGGAGATGAAGGACTATCAGAATCCGCATCATGATCATGCGGATGAGAACATTTCCGAGCTTCAGACAAAGTTAAACAGATTAGACGTTATCGTTCACGCCATGTGGGAACTTCTTAAGGAGAATGATGTCGGTGAAGAGAAGTTAAGGGCCAAGGTTAATGAAGTCATTGCAAACGGTCCCAAGTCCAGGAGACCATCTTATGAACCGATCATCGTAAAGTGCCCCAGATGCGGCAAGGCTATTCAGGAGTCGAGAGGAACACCGCTTGTCGGAAGATGCATATTCTGCGGCTACCAGGTAATCTTCTATCCTTATTCGGAAGATACTTCTGCCGATACTCCCGAGTCAGCTGCTGAAATCGAGCAAGATCAGATAGATCAGTAATATATGTTTAAGCAGTATAGAAAAAGAAATGCTCTTTTCTTCGTAGTATTCGTACTGCTTGGTGTCTTTTTCATTATGTCGATCGTTATGATCGGTATCTTAAGTATGATGACCGGATTTAACGACCGCGTTAAGATCAATTACGATTATTACTGGATGTCTTCGAACGGTGATCCTACGACCGGCATTTCATCGTTCAGGGGACAGGATTCGTTTATCACGATCATCAATGCTGAGCAGGCGGGAGGAAGGAGCCTTTGCTTCTATTCCAAGAATGTCTATTTTGATGTTCTGGTAGACGGAAGAATGGTATATAATTTCCATCCTGACTCTGCACCCATCTTCGGAAAGTATTACGGCAATATGCCTCATCAGGTAGACCTCGGACACATCAGTTCCCAGTCGACCGTTGTTATAGAAGCTGAGACTATCGGTAATTCCAAAGGAGGCTTCTCTCAGATCGCACTTGAGAGCGGAACGGATTTTCTGACGGATGTATTCAGGGCTTCGCTCTTCCCGTACTGTATCTCGATAGTTATCTCATTCATGGGATTCCTTCTTATATTAGGCGGACTTTCCATTATGACGGGAAGCTCCTCCGGTAAAGAGATCGCGGCGATGGGGCTTTTCGCGCTTGATGCCGGAGTATGGACTGCCTGCAGTACCGATGTTGCCGGTGTCGTAATAGGCACTCCCGTTACGATCCACTTCGTTAATTACATCAGCCTTATTGTGCTTCCGATATTTTCGATAGTGTTCGTGCTCCTTCTTACGGGGAAAAAGCACAAAATTTTTGCAAATGTTCTTATTACTCTTATCGCGCTGACACTTGTTGTTGACGTAGTACTGTCGGCAGCCGGAGTATCGACTTACCACGATCTTCTTTTCATCACGCATGCGGAATGCGTCGCGACTGTTCTTTATTCATTGATTTGCCTGATCAGCGCTGCAAAGGGTAAGTTAACTGCGCACGGAACGAGAGTCATAGTTACGCTGTCGTTTATTACTGTCGCGCTCGGAGGCCTTATCGATCTTATAAGATACATGTTCGGAAAGTCCGGCTTCGATTCCGCATTCTTCTTCAGACTCGGAATGATGCTCTTCGTATTCATTCTCGGTATTCACGAGATATATGCGCTCCTGTTCTACAGAAAGTATGAGTCTGAGGCGGAGGAGATGAGTAAGCTCGCGTTTACCGATGCGCTTACGGGTCTTCAGAACAGAATGGCTTTCACGAATCACGAAGACACCGTGCTTACCAGGGAGAGCGGCGAGTGCACCGTCATTCAGTTCGATATCAACAACCTTAAGAAGGTTAACGATAACTACGGCCATAAAGAGGGAGACAAGCATATCAAGGCTGCAGCAGATATCATTGAGGCGAGCTTCGGTCAGATCGGCAACTGCTACAGGACCGGCGGTGACGAGTTTATCGTTGTGTTGGAGAATATGAAGGATAAAAGTTCTTTGGAATCTGCAAAGGATAAGTTCACCAAGCTCATTGAGGAGTATAATGAGACACAGAAGCCCAGAGTTAAGCTGGAGATCGCATACGGAGTTGAAGAGTTCGACTTAAGTTCCGGTGATGTTGAGGGCGCACTGCGTTTTGCCGATGGTAAGATGTATATTATGAAGAAACAGATGAAAGGACTTTAAGACTTATTCTTTATGCGTGAAGTCTCCACCCTTGAGCTTAAGAAGAAACAAGGCATCAAAGCTACCACATTATTCATATACGCAGCAATGTTCCTCCTTTTCAGCCCTTTCGCAGGCATATATTCCATGAAAGGAATGGTGGGGGATACAGCGATTCAGATCAAGATCGGTCTCGACGATCTTGCTATGGGAAAGCTCCTTACGGAAGAGATATACAGCTGGCACGAAGGTCTCGTGTTTACGGCTCATGAGAGCGGCTGGTACCTTCTTCTCGGAATCATGTATAAGTACTTTAAGCTCTGGGGTGTAATCGCAGTCGGTGCGATATTTAATTACGCTACAGGCTGCACGGCATTAAGCTACAACAAGGACAAGGCTCATCCTTTCATTATCCTTCTTGCGATAGTAGCTACGCCTTTCCTGAACGGCTATCCCGATTATAATGTCCGTCCTTCGGTTACTTCGCTGTTTGCAGTATGCCTGCTTATAGTGTCGTTTATGAAGGACAGGAAGCCCGTAACCAAAGCGTGTCTTTTCGCCGGGCTGTGCTTCTTCCTCGGATGGTTCCAGGGCGGAATGCTGCCGCTGTTCCTCGTTATCTTCGCTGTGTTCATCGTGATCGAACTGATCTACAGAAATTTCCGCGACTCGCTTATCCTCGCCGCGGGTCTTGTTGCAGGCTTCGTACTCTCGCTTCTTAACCCGATGGGAATAAGATGCTACACCTTCGGTATGGTGCAGTCCACGGCTACGGATATCTGGGCGCAGGTACAGGAGTGGTTGCCTCAGGAGTTCACTATGGTGCATGCCGTGCTGATACTTCTCGTGTTCATCGGCTTCATGACGAACGACAAGCTTCGTAAGTTCGAAAAGCACACCGTAACGCAGCTTGCACTTCTTTGCATGTTCTTCATCATGGCGTGCGTTTATAACAGGTTCATTTACTACTACTCGGTAACGTTCCTTCTCTTCGCTCCCGAGCAGTTCGAGTCGCTCCTTAAGTGGCTTACGGAAGTTGTAGTGAAGCTTAAAAAGCCCGTTAAGCTCGAGCTTTCCGACGGCTTTTACAAGATACTCGCAGTTGTATGCGTTCTTATGATCGGCGTGCACGGATACCTGTATATCCCGAGATACCTTCCCACAGGAACCTTCAACGATGTCGAGAAACTTGCTGCCAAGGATCCGGAGGCCGTGCAGTTTATTATCGACCACGGATATGAGAGGATCTTTAACTCATTTGACTCCGGCTCATGGCTCGTATTCCACGGAGTAAAGGTGCATATCGATAACCGTATCGATCCGTACCTTATGGAGTTCTCGGGCGAGGATTACATAAGAGACCAGATGCAGTGTTCGACGATAGCGGAACTCGATGTCTTCCGTGCAAGATATGACTGCGATGCTTTCCTTCTTGATATGCAGGACGGTTTCTCTTACCTGCTTTACGAGGTTGAGACGTATGCTCCGGACAGATACCGTGTTGTTTACGATAACGTAGTTGAGTCCGTAATACCTGATCTCGGAAGTACAAGATACGTGATCATCGAATGCATCTGACCCGCTTTACGCGGACTAAATCTGTGTTATAATCGACACATCAAACTTTTGAAAGGGGCGCGGAATATGTTCTGGATCACACCTAACATACAGCTTATGAACGGTTTCTACAAAGTTTCCGACAGGGTTAGTGCGCCTTTTTTCGGAAGATAATCCAAGTTTTTATAATCTGAATAAGACGTATTAACTCCTTGTAATTCTCAGAAATTGAAGGAGTTTTATTATGGATTTTTGTAAGAAACAAATACACAAATTATATGCTTTGAACTTTCTCGGAAACATCTCGATAGCGGGGGCTGCGTGGGTGCTTCTTCTGGTCTCGTGCGGCTACAGTGTCATCGAGGTAGGTCTTCTTGAGACTGTGTTTCATCTTGTAAGTCTGACCGCGGAGATACCGTCAGGCGTCTTTGCCGATGTGTTCGGAAGAAAAAAGAGTCTCATTCTGTCGAGCGTGTGCTCGGTGATCTCGGCAGTGCTGAGGATCATATGGATAGGAAGTTTCGCGGGCGTCGCAGTATCGATAGGTTTTAACGCATTAAGCTATAACTTCGCTAGCGGTTCGGATTCGGCGCTTGCCTACGATACGCTCAAGGAAGGAAACAAACAGGACGAGTACGACAGATATATCTCGACTCAGACAATGATCTACCGTATCACAAACGGTGCTGCCACTCTTGCTGCAGGTGTCGCGGTAATGCTCGGAAACACGAAAGCTCATATCATAAGCATCATACTTGCAGCGATACAGATAATCGTCGCAGTGACGCTTAAAGAGAATAAGGTTATCGAGAAGAATGCCGATAAGGAATTCACAACGCGTGTCAAAGAGACCGTGCGAGAGAGCTTTAGTTTCCTCAAGGGGAACGGCAGGGTCACAGGGCTTATATTCCGTAACGCTCTTATAGGAGGAATCGATGTGCTGCTGCTGTTCTTCCTTCAGGCGAAGCTTCCGATGACGGGGATTCCTGACTGGGTTCTGGGCCCGCTTCTTTTCGCGATGAGCCTCGGAGGCGTTATAGGTGCTATGCTGTCGGTCAAGGTAAAGAACTGGTCTTTCAGCCGGATCTTCATAATGTGTCTTGCTGTGGTAACGGCGGGGTTTGCTGCGAACTTTACCGGAGTGGCTCTGATCATGACGGCAGGAGGATTCATGGCGGCGTTCGCGGACGACCTCATTCAGATACGAGCTGACGTCGAGCTGAACTCGCTTGTTCCTTCTGAGCAAAGGGCTACTTTGATCTCCGTAAACTCGTGGTGCTTCTCATTTGTGATGATCTTCATGTCGCCTCTGGCGGGAGTGATATTCTCAATTTAACGCATCTTGAAACATATTGTGAATAGTCCGTTACTTATTGCCTTTATTAGGGAATTCGGTTTCCTGAACTGCTACAATCGGGGTGATGGATGGTAACAGAAGACATAGATTGGCCATTCTGTGCGGCCAGGCTGATGAAGAGTTCCAAAAACTGTTTATCGAGGGATTCGAGAAACAGGCGTTCGAGTGCGGCTTCGATGTATGTGTCTTCGCCATGTACATGAAATTCCAGGAGAAGAAGAGAAGAGAGTTCGGCGAGAGTAAGATCTATGAGCTTTTGAACTGCGATCTTTTCGATGCTTTTGTAGTTCTCGGAGATACCATACAGACACCGGGTGTTCGCGATGCTCTTGAAGAAAGACTTCATGAGCAGGCGAACGGCCCTGTTTTCTTTATCGATGCCCCGAGCCGGTATTTCCCTGTAATCAACCTTAAGCACTATAACGCCATCGTTAAGCTTACTGAGCACCTTATCTTCGATCACGGCTTCAAGGACATAGCTTTTATCTCGGGTAAGGAGTGGCATCCCCATTCCAAGGAGAGAGTAGATGCCTTTGTAAATACGATGTCGCATTTCGGACTCCCGATAGGTGAGAACCGTATCTTCTACGGAGACTTCTGGTATCCGAGCGGTGCCGATATAGCCGACAGATTCCATAACGAACATATACCTTACCCGGAAGCTTTCATATGTGCCAATGACTATATGGCCATAGGCCTCGCGGGAGCTCTTACCAGGAACGGAGTGAAAGTGCCAGAGGATGTTGCCGTAGTCGGTTACGATTCAGTTGAAGAGGGCCGTAACAGTCCGTCTCCGATAACATCGATCCCGCTTCCGGTAAAGCAATACGGCGAATATGTTGCGTCGGTTGCCATCGATACATTGGACGGCAGGGAGATAAAGGAATTCGAGCCCGATTATGAGCTTTTTATCGGAGGCTCATGCGGATGTCACTGCGAAAGCTGCGTACCGCGTCTGATCCTTCGTGACGGATGGAAGCCGGGCCTTCTTGCGAATCCTTTCTACTCTTACGCCAACAGACTTGCTGAGGATATGAGTATAGAGCCTAACCTTACGGGTATGCTGAATGTGATCAGGTCGTATATGTATCAGATAGGAAGCTTCGAAAGCTTCAGGATATGTCTTAATTCCGATTGGGCGGAAGACGGTCCCGTTAATCTGACGGACGATTATTCCGACATGATATGCGAAGCTTTGACTGTAAAGAACAGCGGCAAGGAAGGTGTTATAGATCTTACCCGTATGTTCCCGCTTAAGGATATACTTCCCGTCCTGCACGAGCATGATGATAAGCCGAGATCTTTCCTGTTTAATCCTCTGCACTTCGATTCCTATTTCTTCGGATATGTAGTGCTGTCACACGGTCACGATATAGTCGGTATGGATGTTACTTACCTTTACTGGCTTCGAACCGTAATGATGGGCTTTGAAGCGTTAAGAAGACGGAGACTTCTGATGAGGGCAGAAAGCAATGCCGATCTGATCCGTTATATCGATCCTCTTACGGGACTTTATAACTACGACGGACTTTTGAGACGGATGCTGAACCTCATAGAATCACACGGAGGTTCCGCGTTTATCACTCTGATCGCCGTTGATATCTCGGGTGTTGGTGTGATCAACGAGAAGTTCGGAAGAAGAGAAGGCGATAAGGTCATCAGGGAATTCAGTAAGAGTCTTAAGGCTTGTGCCGGAGAGAACAGCATATACGGAAGACTCGGCAACGACGAGTTTATCGTCGCGTTCGAATGGACGAATGACGGTGAAGTTTATGTCGATAAGACTATAGAGGATCTTCGCGCCATCCTTGCTAAGACTAATGAGGGACGTGAGAATAAGCTTACTTTCGAATACGGCTACAGCTCCAAGAAGGCGGACGGCGTTGAAGCCATAGAAGATCTTATAAACGAGGCGGTAAGTAACAAGAACGGCAACAAGATCAAGTCAAGAAAGATGAAGCTTGCTGAGCAATTCTCCGATGAGGATAAGGAGATGGCCAA
>CADAXO010000046.1 GCA_902791885.1 Oscillospiraceae bacterium | reverse complement strand
TAAATGGGCGTAGTGATGTAAAACGGTGTTTTCTCTGACATAGAGCAATAACCCCTCCTGATAGATAATTAACTTATCTAATATACATCAAATGAAGTATTTATTCCAGAAAGCAAATACCGACATGGGTTTGCCGAAGTAATAGCCCTGAATCAGGTCCGCATCCATATTGCGGATCATTTCATACTGCTCTTCATTCTCAACGCCTTCTACTACAACCGCCTTGCCGATAGAATGGGCAAGCATCGTCATAGCCGAGATAAAAGTATTATCGAATTTATTAGAAAGCATATCATCGACGAAGGTCTTATCGATCTTGATCTCGTCAACGGGAAGTTCCTTAAGATAATTGAATGAAGAATATCCGGAACCGAAGTCATCGAGTGAAGTCTTTACGTTATACTCGTGCAGCAGTTCGATATTACGGCGGCACAGTGCCATATTCTGCATCAACGAAGTCTCTGTAAGTTCGATAACGATATTCTCAGGCGACAGCTTATACCGCTTTAACAAAGACACTACCCTCTCGGCATAATCCTCGGTTATAAGATCATCAGCCGTGGCATTGACATGGATAAAGAAATCCTTCGGAGCTCCCTTGGTTATCCATTCGGAGCACTGTCTTACTGCTTCATTTAAGATCCAGCGTCCGACATTCTCCATCTGGTTTGTGGCTTCAAGTGCTGCTACAACTTTCTCGGGATTCTCAGGTTTACCGCCCGGCTTGATCCAGCGAAGCAGTGCCTCGGCACCTTTAAGACGGCCGGTCTTGGCATCAGTCAAAGGCTGATAGTAGAGCATAAAGTTCTCGAAGTCATTCATTATGTTAGCCGAGATGGTCATCTGGAAATCAAGCTTCTCACGAAGCTCATTCCTATCCGCAGGAGAAAAGACGGCATATCTTAAACTCTTGTCTTCCTTAACTTTATGCAATGTGATCTCAGCCTGACTTAAAAGCTCTTCTGAAGTCCTGCCTTCAGGATAGAAAGCAGTGGAACCTATAAGCTTGATGAATATGTTTGAAGAATCACTTACGATAGGTTCTTCAGAACATGCGATGATCTTCTTCATGAAGTCAACAGCCTTAATATGAGATGAATCAGGCCAGAGTACGGCGAACACATCCGTTCCGGTGTGATATAGTTTGGCACGTTCGGGAAGATTGGAACTCAATATATCTGCAAGTTTAAGAAGAACCTTGTCACTTGCCTCTCTTCCGTAACGGTCAGCAAGATCGTGGAAATCGATAATATCGAACATGATGACTGCAGCACAACTGATACTTCCGTCTCTGATAACTACATCCACATCACGGGAAAGTCGAAGTCCCGTCGGAAGTCCGGTTACCTCATGAGAAGAACCCGCCTTCTCGAATGTATCCTTAACTTCGTTCATCGCCGAAAGATCCAATATACTTCCGGACATGACCCTGTTCATAGAATTAAGGCTCTCGAATGTCTTGCCTCTTATAGCGACCCATGATGATCTGTCATCAGGTCTTTTGATCCTGACCTCGATCGCGAATCTCGTTCCGGTCTCACGGATTGAACGGTTCATGATATTTCTGAATCTCTGTCTGTCAGTCGGAATTATATAAGGCACAAGATACTCAACAAAATCGCCCTCGATCATCAAAGGAAGATCGGGAAACAATTCATGGACATTCTCTGAGATTGAAGTAACTCCGTGGTTAAGATCTGTATTGAAGATAACGGCATTAAGACCGTCGATCATGTTATCCCACATGAAGTCATCGTTAATAAAATCAGTAACATCAGAAAAGATTCCGGATACATATCTGCCGTCACTTCCGTAATCGGAAAAGCCGTCAGTCCTAAGATAGATCTCGCCTCTTCCCGGAGCCTGGAATCTTACCTGAAGCCCTCCGTCCGAGATGTGATCCTTCATATATGTAAGGATCGAATCGTGAAGCTTCTCCGAATCATCCGGATGAATATACTGCCTGTAATTCTTGGAGAAATTCTGAATCTCTCTGGACTTAAGATCGAACTCCTCAACGAACCTGTCACTTACGTAACAGATATCGCGCTTAACATCATATACGAACAGATATGAATAGATATCGGGGCCGAATAATTCAGTGAAAGAACTGTGACGGATATCAGGTGTGCGGTCCTTGACTGTAGCGAGAATGAATCTTGACTTATCGATCGATTCGACCCTCATGCAAACTTCGATATCGTACATGATCGAATTGACACCTGAGAGTTTGTGATTGATGGAAAGGACCGTAACATCACTTTCCATAAGTTCTCCCATCATAGCTTCATAACGTGCCGTCACGGCACTTCTGTCGCTCAAGGGAATATACTGGTAGAACTGGGACATATACATGAAGGAACCAGCTGCAAGTCCCAACATATCGGCCATATTATCCGAGAAGCATATCTCCTTCTCCCACGGATCGATAACCGCTACAGACTTGAACGAACCTTCCACCAAAGGAATGTATTCCTGTAATGCCAGAGACTTGGCATATGAGATCAAAGCGTCGCGGCTGATCTTCTCACCTGTGGAATCATTCATTAAGCCATAGGCCCCTTCCCTAACATCAATTTATTTTAACATATTAAGTACCCTGGCGTACATTTCTTTTTTGGAACAACCTGCCTCTTCCGATAATATTTCTGCAATCTTTTTGACAGGCATTCCCTCATCCCTCATCCTGAGTATTTCACTGTCGATATACTCGTCGTCAACAGCAGGAGCCTCAGCAGCCAAAGGCTCGAGGCAGACTACATACTCACCGCGCGGTTCGTTCTCCTCATAATAAGACACTGCCCCGCTTACCGTCATGCGGAGTACTTCCTCGTATCTTTTCGTAAGCTCGCGGCATAAAGAGATCCTGCAGTTACCGAAGCCCTGCTCAGTAAGCTCGCCGAGAAGCTTCTTCAGCCTGTGCGGCGCCTCGTAAAGCACTATGGTCTCGTCAAAAGACTTGAGGTTCTGAAGTCTCTTCTTCCTGTCGGAACCCGAGTTAGGAAGGAAGCCCTCGAAATGGTAGTACCTCGTCGAAAGGCCGCTCATAACAAGTGCCGTAATGGCAGCAACAGGACCCGGGACTACAGTAAACTCGACATCTTCTTCAATACAAAGCTTAACAAGATCTTCGCCCGGGTCGCTTACAGCAGGCATACCCGCATCGGACACCTGCGCCACATTAAATCCCTGCTTCAGGATATCAACAATCTCGCGGCCCTTAGATGCCTTGTTATGCTCATGGTATGAAATGAGTCTTTTATTTCCTATATCGAGGTTCTTAAGAAGTATTCCCGTAACTCTCGTATCTTCGCACGCGATATAATCGACCTGCTCAAGAACTTCTCTTGCGCGGGAACTGATATCGCCCATATTACCGATCGGTGTTCCAACTAGATAAAGCAATCTTCGTGCTCCTCATCATAGATCTTATTCATTCTGTCTTTATCATTTAATATCAAAGGCGGCATTATCTCAAGCTGAGCATCAGTATTCGTCTTCTTTCCTGCGATTAGCACCAGCTCTGCCTTCTTCTGCGGCGTAGGATGCACGGACATGAATCTTACAGGTTTGATCCCGTTATCTGACATTAACTTCATCACTTCATCTGCTCTTGATGCCGTCATTACCACAGTCATAATTCCCGAAGAAGGTATAAGCCTTGATGCCCCGGCTTTTATGAAATCTGCAAGACACCCGTTAAGCTCACATCTTCCAACCTTAGCAGAAGAAGGTCCCGTCGTCTCTTTGAAGAAAGGCGGATTCATGAAGACGATATCGTATTGCTTCTGCTTTATCTCATTCGGCAGTTCACGCACATCACCCTGATAAGCTTTGATACGCGCATCAAGATCATTAAGCGCTATATTCATATCAAGAACCTCATGAGCATCCCTGTCGATCTCAAGTGCATCTATATTAGCTTCTTCTTTCCTCGCAGATACAAGAAGTGTTGCAGCGCCGCAGTTGGCACCAAGTTCCAAAGCTTTATTAGACTTTCCGGATTTGATGAAAGATGCAGTAAACCATGCAAGAAGAACAGTATCTGTTCCGAACCTGAAGCCGTCCTTCAGCTGATACATCTTAATCCCCTTACGGCCCAGATCTTCCAATGTGAGTCTTGATTCATCCATAACCTGATTATACAGCAATATAAAACCCCGGGCGTAAACCCGGGGGACTGTTGATTTCTTAAGGTCTTTATCTCTTATTCCTCGGAAATCGCTGTTACGGGGCAAACACCCGCGCATGCGCCGCAAGAAATGCAAGTTTCAGGATCGATTGTGTACTGCGTATCACCTGAAGAAATAGCGGAAACGGGACAGCCGTCAGCGCAAGTACCGCAAGAGATGCAGGAATCTGAAATCACATATGCCATGTTTGCAAACCTCCTCTTTTAATGTGCATCTTAATTATCACATAATCTTTCTTGAAAATGTTAGTGAATAATGAAGTTTAATCAAAAGTTCAAAAACGATCAATTATCTTCAATATTAAAATCACTGTCACTCTCCCTGTCCTTTGAAGAACCCTGGAAGTCCCTGTCGTGGTTCAAAGGAGCCAATCCCTCCCAGTCGTAAACCGAGGTCGTGAAAGTATCATTCTCGGTGAACTTAACGGTTACTTTCTCTGCAATGTAATTAACATCGGCTACCACGCCCATTCCGTCAGGTGTTCTGATCTTCTTGCCTGTCTTAGGAAGGCGCTTTCTGGCGTCGGCGTACGCATCCTTTTCGAACTGGAGGCAGCACATGAGTCTTCCGCAGGCTCCGTTAAGCTTTCCGGGGTTAAGTGACATACCCTGATCACGCGCAGTCCTTAATGTTACCGGAGCGAACTTATTCAAGAAGGTACAGCAGCAAAGTTCACGGCCGCACATACCGATGCCGCCGACGAGCTTAGCCTGATCTCTCGAACCGATCTGACGAAGCTCGATCCTTGCACGGAATGAAGAAACAAGGTCTTTAACGAGTTCTCTGAAGTCTACGCGGTTATCGGAAGTAAAGAAGAAAGTTACCTTCTTGCCGTCGAAAGTGAAGACCGCATCGATAAGGTTCATATCAAGGCCGTGCTTCTCGATAAGCTCGAGGCAAAGGTCGTAAGCCTCTTTCTCCTTACTCTTCTTAAGCTCACCTCTCTCGATCTCCTTCTCTGTAGCAAACCTTAAGACATTCTCGATATCTTCAGGGAGAAGCGAATCATCAAGCTCGATCGGAACGCCTACGACAGTTCCCAGGTCCGGGCCGCCTGCTGTGGGCGCCATAACCTGATCGCCGGGCTTAAGGTCCATCCCGTCACAGATGTATTTAGTTGTCTTGCCGCCTTCGCGGAAGCAAAGGTTAACGATTCTTTTCATAACAAAGCTCCTTATGTATGCGTAAGAGCATATTGCAGCATGAGACCTCGAAGCTGGTGTTGACACTCGAAGCGTCAATGAAATCAGTTACAGCTTTCTCGGCATTGCTGATATTTATCAATGTAACTGCTGTATTCTCCGATGCGAATCTCACGATCTCTTTTCTCTTGTCGGAGTTTCTTATATCCTTCGGATCAGGCACGGCCATGGCGGCAGCGACATCACCCAAGGTCCAGATGAGAAGCAGCAACAGCTCATCCATCTTATCACGATTCTTATCAAAGTAAGCAAACTCATCATAAAGAAGGTCGGTATAACCCATATGAGGCATCTTCATAACAAGATCGAAGATGTGATCCCTCTCCTCCATGAACTCGGTATCATTCATAAGCGACAAGGCTTTACCCGGAATTCCGGATGAGAACGAGGTCAGAAACTGAAGCCTCTCCTCGCTTAAGTCCTCTCCGCCGTTGGCTTTAAGGATACTTACAAGCTGATCTTTACTGTACTCATGGAACGGGATCTCGGTTACTCTTGAAAGGATAGTGCCGAGAAGCCTTGAAGTGTCGGAACAAAGAAGGATGTAAACAAGATGCTCGTCAGGCTCCTCCAGGGACTTTAACATCAGGTTCTGACAGTCTGATGCAAGCTTATCGGCATTGATGATAAGCACCTTGTGCTTGGATATCTGCGGCTTTACCTCGGCATCTCTTACGATCTCGCGAAGATCCGCGATCCTTATATTCTTCCTGCCCTCGGTAGGCTCGACTTCGATAAGGTCTGGATGAGTTCCGGCATCAATATACTTACAGGAAGCGCAGCTGCAGCAGGCTCCGTCTGAAGTTTTGTCCATGCAAAGGATAGCCTTGGCTGTCTCCTTCGCAAAAAGATGCTTTCCGATGCCTTCGGGACCCGTGAACAGCAAAGAGCACGCCGACGGCGATGAAGTAATATCCTTAAGTCTGGACTTTACGGCATCCTGCCCTGTCAGCGAATTAAATCCCATACCTTGTTACGTATATCCTCGTAGATGACTTCGGGAGTTCTTGCAGCGTCTATTACCTTAATACGCTCTTCGGTTCTTGCAAGCTCAAGGTATCCTTCTCTGACCTTCTCCTGATAGGAAAGGCCCATCATCTCGATACGGTCTTCCTCACCCCTGACAGCACGTCTCTCGTAAGCCGCCTTGGGATCGATATCAAGAAGGAAAGTTATGTCGGGACTTGTCTCGTTCGTAGCCTTGAGGTTAAGAAAATCCGTGAGGTCGCGTCCCATCTTGTTCGCATAACCCTGATATGCGGAAGTGGAATCGTAGAAACGGTCACAGATAACATGCACGCCTCTTTCAAGAGCGGGCACGATAACTTCTTCCGTGATCTGCGCTCTTGCAGCCTCGAAAAGCAGAAGCTCGGCCATCCTGGTCATGGAATCATTCTTCTTATCCAGAAGGATCCCTCTGATCTTCTCGCCTACAACAGTTCCGCCGGGTTCTCTGACCTCGATATATTCGAGACCTTTCTTATCAAATTCTTCCTTAAGAAGAGCAAGCTGTGTACTCTTGCCGCAGCCGTCTATTCCTTCAAATGTTATGAATACACCTTTACTCATTCAAGCTTTATCGTATGGATCTCGGCAATATCGATCCAAATCTCTTTCTCTATTCTGTCGTTATCGGCCTTGATATCAGCCAAAGTCTCCTCGGCGGGCTTAATGGGCTTCGGAGGCTCGATAGGCCTTCTGTGCTTATTTCTGTCGTTTCTTTCGTTTCTCTCGCGATCGTTCTTTCTGTTATTCTCTCTTCTCTGATTCTTATTCTCATCGAAGTTCTTATCGCGGTTCTTCCTGTTCTCATTATTACGGTTGCCGCCGCGGTTCTCACGGGGCTCCCTGTTCTCGCGGTTCTCGCGCGGTTCTCTGTTCTCGGAACGCTCGGCGTTAGGATTGCCGGAATTATTTCTGTTTCTGTTCCTGTTTCTGTTTCTGTTGCGATTATACTGGCCGCGGTTCTGTCCGTTACCGTTGTTTCTGTTGCCTTCAGCAGCCGGTGCCGCATTATTATTCTCAGCCATCAGATCTCTCCTTTAATTAATCAACACTGAATTGTACCATAAAGCCTGACGTCCTTACCATCAGGGATAACTCCGCGGTAAAGACCTAACTCCTTCAAAGGTACAAGAACAAAGGCTCTCTCATACATTCTGGGATGCGGGATCGTAAGTTCTTCCGTATCAATCTTAACTCCCTGCATCAAAAGAAGATCAAGATCTATCGTCCTCGGTCCGTTCTTTATCGTACGGACGCGGTGAAGATCAAGCTCAATCTGCTGCAAAAAATGAAGAAGCTCAAGAGGTTCAAGATAAGTCCTTAAGACTGCACAACCGTTAAGAAAATCAGCCTGGTCATCATATCCTACGGGTTCAGTCTCATACAAAGAGGACACTTTAACTATCTCTATTGCAGGGTTCTGCTTAATTGCATCAAGCGCTTCTTTGATCAGAGCCTCGCGGTCCCCCATATTGCCGCCGAAGCCTATAACTGCTTCGCGTCTTCTTACTGAGATCTCAGTCTCCATAGCATCGAAAGTTCCGTCAACGGGAGCATCCGGCTTTCTTACAAGGACCGTAACCTTATCGATAAGTTCCGAATAAGAAATTACCGCTCTTCCAACCTCATAAGCCATATGCTCGATAAGGTTGAACTTCGATACGGTAACTATCTTCTCTACGATCGAATAAACTTCAGCATAATTGATCGTATCGTTAAGATCATCCGTTATCCTTCCCGGGATCTCACGGCAGTACATATCGACAGTCACATAGAAAAACTGGCCTTTCTCCTTCTCTTCGGGAAGGCAGCCGGTATATCCGTAGAGTTTCATTTCTTTAAGACTGATCTTATCCATGCATCCTCTTCCATGCGTTTATCGCAGCGTATGTATCCTTAACATCGTGAACTCTTATCTCAGTGGCACCCTTATCAACTCCGTAAAGTGCGAGTGCGAGTGAAGCTCCTACTCTCTCATCAGCCTTAGTGGCGCCCTTATAAAACTCTGCAGTAACCCTCTTACGGGATACTCCGAGGAATATAGGATACCCCCACTTCTTTATCATATCCGGGATAGCATTTATAAGTTCGATATCCTGTTCGCGGGTCTTGGTAAAACCTACACCGGGGTCAAGTACGATGAGACTGTCATCAATCCCTGCGTCGTGAGCTGCATCAACAGTTCTTTGCAGCATAACTTCCCAGCCTTCATCGGGATCGCCGAATCCGTCTCTCATTAGCACTGCCTTCGCCTTATACTGTGCGATAACTTTACCCATATCGGGATCACCCATAAGGCCCGTAATATCGTTGATTATATCGGCTCCCGCCTCAAGCGAAGCCTTCGCAGTTCCCGCTCTGAATGTATCAACGGATATAACGCATGAAGGAGCCTTTGCCTTTAAAGCTTCAATAACCGGAACTACTCTTCTTATCTCCTCATCTTCGGGAACATCCTCATACCCCGGGCGCGTGGACATTCCGCCGATATCAATGACATCAGCGCCTTCTTCGATCATGGCAAGCGCATGTTCAACAGCGGTATTAACATCAAAGAACTTACCGCCGTCAGAAAAAGAATCCGGAGTTACATTTAAGATTCCGTATATCTTGATATCATTCATCAGCCGTTTCTCTGGCGGTTAATAAGCGCCAATGCCTCATTTCTAGTACGAAGATCTGATCTGCATCCGCCTCTCATGGCAGAAGTAACAGTCTTGGAACCGGGCTTTCTAATTCCTCTCATAGTCATGCAAAGATGCTCGGCTTCGATTACTACGCATACGGCGCGGGCGTCGACAGCCTTTTCGATGGTGTCGGCGATCTGGCTTGTAAGGCGCTCCTGGATCTGCGGCTTACGTGAGAGTGTGTCCACGATGCGGGCTACTTTCGAAAGTCCCAGTATCTTGCCTTCCTTCGGGATATATACTACGTGGCACTTACCGTGGAACGGCAGCAGATGATGCTCACACATGGAGTAGAAAGGGATGTCGCCTATAAGGATCATCTCATCGTTGCCTTCCTCCGTGAAGACCTTGATATCCTTGTTGATGTCGCGGTGAAGTCCCGAGAAGATCTCGGCATACATTCTTGCGACTCTCTGGGGAGTCTCCTGAATACCCTCCCTGTCCGGGTCCTCGCCTACAGCCTTGAGGATCGTTCTTACCGCGTCCTCGATAGCGGGCAGATCCATATTCTCGCGGCTCTCTGCCGGGATACCGTCATCATTCTTATAGTCGTACAAGAGCTCACCCTCTTCCTATTCTTGATTTTCTGTACTCGAGAGGAGTCATGCCCATAAGCTTCTTAAAGGCTACGTTAAATCTCTGAGGGCTCGAGAATCCGGCCTGTGAAGCTATGCCGGAGACCTTGATCTCATCATTCTCAAGAAGCTCGCAAGCCTTGTCTATTCTCTTCTTCATAAGGTATGTCATGGGGCTCACGCCGATCTCATCCCTGAAGGCACGTGTGAAATAACCCTGGCTTAAGAATACATACGAAGCTGCCTCTGCGACCGTGATGCCTCTCTCGTAATTCTCGTCGATGTAATCGCATGCGATGAGCACGAGTTCTCTCGCCTTGCCGTTTCTTACACGAAGGCTGTCCTCCCACTCTTTCTTCATGGCTCTTGAGAGCGTAAGCATGAGTTCAACGGTAAGGACCTCCATCATGAGTTCCTTGTTAATGGCATTGTCCTTCTTCTCATCAACAATACGGTCAAGAAGGCTGCCGATGCTCTTCTTATAAGCTCCCGACAGCACGATAAAAGACGGATTGCCGTAATCCTTACTGACACCTGAATCCTCACTGCCCGCGAATTCCAGAAAGCTCTCGAGCGAAGGCTGCGCTGTACCGGGGTTATTGGGCTTGCTGAAGCCGAAGTAAAGATCGATAGTATCCGCAGTCTTGGATATAACGCGGATCTTGTGCGCAGTAAAAGGCTTAATTATAAGCGTGGTATTAGGCTCAATAATAATGCTTGTATTCTCGAAGATGAACTCAACTTTACCGCTTCTTAAATAAAACAGCTCGTGAAAGTTATGAACGCTCATCTCAGCCTTCGAATCTTTCTCCTCACGGATCTGTTCAAGCCCTTCGAAAACGACAGGCATGGAACCGCTGTCGTTCTTCATACTCTCTTCGAGTGCAGGCAGAAGCTTATCAAACATATCATCCGCTCCTTACAAAAATCTGATGTTGTCGATATAGATCTCGCCGTTCTTCGAGGCGTCAACAACAGTAAACTTCAAGTGTTCAAGAACGATATCCTCGTCCTTGTTCCATTCAATCTCGAGCCTCTGCCAGTTCAACGATTGTCTGATATCGACAGTTACGAAGCCCTGAACTCTAAGTTCCTTCTTAACGGGATCCGGATTAAACACATCGATTACCATCTTGTGCTTATTTCTTATGATCAAAGGTCCCATCAGCGAAGCATAATCGAGATTCGGTTCGAATCCGTAAAGGGAGTTCTCGGTCTCGTATCTTATATGAAGCGAAGCGCTTCCTTCGGTCTTGTTCATGTTATCGGCGGATATAACGCCGTTGCCCTTAAATGTCCTGAATACCTTCAGAACTTCGAACTCATCGCCCCACTCCTTCATGCCGATCATCTCAAGATCGTCACAGCTTCTGAAGTAAAGATCAGGAGCATAGAACGCGGGAAGTCTGTCGAATCTGAAAGGCATAACGGGCAGGTCATTCAGGTTCTTGAATGTGGCATCGTGCGGGAACGGTGAGAAACCGTAAGTTACGCTTACAGGCTCCTCGATATCGTCACGCCATACCATAACTCTAACGCCGTGCAGGATCCTTGCCTGCGCAGGATAGAATATTCTGTCCTCTCCGCAGATAGTAAAACCTCGAAGTTCAGTCTTACCCTCGGCAAGTCTTAAGCCGTCAGCAAGGTTATCGAACTCAAGGATGAGCTTGTTTCCTGCCTTCTCTACACCGATACACTCGGGGCATGAAGTCGGCATCTTGGGCGTGATGTGAAGACCCATGGCGATAACCGCAAGTCTTACACCCAATGTAAATGTCTTCGTCTTATCGGGCAGCAGCA
>CADAXO010000045.1 GCA_902791885.1 Oscillospiraceae bacterium | reverse complement strand
ACCTGCATAATCAGTCTGGCTTGTATAGTGGGCAAGCCACACGCTCGTTATATCGTCATCCCAGATGATCTCGAGAACGAACTTACTTGCATACAAAGTACTGGTAAGACCTCTTTCTTCCACCCTGTCTTCGAACGCCCTGTAAAGGTCGTTAAGATCATCTATGCTCAATGAATATTTCTGGAAATTACTATAGAAATTCTCCCAGTCGAATACGATCGGAAGATCAACATCGTATCCTTCAACAAGATCACAGATCGTGTCAGCCAGAGTCTCCACATCTTCGATCTCATTATCGGATGTATATACATAAACGCCTATCTTGATGCCTGCAGCAGAAGCGCCTTCCATATTGGCTGTATAGTAATCATCAATATGGAATTCACCCGCTGAAGACCATCCTGCTCTTATGAATGCGAATTCGCATCCTGCATCTCTTACCTGATTCCAGTCAATATTGCCCTGCCAGTGTGAAACATCGATTCCGTAATGGACATTATCTCCGGGATAGGCATTCATGAAATCGGCAAACGGTGTCGCATTTGCTGTAGTGGCTTCACCCTGGTAATCGGAAGATGATCCGGGTTCAACCGGGTCAACTACATATACCGTCATCTGCTCCGACGTGGTATTGCCTGCGTCATCGGTGATCCAAAGTGTCAGAGGATACGAGCTTGTCGTACTCATATCGACCGTCCCTTCGACCGTAAGATCGACATCGGAATCGTGATCATCGATATAACTGATATATTCGTTGATATCGAACTCACCGCCGTTAGTAACATATACTTCACGGTTGATATTCATAAAGAACGGAGCCGCCGTATCCTCTTCGGGCTCTGTCTCGGCAGTCTCGCTCACGATGATCGGAGCAAGCTCGGTCGACTGAACGGTCTCGGAAGTTACAGGAACCGTCTCCTCCGAAGTGTCGGAGGGTACTGTTTCTTCTATAGGTGCACTGTCCGCATCACAGGCGCAGCAGGCCCCCATGACCATTGATAACAGCAGAATTGATATTGTTATTTTTTCTTTCATAGCAGTTATTATATAATATCGTCATGCAAAAACGAACACATAGACGTTTGACGGGTCCCCAGATCATATTACTGGGCTTTCTTATAATGGTACTCACGGGAGCTCTCCTCCTCATGATGCCGTTCTCATCAAAGAACAGAGAATTCACCCCGTTCATCGATGCACTGTTCACTTCGGTATCCGCAGGATGCGTTACCGGACTTATAGTTCAGGACACTCAGACATCATGGTCTTTGTTCGGCCAGGTAGTTATCCTTCTGCTCATACAGGTAGGCGGCATGGGCGTCCTTACCATGACTACCTTCTTCACGAAGATCATGGGACGTAACATCGACATCCGTTCGAGAGCCGCGATGCAGGAGGCCGTATCCGCGCCTAACATGGGAGACATTGCCAAACTGACTGAGTTCATTGTTAAGGGAACGATCCTTTTCGAGGGACTGGGTGCAGTACTTGTAATGCCCGTATTCATAAGAGACTTCGGTGTCGCTAAGGGCATCTGGTACTCGGTCTTCATGTCGATCTCCGCTTTCTGTAACGCGGGCTTCGACCTTATGGGCTCCGCAGGCGGCGAGTGCTCTTCCCTTACCTTCTATGCAGACAACGCGCTTGTAAACATCGTATTCATCGTGCTGATCCTCACAGGCGGCCTCGGCTTCCTTACTTGGGACGACATCAGAACATACAAGTTCAAATTCAAAAAATACAGCACGCAGAGCAAGATCATCCTCGTCTCGGAGATCTTTCTTATCGTTATACCTGCACTTTATTTCTATATCTTCGAGCTTGCTGGACACCCTCAGGGCGAGCGCATACTCGAGGCTTTATTCAGCGCAGTAAGCCCCAGGACCGCGGGCTTTAACACAGTCGATTACAACGAGTTCTCGGGAAGCGGAATTGCAATTACGATCATATTGATGCTTATAGGCGGAGCTCCGGGATCGACTGCAGGAGGCATGAAGATCACCACCATCGCTATCCTGTGGGCTGCGATGATGTCCGTCTTCCGCCGCGAAAAGGCACCCGCTTTATTCAAGAGACGTATAACTCAGGACACCGTCCTTAATGCAGTCGCGATCTTCCTTCTTGATATGCACCTTTTCCTTATCGGCGCTATCGCTATCGCGACCATCGAGAAGCTTCCTTTGGTGACAACTTTATTCGAGTGCGGATCGGCAGTTGCTACTGTAGGTCTTACTATGGGCATAACGTCAACACTGGGTACTGCTTCCAAGCTGATACTCATATTCATAATGTACGGCGGCAGAGTCGGAGGATTAACACTCGTCTTCGCCGCGACCGGAAGAACAAATGCAATCTATGATAAGTATCCGACGGACAAGGTAGCCGTAGGATAACAATAAGGAGGAGATTATGAAGAACATACTCGTTATCGGTGCAGGAAGATTCGGAACATATCTGATGCAGAAATTCGCCGCTCAGGGCGACGAGATCCTGGTCATCGACAGTCAGGAAGAAAGACTCGAGAAAGTTCTTCCCTACGTAACCTCAAGCCTCATAGGAGACGCGACTGACGAAGACTTCATGAAGTCCATCGGAGTCGATACATTCGACCTTTGCGTCGTATCCATAGGAGATGATTTCCAAAGCTCCCTTGAGACCACTTCCCTCCTTAAAGAACTCGGCGCGAAGTTCGTAATCTCAAGAGCCTCCAGAGGCGTTCATGAGAAGTTCTTATTAAGAAACGGGGCAGACGAAGTCGTCTACCCCGAGAAGTTCATGGCTAAGTGGACCGCGATCCGCTTCAGCTCAGCGAATGTAAAAGATTATATTCCCGTACCCGGCGATTACTCTATCTTCGAGGTCGAAGTACCCGCTTCCTGGGTAGGCAAGTCCATGATCGATCTTAAGATCCGTCAGAACATGAGACTTAATGTTCTCGCTGTCAAGAATTCCAAGGATGACTTCAATATGGATTATGATCCGACCGAAGCCTTTAAAGCCGGACAGACTGTCGTCATCATCGGAAGCGATGCCGATTTAAGAAAACACCTGGGATTAAGTTACTGATCTTATTAATGACCGAATATTGAATTGATGGCATCTACAGTGGAGCTGAAAGCTTCGGTAGTCTCGTCAAGCTGATGGATAGTGCTGTTCAGGCTGTCTATATCGAGCGCATCGATCTTATCCATAGTAGCGGCAACTGCATCAGTCGCATCTTCAGTCAAAGCCTTGATCTGCTCTGCCATACCTGCAAGATCAGCATCCTGAATATCACCTGCAACATCATTTAATGTTGTAACGGCTGCATCAGCCTTGGTATAGATCGCATTGATCTTTTGATTAATGCTGTTTACCGAGTAGATAACAAAACCTGATACGATAACTACACAGACAGCCATTATTACCAATGCGAGGTTACGAACAGTGTCCTTCGCCGCATCCTTTCTGTTATCACGCTTCATCTCATCCTTGATCTGGCTCAGAAGCTCGCTTACATTTCCGTTTTCTGTGATCTTTGTCTCGTCTGACATTATCTTTCCTCCGTTAAGGTTTTATTTTACAGGTTCAAAATATGATGCATCGTGGTTACACCACGGGCATACAAAATCTGAAGGGAGCTCATCTCCCTCATAGATATATCCGCATACCGTACATACAAAGCCCTTCGTCTTAGGAGCAGGCTTAGACTTGATATTCTTCTGATAGTAAGAATATGTGGCGCTCTCGGCATCGCCTAAGACTTCACAGTCCGTTACATCTGCAAGGAACAATGTATGCGTTCCGAGGTCCTGAGAGCTTACGACACTTGCCGAGATGAAAGCGTTGGTCTCTTCCCCTGCTATATAAACAAGGCCGTTCTCCGAACGTGAGATCTCTATAGCCTCGAGCTTATCGACGTCTCTGCCGCTTTGCATTCCCCAGTGTTTGAATGTCTCGAACTTCGAATTCTCGGACAATACGGAAACATTGAACTTTCCCGTATTCTTCACCATATCGTGCGTAAGATTATTCTTATTAATGGCGACGATGATCCTGTTCGGCTCGGTCGTTACCTGCTGAACCGTATTGACGATACAGCCGTTATCGCGTCCGTCCTCGTTAGCAGTGAGCACGAACAGTCCGTAGCTCAGCTTATACATAGCCTTCTCATTCATAGGGGAATCCTCCTTGTATCATTTCTCTAATTATACTTTATTGTGATAGAATCACCACAACAAGGGATAAGGGGGAGTTATGTTACTTAATGCAGCGTCTATGACACTCGGAAGAAGTCTCGGTTACTATACCGGCATCTTCTCGACTGCCGTCACGGCTTCGGTCAATCCGACCGCGACGATGGCGGCCCTGTCAACTTTGGGTGCCATCGAGAATGCTTCTCTTTACTCCCCCGATTCATCTTTTTTCAATGCGGTCGCCGACTCACTTAACGGCATTCCGGTTCTTAATGCGGCAGCAGAGCTCCCGATCGCGAACCCTTATGCTGCGGTCTTCCTTACACTTGTCGCGGCGGTCATGATAATCCTGCACTCATTCGCGGAAAGCAAGATCGTATCACAGGCAACAATAGACAAACTCGATAAGCTCTCGGGCTGGATAGGAGTCACGGCTCTTTCCCTCATGCCCCTGCTGACCAACGATAATGTGCCTAAGACGGCAAGTTCGGGTAAGCATGCCGCCATGGTTCTTAATGCATTCTCAAACAGCGCCTCATCCTCATCGGGAGGAGCTCCCTGGTATGTATGGATGATCGGCATATTCACATTAATAATAGCATCCGTTGTTTACAGCATCTGCTACGACTGCGTCGATAATATCGGAACGATATGTGCGGCAGTTCCCGTCAAAGGTCTTAATATAGTAGAACAGATAATCAAGGCTTTGATCCATGCGGGAATGATCCTGCTTCAGATCACCTTCCCCGTTATCTCGTTCATCTTCAGCATTATCGCGGCAGTCCTGGGAATCCTGCTTTTCAATGTGTTAAGGAGGATCACGTTCTACTACAAGGAAGTCTACATAAGACCCGTGCTGCACAGAATCTTCAGACGAGGCAAAGAGATCGCACACGTTCACAAGAAGCTCCCGAGGCGCATCAGGAAGGATAATCCGGAACTTATTATTTCCGTTCCGTTCTTCGTTTTTAAGGGACTTCCCAAGATCAGAAAGCGTGGTGTCATCTGGTTCGTCGTCACCAAGGATGGCGAGCCTTTGCTACTTAAGAAGAAAGCTTTCGGCAGGCTTCAGGAGATACCGGCTGAAGATATCCGCAATGATTTCCCGGAAGCCGAGCTCATCTGCTACAGAAGGTTCTATTCATTAAGGACCCCCGACAAAAAATGTAACATTGTTATAGGAAAAAGCTACGGAGAATACATAGGCCTTATCAGCGAAAAGCTTACTATCCCGGTCAAGGTCACCGAAGCGGATGCGGCAGAAGCCTTTCCGGCCGTAACATGACGATTAATTAACAATATAATAAAATTTGCTCCACATTCTAATAGTAGAATATACATCGTAATCTTATGCATCGGAGAAGCGAATGATAAACGGCAAGAAGTTAGTGGCCCTATGCACATCCCGTGTTTACGAACCACAGACGCACGGTTTTATTGTCCGGCTTAATGAATGTCTTAAGGCGGAAGGGTTTTCCGTCCTGATTTTCGCGATTAATTCCGATATCTACTGGGAAGAGGACCGTGTAGCCACGGAGAAATATATCTATGACCTCATTCCCTACCGCTATATCGATGCAGTCATCATAATGGATGAAAAGATCAAGAGTCATAAGATCGCAAATAAGATCATAAAGAACGCCCATAAGTATGATCTTCCGGTCGTTGTTGCCGACGGTCATTATGAAGGCGTCTCATGCATAAGTTACGATTACAATGCAGGCTTCGAGAAGGTCGTCCGTCACGTTATCGAAGACCATAATGTAAGACATCCGCACATGATGGCGGGACATAAGAATAACGAATTCTCGGAACAGAGGATCGCAGTATTTAAGAAGGTCCTTGCCGAGAACGATATTCCTTTCGATGATTCAATGATAAGCTACGGCGATTTCTGGGCCGATCCCTGCCGTATCGCCACAAGAGCCCTGATAGACAGAGGCAATATGCCCGAAGCCGTCATCTGCGCTAACGATATCATGGCTATCACGGTGTCGGAGATGCTGATATCTGCAGGCTATATGGTTCCCCAGGATGTAATCGTCACGGGATTTGACGGCTACGATGAGATCTACTTCACCTCCCCCGTCATTACGACGGCCACATGCGACATTATTGAAATGGCTACTGCCACGGCTGAAATGGTGATCAAGATGTCCGCTGACCGCGAGGTAAATAACAGAATGATCGTCCCGACATTCTGTGCCAATGAATCATGCGGCTGTCCGAGACACACAGAACATCCGGCGATACTCCGTAACCGTTTCAGAGAGAGTTTCGCCCGTCTTAACGACGATAACCGTGTACTGCATCTTATTACTTCATCAATGCAGGCGAGCAAGACTCCGGGCGCCATGACTGCACATCTCGAGTCATACAAGATGGATACCACGCTCATCGTCGCAGACAGGAAGTGCTTCGAAGAATCCATCAACTATTTTACTGACCCGAGAATAGAGGAAGCGCCTAAGGAATTCGTCACTATCTACGATTCATCGAATCCGGCGAAGTACAAAGAAGGTACTCTTGATATCTCGACAGGCTTCGCGGATAACTGTGAAGACGTAATGGCGCTTTGTGTCAGGAACAGGATCATGGAACTTGTTAAGAAGGGCTATCCCCTGATATTCAATGCCCTGGACTTCATGACAAGACCGTTCGGATTCATTTGCTACTACTATCAGGACTATCTCATATCGAACTACACCAACACCATGAGTGTTACGAACGCCGTAAGTACAGGTGTCGGCGGATATATCAACATCAGATATCAGAAGACTCTTCTTCGTGAGATGGATGAGATGTACAGACACGATGCTCTCACGGGTCTTTATAACCGTATCGGCTTCCAGAATGTTCTTAAGCAGCACAGGAATGAACCGGATTACTATAAGAAACCTGTAACAGTTATTATGTCAGACCTTGACGGTCTTAAGTATATCAACGACCATTACGGACATGCCGAAGGCGACAACGCCATCTATGCAGTTGCCAACGCGCTTTACAGTTCCGTTCCGGAAACGAGCCTGTCCACAAGATTCGGCGGTGACGAAGTATTCTCCATCGTATTCGGAGACTGTGATCCTGATAAGATCATTGAGAACATCGACAGGAACCTTGAAGAGTACAATGCAAACTCAGATAAGGAATATAAGGTATCTACCAGCTGCGGTTACACGACTTCCGTATTTGATGACAACTTCGACTTAACTCAGGCCATAAGAGAAGCCGACGAGAAGATGTATGCAGCCAAGAACGCGAAGTACGCCTCAAGAGGCAAGACCAATCACTGATCTTCTTCGGGCATTCCTGTTATGTTAATTCTTCCCTGACCGTAGGGATTGCTGTAGTCGTCACTTATAACGCCGTTCAGATTATCCGTTATATAGTTGATGAGAGCCTGATTGTCGATCATTATGTTACGCGATATCACATTACATCCGTCGAAAGCGGTATTTCCGTCCCCGTTATCGAAAAGAAGAAAATTCCAGCCGGCTACTGTATATGTTGCATTGGGATCAATGGGCTCATCCCCTACCGTTACGTTGCTGACACGTCTCGGACCGTTGATGCCCGCGCACTGACCGTCATCATCGAGATCGAAGCTGCATACGACACTTACATCGATATCGTATGTTAATCCCGACACCTGAATAAACGAACCCGACTCATCCGGAAGCGACCTCGCACCCCATTCAAGTGCATCAAGGATCTGCTGACCGCTCGCTTCTATAACATTTACCTGATCGCCGAACGGGTGCACATCGATAATGTTGCCGTATGTTATATCTCCGGCTTCTATATTGCTTCTTATTCCGCCTGCATTGGCAAGCGCAATATCAGCACCCGTGCATATTCTTATGGCGTCGGCAGACAGATCTCCGAGATTGGTCTCCTGAGTCCTTATGATCCTTAACGGAGTTCCGTCCTCAGCAACACGCTCGGGATCATTTATAAGAAGATCAAAGGGGGACGATGCCACTACAGTTTCGCATCTTTCATCAAGATCGGCAAGATCCTGATTAACAAGATCCGTCATCGGATTCTCTATATCGAGAAGATCCTGTGCACATACATCGTTATTCCATGTCCATATACCTGCAGAGGTTATACCGTCTTCAGGAGAAAGATACATATATCCGATACAGTCAAGCTTGGTTCCGACAGCATACCTTGTGATCTCTTCACCTTCGGCATTAACCGCGGTAAGCTGTTCCGTATCGTGACTGTGACCGTCGAAGAAAGCATCTATACCGGAAGTATTCTCAATGACATCGGCAAAAGTAAATGGCACACATTCCTCATTGTTACCGAGATGAGCTACAGCGAAAACATAATCAGCTCCTTCTGCCCTTGCAGAATCAACGGCATCCTGAACAGCCTGATAGAGCATCGTTCCGTCGTTATCGTTGTACATAAAGTCACAGACCAGATTACCGTCTTCATCACATAAGTCTCGGGAATCTGTCGTAAACATGGTATCAGGTGTAAGGATTCCGACAAATGCTATCTTGAGGCCTGCACGTTCTATGATGATATAAGGATCAAAGTACTCGGAACCTTCATAACTGAAGTTACAGCATACATAAGGGAATTCCGCCTGACCTGCAAGCTCAAGGAAACGGTCAACTCCGTAATCGAACTCGTGATTACCCGGAACGGCAACATCGTATTCCATCTCATTCATTATTCCGATGATATCCTCACCCTCGGTTAAAGTACCTGCGAGTCCGCCCTGTATCGCATCACCGTCATCAACCAATATCGTTGAATAACCTTCACGGATTATGTGTTCTCTTACTTCATACAGACCTGCATATCCGAAGCCTTCATCTATTCCGCAGTGAACATCACTCGTGAACAATATGCATATCTGCCCGTTCGGCTCGGCATATATATCTTCAGCAGGAACTGTCTCCGAAGGCTCAGATGACGGTTCTGTCTCCTGCTCATGATAAGGCGCTACAATGGAAACCTCAGACAGATCATCACTTGCCTTAGGAAAATTACCGGTCTCACAAGCCGTGAGACCGAGTACAGATATCAAAAGTAATAAACTTACACCCTTCTTCATAACACTTATATCTTACATCTTAATCGTGAGTACATTCAATCCGAGAAGCGGATAATAATCCATAGATTTGCAAACTTTTCTTACTACACGCACTCCGATATTCTTTACCGGATCCTCGGGAACGAAGATATCATCGATATCCTGAGGATTAAAGAGTTTACAGTTATCCTTCATCTTGATGATCAGTTCCTCGTCTGTCTTTACGACGCATATATCGATCACACGGTTGGCTTTGCCCGTAAACCCGTGCTTTACTATATTGCCCGCCATCTCTTCAACGCACAGGCCCGCTCTGAAAGAGGTTTTCCTGTCCACACCCAGCTTATCACAGAAGTCCATGACCTTCTGTGAGATATTCACTACCTCCTCCATACTGTGCACGGAAATCGAGAGACGGTGATCCTCGTCAACGCCGAAGTTCTTGGGATAACAGCAAAGAACAGGATAACTGAACGGGGCTTTTTTCTCACGTATCCAGGCGAGGATAAACATGAGAAGCACGGTAAACCAGCCACCTGCAAGCTGTGCCAGCCAGATTCCCGTCATTCCGAAAAGACCTCCAAAGATGAAAGACATTGCGACAACTCCCAGGAATCCGTCCGCTATTACGTTAATCGTAACCGCAAGCTGGAAGTCCATACATCGCCAAAGATCTCTGATGCCGACGATAAATGTACTGACAGGAGATGACAGCGGGAATAGTATAAATCCCAGGAAAGCCATCTGATAAGCTGCGCTTGCCGGATCATGGAAATAGATATTAGTCATCGGATAAGCCAGACACGACAGGATCAGCGATACGCCGATAACCTGAGGCAGTGCTCTTTTTAAGAAGATCTTCAGCAGAAGTTCAATTGCCGTCTTATCCTGCTCTCCTGTATAAACACTTGCAAGATTGATAAACGCCGATGAGACACCTGCCGGCACTGCCCAGTAAACGTAACCGAACGAGCATACGGCCGTGAAAGCCTCAAGGCCGGCACTTCCTGCCATATTAAGGATCAGGTTATTAAGGATATACCCTCTTAGCACCTGCATAAACTGTGTTCCTGCCTCAGGAAGACCGTTCTTGATAACGTATGGCAATTCCCTGAAATCAAGATCTTTGAACGAGATCTTGAATGTCACTTTACCGCCCATAAAGCAAATGAGAAGGATCAGGAAATACACCCAGTTCGAAACGGAAGTAGCAAGTCCCAATCCGTAAATATCAAGATTTAAGATCTTAATGAAGATATAGTCACATGCGGAGTTGGTAATAAACATACCGGCAATACCGATATATCCAAGTTTCTCCTTCTTCTCCAGCTGTAAAAACGAAGTGAGCTGTGTTCCGAGAAGGAACGGTACAACACCGGTACTCAAGCCCTTGAGATAAGACAAAAGCCCGGAAAACAAGGGGTTTGAAGGTCCGGTACATACTATCGCGGCAACGGCAGGACAAAATCCGAACATCAAAGAAGCAATGATGCCGAAGACCGTGATCAACAGCATATCGAGTGTGAATACACCCCTGGCGCGCTTTACGGTGTTCTCTCCGAGGTACTTGCCGCACATAAGCTGTGCACCGCAGAAGATCAGCGCATTTACTGTATCGAGGACCTTGCACAAAGGCCAGTAAAGACCTGTTACAGCCATGGCTTGAGGTCCTATGAGATTACTTGCGAAAGCACTGTCGATAATTACATTTACGCCGCCGCACATGACCATCAGGATCTGTATCGGCACCATACTGAAGAACAGCCTTCTGGTTATTTTCTCATCATATCCGTTTTCCATATTAAATCCGGTTTCAATTCACAAAAATAATTGAATTTCGTTAAAGAGTTTTGTATTCTTGATTATAATAACAAAAGGATCATTCTAAAAGGGGAGGGATGTTCTTTGTCAGAGAAATACGATCTGATCGTAATCGGAGCCGGCAACGGCGGTCTTATGACTGCCTGTCGTGCATCGCGAATGGGGCTTAAAACCCTTGTTATTGAACGGCACAATCTTCCCGGAGGAGCTGCAACAAGCTTTGTCAGAGGAAGATTCGAATTTGATGCTTCCCTGCATGAGATCCCGGACTTCGGCGAAGGCGAGATCCGCGGCGAGCTCGGTAAGCTCTTTGACGAGCTGGGCATCAAAGTTGACATGATCCCTATCAAGGACGCATTCCGATATATAGTCGAGAAGAACGGCGTGCGCGAGATCGATGTCACCTTCCCTCACGGCAAGGATAAAGTCATGGAACTGATGAAGGAGATCTGTCCTGACGATATCGAAGCCATGAACAAGTTCTTCATGGCATACGAGGATATGGCGGCAGGTCTTGATTACTGGGGTTCAACAAGAGGCAACCCGGACTTCGAAGTCCTTCGTAAAGAACATCCCAACTTCATGAAGATAATGGGTATGAGCGCCGGAGAATTCTTCCGTGCACTCGGCATGAGCGATAAGTGTATTGACATCATGTCAGCCTACTGGCCTTATCAGGGCTCAGATATCAACACAGTTGACGCATCACGCTACCTGCTCATGGTATACGGCTACTTTGTAAACGGCGCTTATGTACCGAGAATG